>NZ_JBSFLB010000026.1:0-70446 GCF_053598835.1 Streptomyces sp. NPDC001070
CGCCCTCGTCGGACTCCTCGCCGGACTCTATCCGTCGCTGCGCGCCGCCCGCATGGAACCCGTGGACGCACTCCGGGCACCCTCCTGAGGCCCGCCGCGCACAAGGCCCGGGAGGAAGTCCGGGCCGGCCTCTACCCGTCACCGCGCCCCTCCCGCATGGAGCCGGTCGAGGCTCTGCGCTCCTGGGGGTCGTTCGCGGGGCCGAGCCGGTCGAACGGGCCGAGCCGGCCGTCCCCGCCGTCCGCCGGCGCGTCGAATCCGAAGGCTGCCGTGAACTCGCGCAGGCCGGCCTCGTCATCGGCCCGGGCGAGGGCTCTTTCGGCCAGTGCGCGCGGGTCGAGGTCGCCCATGCGGAGGTCGGAGAACTCCGGCCCGAGCTCCCGGCGGATCTCGGCTTGGGCGCTGTCGGCGAAGGACCGGACTTTGCGCAGGACGGCGGAGATCTCGGAGATCGCCTTGGGGAGCTTTTCCGGGCCGAGAACGACGATCGCGATCACGAGGATGACGAGGATCTCGAGTGGGCCCATGTCGAAGAACATGACTGGCCTCCTGGGAAGTTGCGGGCGACGAGCGGCGCCGGCTCACCGGATGCGGTGGTCCGGCTCGGGTGCGGGGAGCGGTGAGGGCTCGTCGGGGCCGATGGTCGTACCGCTCTTCCGGGCGCGGCGGCTGTCATTGATCCAGGAGACGCCGCAGGCGGCCAGATACAGCGCGGTGATGGGCCCGGCGAGGGCGAGCATGCTCAGGGGGTCGCTGCTGGGCGTGGCGACGGCGGCGAACACCGTGACGCCGATGATCATGTGGCGCCACCAGCCCGTCATCCGGCGGGCGCCGAGGAGACCCGCCAGGTTGAGCATGATGAGGACCAGGGGCAGCTCGAAGGAGAGACCGAACACCACGACCATGCGGGTCGCCAGGTCCAGGAAGTCGTCGACGGGCAGGATGTTGGTGGCCCGGTCCGGGGTGAAGGAGATCAGTACCCGGGCCGTGGTGGGCAGGACGGCGTAGGCGAATGCGGCCCCGGCGAGGAACAGCGGGATGCCTGTGGCGAGGAAGGCGAGACCGTACTTCTTCTCACGGCGGTGCAGGCCGGGGGCGAGGAAGGCCCACAACTGGTAGAGCCAGACCGGACTCGCCGCGATGAGGCCGGCGGTGAGCGACACCTTCAGGGCGAGGGTGAAGGGCGACAGGAGACCGTTGGTGGCGATGAGCCCGCATCGCCCGGCGGAGGGCGTACCTCCACCGTCGGCCGTGCCGCAGCCCGGCAGGGGCGCGATGGCGAAGTCGACCAGTTGCTTGTAGAACAACCCCGCGATGACGGTGGTCACGACAATGGCACCGGTCGCCTTGAGCAGACGGTTCCGCAGCTCGCGGAGGTGCCCTGCAAGGGTCATGCTCCCCGGAGGGGCTTGGGTTGCGGCGGCTGAGAGCACGAGCGGACCTCGGTTCCTGTCGCGCGGACGCTGTCGGGCGTCAGCGCGGGTCGAAGGTGTCGTGGGCAGGCGCGACGTCCGTGGCCCGCTGCCCCCCGGGCATCGCGTGGAGGGGGCGCTCCGGGAAGGCGTCCGCGGCGGTCGTGTCGTCCTCCCGCTCGCGCATCGCCTTGGTCTCGCTCTTGAGGATGCGCATGGACTGGCCGAGCGAACGCGCCATGTCCGGCAGGCGCTTCGCGCCGAAGACGAGGATGACGACGACGAGGACGAGCAGCAGCTCAGGGGCTCCGAGTTTGCCGAACATGGTGCGTGCCTTTCGAGTCGGGAGCATCGAGTCGATCGCTTCTCCGAGAAAGCGATGTCTCGCGAGGGGGGATGCGTGGGGGTGTGCGTGCGTGTGCGTGCGTGTGCGTGCTTGTGCGTGCGTGTGCGTGTGCGTGCGTGCGGTCTGGCCCGACCTCACGGCCGGTACGGAAGGTGGTCCGTTCGGTGCGGCCGTGTCCGGGCGCGGATTCCGGGCGTCCCGGTGGGGGGCCGAGTGGCTCGGATCCCGGCCGCTCGGCCTCCCACCGATGGGTACGCGTGCCCGGCGCCGGGTTGCCTAGCGAAGGGGCCGGAAGCCCGTGCGGATCTCGTCGACGAGCAGCTTCGGCTGCTCCCAGGCGGCGAAGTGGCCGCCCTTGGGAAGCTTGTTGTAGTGGATCAGGTTGGGGTAGGCCTGCCTGGCCCAGCTCTTGGGGGACTGGTAGAGCTCGTCGGGGAAGACGCTGACGGCGACCGGGATCCTGACGCCCTTCGCACCGAAGAACGGGAACGTGTTCTCCGCGTAGAGACGTGCGGCGGACACACCCGTCTTCGTCAGCCAGAAGAGCGTGATGTTGTCCAGCACGTCGTCCCGGGACAGGCCCTCGCGGTGGCCGTCGAAGACCCGGGAGATCATCGCCAGGCTGGCCGCGTCGTGGTCGAGCAGGAAGGCGGCGAGACCGGTGGGCGAGTCCACGAGCCCGGTCAGCGTCTGCGGGCGCGAGCCCATCATGTACGCGTAGTAGACGTGCCGGTACACGAAGTCCAGCTGCTCCACCGTTGCCTTCTCCTCGTCGGAGAGCACGGTCTCCGAGGGGAGCGGGTTGCCCTTCGCGAGCGCGGCGTCGATGGCGGGCGGGATCACGCCGGGCATGTTGGTGTGGATGCCGAGCAGCCCATGCGGCTCCTGCACGCCCATGAGGTCGGTGACGACCGCCCCCCAGTCGCCGCCCTGTGCGACGTACTTGGTGTAGCCCAGACGCTTCATCAGCTCGGCCCAGGCGCGGGCGATGCGGTCCGGTCCCCAGCCCTTGGAGGACGGCTTGCCGGAGAAGCCGTAGCCGGGCATCGACGGGATCACCACGTGGAAGGCGTCCGAGGCCTTGCCGCCGTGGGCGGTGGGGTTCGTGAGCGGTTCGATGATCTTCAGCTGCTCGATGACCGAGCCCGGCCAGCCATGGGTGACGATCAGCGGCAGGGCGTTCTTGTGCTTCGAGCGGACGTGGATGAAGTGGATGTCCAGCCCGTCGATCTCGGTGATGAACTGCGGATGGGAGTTCAGCCGCGCCTCGACCTTGCGCCAGTCGTACTCCGTCGCCCAGTAGTGCGCGAGCTTCCTCATCGTCGCGAGCTGGGTGCCCTGCGACTGGTCCGTCACGGTCTCCTTCTCGGGCCACCGCGTGTCGATGATGCGCCGGCGGAGATCGACCAGGTCCTTGCGCGGGAAATGCACTCGGAAGGGGCGGATACGCCTGTCGGCCGCCGCGGCGGGGCGGGCTCCCGGTTCGGCCGCCGAAGCCGTCCGGGCGGGGAAGACGCCGAACGAGCCGGCCATCGCCGCGGCGGCCGCGGCGGTCGCCGAGGTGGAAAGGAATGCCCGTCGGGAGTGCGGCGGAATGATGTCGGACATGGAGAACCTCCTGGGGTTGTCGATGTGCGTGGGTGAGCTCGACCGTCGTCGCCGTTCCCGATGACCCGCAGGCGCGCGTCATCGGCCTGGCCGGTGGTCGCACGTGAAAGAGCGGGGCCCATCGGGCCGGGGCGCCCGCAGACGGCCGATCACAGCCGTCACGCGCGGCGACCGGAAGTCGCGAAGCGCTTCTGCGAGAGCCTGCTTGGCGAGTCTTTTCTTACGGGGGCCGACGGGCCCCGGCTCAACCTGACGACAAACCTACGACACACTTACCTTTGACGCAAGTAAAGTTGACGCATTTAAAATGTAGCAAAGCAAGTACGGGGAGTGAGCGAGTGCGCCGGCCGGTCTCAGCGCGCATACACGGCGGCCGGCCGCGAGGCACACCTCGCGGCCGGCTCTGTCCGGCAGGGCCGCGGCCCCGGGCCATCAGGCCGGGGAGGACCGCCGCTCCTGCGGCTGAAGTGCGAGTTCCCGACAGAGAACACGGGCCAGTTCCGCCGGTTGCGACAGGAACGGGCTGTGCCCGGAACGCAGCCGCACGGTGCGCTCGGCGCGCGTGGCCATGGCCTCCTGGAATGACATCGCGACGCAGGAAGTGACCCTCGGCGAACCGGCGGTAGGAGCGCGTGCCGAAGTTCGCGTCGGTGACGGGACAGAACAACACCTGGTGCCCGAAGGAGACATCCGCACGCTCCTTGGCGAGCAACGTCAGAGCCGCAGCGATGTTGCCGCCCGCCGAGTCGCCTGCCACGGCCAGTCGTTCTGGGTCGATGCCGTGCTCACCTCCGCGACCGCGTAGCACTCCTCCAGCGCCTGGGGGTAGCGCGCCTCGGGAGACCGCGTGTACTCGGGGAAGACGACGACGGCCCGCACGCCCACGGCAAGCTCACGTACCAGGCGGTCGTGTGTGCGCGCTCCCGAGGACCCAGCCCCCGCCGTGGACGTACAGGACGGCGGGCAGCGGTCCGCCGGGCGCACAAGGCGCACCGCCACGCTGCCCTTCGGCCCGCCGGAGACCGCGACCCAGCCGTCGTCCACCTCGGGCCCGGGATGCTCCGGGGTCTGCGCCTTCTCCAGCGCCCTGCGGGCACGCACCGGTCCCAGATCGAACGGGAACGGCGGGGGCAGCGGTGGCCTCGGCGAACTCGCGAGCTGCGGGTTCGAGGACCGGCAGCTCCGAGGGGGCGCAGTCAGGCATCACGAATTCCTTGACGGAGGGAGGGGAGGGCCCTGAGCGGGTCGGGGAACCGGGCCGGCCCGCGTACTCCACGCACCGGCCCCACGACCCAGCGTGGCAATTTTAAGTGTGCGCAATATAATGGCCCACATAGAAGTTGTGAGGTGTATTGTTCGGTACACAAGCATTGCGCGGAGAGGAGTCGCGATGAGCGAGAACAAGTCGGCCGTCGAGCAGCCCACAGCGGGCGCCGACGAGGTCAGCCTGCTCCTCGACGACCAGATGTGCTTCGCCCTGTACGCGGCGCAGCGGGCGTTGACCAATCGCTACCGGCCCCTGCTGGAAGAGTTCAACCTGACCTATCCGCAGTACCTGGTGATGTTGGTGCTGTGGGAGCACGGCGCGCTGCCCATCAAGTCGCTGGGCAAGCTCCTGCAACTCGACTACGGCACCCTGACGCCCCTTCTGAAGCGCCTGCAGACCCACGGACTGGTCCGGCGCGAACGCCAGGCGAACGACGAGCGTTCGGTGCAGATCAGCCTCACCGAGCAGGGTGCCGAACTGCGCGAACGCGCTCGCGTCATCCCTGCCACCATCGGGCAGGCCGCGGGCCTCACGCAGCTGGAGGCCGCCAACGTCAAGGCTCTCCTGGAGCGGCTGACGGTGAACGTCACCGCGAGCCACTGACCCCGGGAGCCGGGCCCAGCCTCATCCCGGCGGCGAACGGTTCCCTGAGGCGAGCCCGCGGTCAGTCGGGCATCCCGCGCCGCCGGACGGCGTCAGTGAGCGCCTGAAGGAGAAGGTTCCGTCCGTGACGGAGTCGCGATCTCGCAGTGCTCGCGGGGATCCGCAGGATCCCCGCGATGTCGGCGGCAGGGAAGTCTTCGGCGTCGGCCAGGTGGACGACGATCCGCACCTCGGCGGGCAGCCGGCGAAGCGCGGCCGACACCTCGTCGTCGGGCAGCCGGCCCAGTGCCTGTGCCGCCGGGACCTTGTGCCCGGAACGGGCCGGGACCTGCTCGCCCGGGACGCTGCACGATCGGTTCCGCTCGCCCCGGGCGCCGAGCGCCGTGTCGGCCAGGATCCGGAACAGCCGGACCTTCGGGCCGATCCCCTCGGGGAACGAATCGAACGCCTGGAAAGCCTGAACGTACGTCTGCTGAACCAGGTCATCGGCGTCGGCGCGGTCACATGCCATCCGCGTCGCCGCCGAGTACAGCCTGTCGAGGAACGGCATGGCCTCGTGCTCGAACCGCGCGAACCGCACCTCCCCGCTGATCATGTCCGGCCCCGTGCGGAGACGGGCGCCGCGACACGGCGATGCCGCCCTCGTCCGGACTGCCGGAGGTCTCGCACGCGTTCGGACGCCGCTACCCCGCGGTGCCGGCCCTTCGCGTGGTCCGCGACGGCCGGCGGGGGCGAGGCGTCGACGGGCAGCGTTACTGCTGAGGACATGTGGTGCTCCAAAACTGACGGCATCGGGTGCCGGTGCCCTCCCGGAGGGGAGAGCTCATGCGCGGCACCGGGGGCGACCAAGGTGATGCGGGCGCCATCGAGTTCTCCGGGGTTTCCGCGACTCGTCGATCCCGCCGGCCGGGGTGTCGGGGCCCTGTGGCCCGCTCCTCTTTCCGGCGTATTTCCATGATGGATTTGCGCTGCCGGCGCGGTAATCCGGAACCTGACCGGGATTCCGTGGCGGTGGTGGCGCTCTACCTGGGTAACTTGACTCGGTACCGACGGCAGCCGTCATGGCAGTCATCTGGCCAAGACCTGCGGGCTCCCTCGCCCTCATCGCCAACTGGGCGTCGGCCAGGGCGGCTTGTGACGGCACGGTCCTCGCGGCAGACGAGCCGTATCCCACGGCGGGATTCCGGCCCGGGCCCGGCGCCGGGAGAGACGGCGGCCGTGCGGCGGGACGCCGGAAAGCCGTACCGGCGGCCGGGCCCGGGCGTCCCGCCGTGACGCCTCAGCCCCGGTGGGTCTCCAGCAGCCTCAGCCAGATCTCGCTGATCGTGGGGAAGGCGGGTACGGCGTGCCACAGCCTGTCGATCGGTACCTCGCCCGCGACGGCGATGGTGGCCGAGTGCAGCAGCTCTCCGACGCCCGGCCCGGCGAAGGTGACGCCGGCCACGGTGCCACGGTCCAGGTCGATGAGCATGCGGGCCTGGCCGCGGTAGCCCTCGGCGTACTGATGGGCGCCCGCGACATGCGCGAGGTCGTAGTCCACCACCTTGATCCGGCGCCCGCTCCGCACCGCCTCCCGGGTGGTCAGGCCCACGGCGGCGACTTCCGGGTGGGTGAAGACCACCTGCGGGACGGCCACGCTGTCGGCCGTGGCCGCGTGCGCGCCCCACCGGGTGTCGTCGACCGGCTCGCCGTTGGCGCGCGCCCCGATCACGGCGCCGGCGATCCGGGCCTGGTACTTGCCCTGGTGGGTCATGAGGGCGCGGTGGTTGACGTCGCCGACGGCGTAGAACCAGCCGTCGGCGACGTCGGTCACTCGGAAGGTGTCGTCCACCTTCAGCCAGTCGCCCGGGGTGAGACCTATCGTCTCCAGGCCCAGGTCCCAGGTGTTCGGGGCACGGCCGGTGGCGAACAGGATCTCGTCCGCCACCAGATGCCCGCCGCCCGCGAGGGTCATCCGGACCTCGCCGTCCTCACGCGCCAGGGAGGCCACGGAGGTCTTGAACCGGACGTCGACGCCGGCTTCGCGCAGTCCGTCGGTCACCAGCTCTCCGGCGAACGGCTCCATCCGCTGCAGCAGCCCGTCCTCGAGGACCAGCATCGTCACCTGCGAGCCGAGCGCCTGCCAGGCCGTGGCCATCTCGACGGCGACCACACCTCCGCCGACGACGGCCAGACGTCCGGGGACCTTGTCCGCGCTGGTCGCCTCACGGCTGGTCCAGGGGCGGACGGTGTCCAGACCGGGAACGTCGGGCAGAGCGGCGCTGGTGCCGGTGGAGACAGCCACGGCGTGCCTCGCCGTCAGCCTGACGGTCTCGCCGTCGGGGGTCTGCACACGGACCTTGCGGGGGCCGTCGAGCCGGCCGTGGCCGCGGATCAGATCGACGGAGACCGAGTTCAGCCAGTCGACCTGGTCCGCGTCCTTCCAGTACGAGGCCATGCTGTCGCGGTGCGCGAGGACCGCCGCCACGTCCAGCGGCCCGGCGACCGCGTGCCCAAGCCCGGGCACTCGGCGTGCGTCGGCACGCGCCACCACCGGGCGCAGCAGCGCCTTGCTGGGGTCGCAGGCCCAGAACGAGCACTCACCGCCGATCAGGTCGCGCTCCACGATCACGGTGCTCAGCCCCGCGGCACGAGCGCGTTCGGCCACATTCTCGCCGACCGGCCCGGCGCCGATGACGATCACGTCGTAAGTGCGGGTGGTCTCGTTCATCACTGCTCCGTACTGGTGTGGGGGGGTGATCAGGTCAGGAATGACGGGCCCGGATGTGGCTGCGCGCGCCGTACCCCAGGGGCCGGCCCGCAGGATGACCGCGTCGGCCGTCCCGGCCCCTGGGTGAGGCGAGTGCGCGGTGTCAGCGGCCGGGGAGGCGCTTCGAGACCTCCTGGAGCACCCAGCCGTTGCCGTCCGGGTCGCTGAAGGTGAGGTAGGAGCCGTAGGAGGCGCGCTCGGGGTGCAGACCGGCGATGCGCCGCTGTCCCTCGCCGGCGTGGACGCAGTCCCCACCCTCGTGGCCGTGGTGGAGGAGCCCTCCCTCGTCATGGAAGATCTCGCTGACCGGAATGCCGCGGGCGGCGAGCTCCGCGTGCGCCTCGCGGATGTCGGAGACGATGAGGTACAGGCCCTGGAACGAGCCCGGAGGAATGTTCGTCATCCCCTCGCCGAAGATGATCGAGCACTCCGAGCCGGGCGGGGTGAAGTGCACGACGCGGAAATCGTCACTGGCGGTGTAGTCGACGTCGAGGCGGAAGCCGACCTTCTCGTAGAAGGCCTTGGCCCGGTCGATGTCGGAGACGGGGAGCACGATCATTTCGAGCTTCAGATCCATGGGGATGTCCTTCGGGTATGGGTTCTTGACGTGGGTGAGGCCGCACTCGGCGCGTCACCTGTTCATGGGATGTGATGGCGCCGGCAGAGCGGCGCGTGCGGCCCGGCTGCCACTGCGGGCCATCGCCTTCGGGCCGGGGCCGGCCGATGCAGTCCGCTCCGACCCACACGGGAAACGTACCCGGCACTTAACTTTGACGCAAGTAAAGTTTGCAAACTTAACGATGGTCAAAGGCATTTCCTTGATCGAAAGCGCGCTCGACAGCTCGACATTCTCCGCGTTTCCGCAGGTCACAGAGGTACGGCCGCCCTGTTCCGCGTCTGTCGGGGCACAGATGGGCAGGTATGGAGATGGAGGTGCTGCACATGTCCAGCGGTGACGTGCTCGCCCTCGTCGACGAGGGGGGCCGGGTGATCGAGTGGGGGCCGTCGGCCGAGGAAGTGTTCGGATGGTCCGCGAAGGAGGCCGTGGGACGCTCCGTGATCACCCTGGTACGCGAGGCCGCGGGTGCCGCCGACGCGCTGGTCAAGCCGGTCCTCCGTGGCACGTCTCTGACATGGCAGGTCCTCCCGGCGGGGGAGGGTCCGGCGGCACGGGACGCAGCGATCCTGGATGCGGTGTTCTCCCACTCCCCTGTGACGCTGTACGTCCTCGACGATCGACTGCGCATCGTCCGGGCGAGCACCGGCGCCGGCGCCTTGCACGATGTACCGGCCGGGGAACTGCTGGGCAGCTCCTTCACCGAGGTGTGGTCGTTCGACGACCCCGAGGAGGAGACGGCCGTCGCGCGGGGAGTCCTGGCGAGCGGGGAGGCGGCGCTGAACCGGCTCGCCAGGGGCAGGCGGGCACCGGGCCGGACCGGGCACCCCGTCCATGCCCTCTCCTATTTCCGTGTGCAGGACTCCCGCGGCGACGTGCTCGGGTTGATGGCCGCCGCGGTGGACGTCACGGAGCGGGAGAGGGCTCGCAAGTACCGGGCCGTGCTGGAAAGGGTGCACACGCGGGTGGGCCACCGGCTGAGCGTGATGGACGTCTGCTGGGAACTCGTGGAGGCGGTGGTTCCCGCATTCGCGGGCACCACCGTCGTCGAGGTGCTCGAAGACGTCGTGCGCGGCGACGACCCTCCCCTGGCCCCCCTCCGCTCGGGTGTGCCGTTGCGCCAGGCGGCCTTCCGCGGTCGCTTCCCGGCTCACTCGGTGGGATCGGTGCGCCCTCTGCTCGCGGGCAGTCTCTCCTCACGTGTGCTGTCCGACCTGAAGGCACGCCTGGTGCCGTGGGAGGACGACGGCGCGTGGACGGCCTCCGGCCCCATCCAGGCGGACGACATCGGGCGATCCGGTGCCCGATCCCTGATCGTGGCGCCGCTGGCGCTGCGGGGCCGGGCGCTGGGTGTCGTGTGCTTCTACCGCCACAAGGACGAAGTCCCCTTCGAGGAGGACGACCTCGAAGTGGCGTCCGCCGTGTGCGCGCACGCCGCGCTGTCCGTCGACAACGCCCGCCGGTACATGCGCGAGTGGATCATCGCCTCGACCGTGCAGCAGAGGGTGCTTCCCGGAGAACCCGCCGTCCAGCCGGCCGTGGAGGTCTCCCGACTGCACGTTCCCGGCCCGCAGGGCGGTGGTGCGTGGTCCGACGCGATCGCGCTGCCGGGCGCGCGGACCGCACTGATCGTCGGCGACGTGGCAGGGGAGGGCATCCCCGCGGCCATCACCATGGGGCTGCTGCGCACCGCCGTGCACACGCTCGCCGCACTGGACCTGCAGCCCGATGAGCTGTTGGCCCGGCTGAGCGACACGACGGCGCGTCTCGTCGCCGCGCGCGCCGCACTGCCCCCTGTCGACCCTCTCCACCGTGAGCCGCTCACGGCCGGCTGCGCCATCGCGATCTACGACCCTGTGGATCTCACCTGCACCATCGCCCGGGCCGGCCTGCCGGCGCCCGTCGCGGTCCTCCCCGACGGCACTTCGGTCAACCTGCCCGTGCCACCCGGACCACAGCTCGCGGCAAGGGACACCGCCCCCATTCCCGCGGCCACCATCCCGCTCCCCGAGGGCACCACACTGGCGATGGGCACCGCCGCTCTGGCCGCCGAGGTGCTGGCGCCTTCCGGCTCTCTGCGCCCTCTCCTCGACGGTGGCGGCACCGGCTCCCTGGCCGAACTCTCGGACACCATCGCGCGCACCTTCACCGATGAACACCGCACGCACGAGACGCTGCTGCTGATGGCCCGCACCAAGGCACTGCCCGCGGAGCGCGTCCTCACGTGCGCCCTGCCGGAGGGCTCCGAAGCCGCCCCCATCGCCCGGGCGGCGGCCCGCCGCCAGTTGGAGCTCTGGGGGCTGAGCGAGGAGACGGCGTTCACCACGGAGCTCATCGTCAGCGAGTTCGTCGGCAACGCCATCCGCTACGGCTCACCCCCGCTGCGGATGCGTCTGATCCTGGACCGGACCCTGACCTGCGAGGTCGGCGACACCGCCCCCAGTGCGCCCCACGTGAAACATGCCCGCACCGTCGACGAGACCGGCCGGGGGCTGTTCATCGTCGCGAGCCTCGCCGAGCAGTGGGGCACCCGCTACCAGGCGGACAGCAAGATCGTCTGGGCCGAGCAACCCGTGAGGCACGGTTGAGGACCACCATGGCCCTGGTCGAGAAGGCGCTCTGGGACAGGGCCGTTCCCGGGCGGAGTCCCGCACCGGCCCGAAAGGCGAGGCGACTTGCCGTCCGGGCCGGTCACCCCTGCGTGGGCGCATCGGCAGAACGCCGGAGCAGCACGCGATACCGCTCGGGGTCGGCCATGACGATGCACTTCGCCTGCTGGTGACCGGCTTGGAGGTGTTCCGGGTACGCGCTCGCGTCGAGGTCGATCGCGAGGGAGAGGTCCCGGCGGATCTCGGAGTCGTCGCAGGCCAGGAATGCCGCAAGGCAGACGGCCCGGTACTCGGCGCGCAGGTCCGCCAGTTCGTCCCATTCGGCCTTGCTCTTCCGCGTGGGCACCCCGAGCCGCAGATCGTCCCGGGAGGCATACCGCAGCCCGGGTTGTGCAAAGTACCAGGCCATCGTGGCCCCGACCTTCTCGGCATCGGTGCCGGACCGCGCGCAGGTGATGATCGCCTGCTGGACCGCGCGTGACCCGGGGCTGCCACCAGCGGCTGGATCAACTGGCATACACCACTGCGGCATTGATCGTGCATGGCGGCGTGCAGCCCGAGATCCGCGTGTTGCCGGGTCATATCGGGATCCGCACCCGCGGCTTCGCCGATCCGGAAGCGCTTGACCTCACAGCGGTGGTGCTGATGCTCGTCCTCCATGACAGCCGGCAACTCCCAGCCGGGGCAGAAGATCGCGAGGAGCCGGTCGAGTATCGGCTCGAAGGCGCCCTCCCGCCCGGGCGGGTCCGGGATCATCTCCAGTGTCATTCCGCGCTCCCCGCAACTCGCCCGGGCCGGCAACCGCGTCGCGCGGGCGCCGGCGCGATCCCCGGCCGGCGACCCGCCCGGATCCGGCCTGTGTGCTGATCCCACCGCGGGGCACGACGAAGCCCCTGCCGGATCTCTCCGACAGGGGCTTCGAGCTGCTGTGGACCTGAGGGGATTCGAACCCCTGACCCCCTCGATGCGAACTATGGGCGCTTCGGTCGCTGAGGGTCGCCAAGGTGGCTGAGCAGGGGTTGGGAGCTGCTGTCGGGCGGCCACGGTCGCCACGGTTGCTGTACTTCACTGCTGTACAGAAACCGGTTTGGAAGGCCACCTGGGGATCGAGCGGCCGGCTGCCAGTCGTAGGGACCAACAGCCGGCACGCGCGTTTTGCTGCGGGCGGGGGAATCAGTTGGTGTCTTCGATTGTGTATCCCGAGCAGGTTTCGAACATGATGGTCGGGTTGTCGCCGTTGTTGTACTCACCCAGGCAGACTTCGTACTCGATCCAATCCTCCGGCCACTGGCCCTCCGGGAGGTCCATGTTGATGTCCAGCTTGGTTCCGGCCCCGTAGTGGTTCCAGTCGTCGTGCCTCGCGCCGCCGTCGTCGGACCGGATGTACCTGACCACCACCGAGTGGCCGTCGCTGTTGTTGTCCCACACCAGCAGGTGGTCACCGTCCTTGACGAACGACGCGGACCCGTTGCAGTAGTAGGGGTTGACGGTACACAGGTCGCCGGTGTGGGGGGCGGAGGTCGTGACGGTGTAGGTGGCGGCGGAGGCGGGGGTAGCCACCGCAAGTACAGCCAGCAGGCCCGCGGTAGCAGCGCCGAAGGCCTTGGAACGCTTCTTCATCCTAGGGATCCTTGTCTTGCACGGTTTCCAGCTGTGACCGACGCACCCAACTGGGCCGACGTCAAAGCGGGCTGGGCTGCGACGGGATACTAAGGGGATGAGATGATCTTCGGCTAGTGGTCCGGGACGGCCGCTGCGCTGGAGCTCCGCCGGAAGGAGCAGGAAGCCGCTCGGCGAGCCGCCAGGGAGCTCTGGACCGCCTCCGATTTCGTGTTCACCACCCGCTACGGCACGCCCATTGAGCCGCGCAACTTCAACCGCTCGTTCGAGGGCCGCTCGGCGAAGGCCGGCGTCCGGCGCATCCGTCTCCACGACACGCGGCACACCTGCGGGTCGCTGCTGGCCGCGCTCGATGTGCACCCCCGGATCGCAATGCAGATCCTCCGGCACAGCAAGATCGCGGTGACCATGGAGATCTACACGCATGTCCCGTCCGAGGCGACACGGAAGGCTCTGCGCAGGCTCGGCAAGCACCTCGACAGGCAAGATCAAACGTAATTGCTGTACTTCGCTGCTGTACGGCATGACAAAGCCCCTGCCGGATGTCTCCGACAGGGGCTTCGAGCTGCTGTGGACCTGAGGGGATTCGAACCCCTGACCCCCTCGATGCGAACGAGGTGCGCTACCGGACTGCGCCACAGGCCCTTGCAACGAGGAAAACTCTAGCATCCCGCCGGGGGTGCTCCGCTCACCTCTGCCGGGGCGCGGTCACTCGTTGGCGGCGCGGGGCCTGTCGCGGTCGGCGTGCTGGTCGAAGAGGGGGGTGCGGGAGCGGTCGCGGGAGCGGCGGGGGGTGACGGGGGCGGTGGAGAAGGTGGGGCGCGGGGCCGGGACCTCCCAGGTGTCCTCGGCGGGGATGCGCTGCTGGTCGACCCACTCGGCGTGGTCGGTCTGCTCGACCAGGGCACGCCGGTCGGCCGTGGCCGGCTCCTCGGCGGGCGGTGTGGGTTCGGTCACAACGGGGGCCTCGGGGGCGGGCTCACGGGGCGTACGGGCCTCGCGCAGGCGCCTGGCGGCGTCGGCGGCACGACGCTGGTCGAGCTTGACCTCGAAGCGGCGGCGTTCCTGGGTGCGCAGATAGGCGATGTAGAGGGTGAGCAGCACCGCGGGCGCGGTCGGGGCCCAGAGGAAGGCGAGGCCGCCGACGGCGGCGACGATCATGCCCGCGGTGAAGGCCAGGAAGAGCAGCGTGATGGTGCGGCGGCGGGCGGCGAGCGCCTTGGCCCGCGGATGGGGCTTCTTCGGCTTCCCGGGACTCTTCTGGCTTCCCTTGCTCGCCTGGCTCGCCTGGTTCCCCTGATTCCCCTGCTTCCCGTTCTGCCGGGACTTCGGCTTCACCTCCGTCGCGGGCACGGCGAGGGCCCGGACGTCGACCGCGGGCTCTGCCTCGGCCTCCGATTCCGGGTCCGCCGTCTTGGCGTACCTGCGCTCCAGGGCCGCGCGTCCGGACAACAGCCGGATGGCGGTGCTGAAGCGTTCCGTCGGGCGCGCTTCGTTGAGCTCGTCCTGCCTACGGAGCCACATCGGCACCAAGTAGGCAGCCCAGGCCCCGACGATGACTGCGTAGATGAGGCCGCTACTGCTCACGCATCACACGGTAGGGGGGTTCGCGACAGGGCATACGCAATTTGGCGCGGTGTGTCGCACGATCTGGCTGATACTCCGAAATTTTTTTCTGATTGCGTTCATGTCGGAGTCCGATCGGCGGCCAATTTCGAACAGATATTTTATTTGTGAGCCGTGCCAGGTCGGGCCTGGTGCCAGCGGTGGAGCATTCCCTCCGGCACCTCCTCCGCCGTCAACGCGAAGACCAGATGGTCACGCCAGGCTCCGTCGATATGGAGATAGCGGGGGCGCAGCCCTTCCTCGCGGAAGCCGAGTTTCTCCACCACCCGCCGGCTCGGCATGTTCTCGGGCCGGATGCAGACCTCGATGCGGTGCAGGCCCACCGCGCGGAAGCAGTGGTCGACGGCGAGCGCGACGGCCGTCGGCATGACCCCGCGGCCGGCGACGGCCTCGTCGACCCAGTAGCCGACATGGGCGCTGCACATGGAGCCCCATGTGATGCCGGCGACGGTGAGCTGCCCGGCGAGCCGCCCCTGGTACTCGATGACGAAGGGCATCATCCGCCCTGCCGCGGCCTCGTGGCGCAGATGGCGGACCATCTGCCGGAAGGTGGGCCGCTGGGTGAGGTGGCCGGGCGGCGCGGGGGGCACGGTGGCCTCCCACGGCCGCAGCCATTCGCGGTTGCGCCGGTTCACCTCACGCCAGGCGCGCTGGTCACGCATCTTTATCGGGCGGAGGAGGACGTCCCCGTCCGCCAGCTCGGCCGGCCAGGACCCGTTCAGCTCGGTCTCCCAGACGTAGGGTGGTCGCCGCCGCGGATCTGGTCGACGGCATGGACGAGGATCGGGGCCAGGACGGCCAGGCCGTCCTTGACGCCGCCGGTCGATCCCGGGAGGTTCACCACCAGCGTGCGCCCGGCGACACCGCAGACACCACGGGACAGCGCCGCGGCCGGCACCTTCTCGCGGCCCGCGGCCCGGATGGCCTCGGCGACGCCGGGCACCTCGTAGTCGAGGACGGCGCGGGTGACCTCCGGCGTGCGGTCGGTGGGCGAGATGCCCGTACCGCCCGTGGTGACCACGACGTCGTACCCCTGGGCGACGGCCTCCCGCAGCGCGCTGCCGACGGGCTCGCCGTCCGGGACGACGCGCGGGCCGTCGACGGCGAAGCCCATGTCCCGCAGTCCGGCGACGATCAGCGGGCCGCCCCGGTCCTCGTAGACCCCGGCGGCCGCGCGGTTGGACGCGGTGATCGCGAGTGCCCTCATCGGGTGCGGCTCCAGTCCCCGGACTTGCCGCCGGTCTTCTCCTCGACCCGTACGTCCGTGATGACCGCGGCCTTGTCGACGGCCTTGACCATGTCGACGACCGTGAGCGCGGCGACGCTCACCGCCGTGAGGGCCTCCATCTCCACGCCCGTGCGGTCGGTGGTCTTCACCGTCGCGGTGATGTCCACGGAGGAGTCGCCCACCGCGAGGTCGACCTTCACCCCGGAGACCGCCAGCGGGTGGCAGAGCGGGATCAGGTCGGGCGTGCGCTTGGCGCCCATGATCCCGGCGATGCGCGCGGTGGCGAGGGCGTCCCCCTTGGGCACGCCCTCGCCCCGCAGCAACTCGATGACCCGTGGCGACACCAGGACCCGGCCGGTGGCACGGGCGGTGCGGGCGGTGACGTCCTTCTCCGAGACGTCGACCATGCGGGCCGCCCCCGCCTCGTCGATGTGCGTCAGATGCTGCTGTTCTGTCATCGGTACGGCACTCCCACTGCTCACCGCGTGCTCGCGTGGGCAGTAACGGTACCCGCTCAGTCGAGCAGCACGACGTCGATCTCCGAGCCCGCCGCGACCTCCGTCACGTCCTCGGGCACCACGATCAGCGCGTTCGCGTGGGCGAGCGCCTTGACCAGGTGCGATCCGGCGCCGCCCACAGGGGTGACCCGGCCGGTGGAGGGGTCGTAGCTGCCGCGCAGGAACTGCCGCCTGCCCTTGGGCGAGGAGGCCACGGCGCTCTCGCACACCGCCCGCAGGGAGGTCCGGAAGACCGGCTCCACGCCCATGAGAGTGCGGATCGCGGGCCGTACGAACAGCTCGAAGGAGACGTAGGCGCTGACCGGGTTGCCGGGCAGGGCGACCAGCGGGGTGCGCTCGGGCTCCGGCGGCGCCGTCTCCTCCCCCTCCACGCCCTCCGTCTCACTGCGGGCGCCGGCGTCGATGAAGCCGAAACCCTGCGGCTTGCCGGGCTGCATGGCCAGCTTGCGGAACTCGATCTCCTCGCCGAGCGCCTCCTTGACCACGTCGTACGCGCCGACGCTGACGCCGCCGGTGGTGACCACGATGTCCGCCCGGATCAGCTGGTCCTCGACGGTGGCCCGGAAGGTCTCGGCGTCGTCCGCGACCGCGCCCACCCGGTAGGACTGGGCCCCGGCGTCACGGGCGGCGGCCGTGAGCATGTAGCTGTTGGAGTCGTGGATCCGGCCCGGGCCCAGTTCCTCGCCGGGCGGCACCAGCTCACTGCCGGTGGAGACCACGACCACCCGGGGCCGGGGCCGTACCCGTACGGTGGCCCGGCCGATGGCCGCGAGCAGGGCGATCTGCGGCGGGCCCAGGACCGTGCCCGCGCTCAGCGCCAGCTCGCCCGCGGCGACGTCGCTGCCCCGGGCTCGGACGTGGGCGCCCGGCTCGACGGACCGGTAGACCCGCACCTCGCCGCCCGCGGCGTCGGGGGTCCGGCTCGCGGCGAGCATGCCGTCGACCGGAGCGCTGCCACCCGTGCCGCCGTCCGTCCACTCGACGGGGACGACGGCCTCGGCACCGGGCGGCAGCGGGGCGCCGGTCATGATCCGGGCGGCCTGGCCGGGACCCACGGTGGGCAGTTCACCACTGCCGGCCGCCACGTCACCGATGACGGTGAGCACGGCCGGATGCGATTCGCCGGCGCCCTGGGTGTCGGTGGTCCGGACCGCGTAGCCGTCCATCGAGCTGTTCTCGAAGGGCGGCAGCGCCACCGGCACCATGACGTCCTCGACGAGGACGCATCCCTGGGCGTCGAGAAGTTGCAGCTCGATCGGTTCCAGCGGCTTCAGCTGCCGCAGGATGTTGTCGAGGTGCTCCGAGACAGACCAGACGCGGTCGGCCGTGCCACTGCTCAATCTTGCATCTCCTCGCTGACATACGTGCGCAGCCAGGACCGGAAGTCCGGCCCCAGGTCTTCACGTTCGCATGCCAGTCGGACAATCGCACGCAGGTAGTCGCCACGGTCTCCGGTGTCATAGCGCCGGCCGGTGAAGATGACACCGTGCACGGGCCCGTCCGGACCGCCCTCCTGGGCCAGTTCGCGCAGCGCGTCGGTCAGCTGGATCTCGCCGCCGCGGCCGGGCTGGGTCTTGTTGAGCACCCCGAAGACCGACGGGTCCAGGACGTAGCGCCCGATGACGGCGTACGCGGACGGGGCCTCGCCCGGCGCGGGCTTCTCGACGAGGTCGGTCACACGGACCACCCCCTCGTCGTCGGTGGGGACTATGGCGGCGCAGCCGTAGAGGTGGATCTGGCTCGGGTCGACCTCCATCAGCGCGACGACGCTGCCGCCGTGCCGCTCCTGCACATCGATCATGCGGCTCAGCAGCGGGTCACGGGGGTCGATCAGGTCGTCGCCGAGCAGTACCGCGAAGGGCTGGTCGCCGACGTGCGGCTCGGCGCAGAGCACGGCGTGGCCGAGGCCGCGCGGGTCGCCCTGGCGGACGTAGTGCATGGTGGCGAGGTCGCTGGACTCCTGGACCCTCGCCAGGCGGGCCTCGTCGCCCTTGGCGGTCAGCGCGGACTCGAGCTCGTAGTTGCGGTCGAAGTGGTCCTCCAGCGGCCGCTTGTTCCGGCCTGTGATCATGAGGACGTCGGAGAGGTTCGCCGCGACGGCTTCTTCGACCACGTACTGGATGGCGGGCTTGTCGACCACCGGCAGCATTTCCTTGGGCGTCGCCTTCGTGGCGGGCAGGAAGCGGGTGCCGAGGCCGGCTGCGGGGATGACAGCCTTGCTGATCCGAGTACGCGCGTGAGTCATGCGCCAACGATAACCGTTGCGTATGAGGTGAAGATGAAGTTCCGGTTGATTGATGGCGATAGGTGGTGATTGCGCATCAAATGCGTAACGAAAACGCTAGCAAGGCCGCGTTGCGGGAACGTCTCCTCCAGGTGAGGCGCGGGTTGACACAGGATGACCGAGCGGCGGCCGAGCGCGCCATCGCGGAACACGCCCTCGATCTTCCGGAGTTGTCCGGCGCCCGGACAGTGGCGGCCTATGTGTCGATGGGCGGCGAGCCCGGGACCCGTGCCCTGCTGGACGTGCTGCGCGCACGCGGGGAGCGGGTGCTGCTGCCGGTCCTGCTCCCGGACAACGATCTGGACTGGGCCCCCTACGAGGGCGCCGACGGCCTGGTGCGGACGGCCCGCGGCCTGTACGAGCCGACCGGCCCCCGGCTCGGCCCGGCGGCGGTGACCGGGGCGGACGCGGTCCTGCTCCCCGGGCTCGCGGTCGACGGCCGGGGGCTGCGGCTGGGCCGCGGCGGGGGCTCGTACGACCGTGTCCTGGCCCGGCTGGACGCGGCCGGGGCGACGCCCGCGCTGGTGGTGCTGCTCCACGCGCACGAGGTGCTGGACCGGGTGCCCGCCGAGCCGCACGACCGGCCGGTGGACGCGGTGATCACCCCGGAGGGCGTACGGCGCTTCGGGAACGGCTGAACGGCTGGACGGCCAGAGGACGACTGCGGGACGGCGATGGGGGCGGGAACGGCTGAGGGGGCGGCCCCGAAGCGGGTCCGCCCCTCCCCGTCGCCGGTGGCGGCTACGGCGTCAGCGCGAGGGTGTCCTCCGTCGCCGCGTCGACCGGCCGCTGGGTGAAGACCCAGGGCAGCAGCTCGCCCTTGGCCCACTTGGCGGTCTGGTCGCTGTAGTGGGCGCTGTAGGCGTGGCCGGAGGCACCCGTCAGGTTGATCCAGCGGGACTTGTCGAAGTCGTCCAGGGAGACCACCATCCGCATCGACGGCACCCAGACGACGTCGTAGCCGCCGGCCGCGTTCCAGCCGGTGGCGTTGACCGCCGCCTCGCCGCCGCCGAGGAGCCACGGGCCGCGGTTGAGCATCCACCGGACGACGGCCGGGCCGCCGGTGCCCAGGGTCTGGTTGCGCAGCTCCAGCTTGTGGAGACGGCCCCAGCTCCAGGTGTCGATGTCCTTGCCGAGCTTGGCGGTCAGCTCGTAGCGGGCGTCCTTCATGGCCTGGGCGAACAGCTCGTCGCGGGTGGTGTGCGGCCTGCCGCTGTCCTTGTCGTAGAACGCCGTGGGGGACGTGGTCCACCACTGGTTGTTCTCGTCGTCCAGGATCGAGAGCACGACCTCGTACCAGCGGTCGCCGCCGTCCGGCTGCGCCTGGTCCGCGGCCCGCTGGCCGCACTCGCGCACCAGCTTGGACTTGCCGTTGAGGTCGTCGACCGGCCCGGACTGGTCGGTGGCCGGGACGGTCAGGCACTGCCCCTCGGGGCGCAGCTCCTTGGGCAGCTTGTTGCCGAAGGCCAGCTTGAGGATGTTGCGCCAGACGGCGTTGAAGTAGGCCGCCGCGGCGGAGTCGGAGTCCTGGTTGAAGTCCCAGCCCTCCAGCAGCTTCTGGGCGTTGCGGACGTAGTCGTCCTTGTCGTTCTTGATGTCGATCTTCAGCAGGATCGGCACAAGCTTCTGGGCGACCACGCTGAAGCCGTCGCCCTGCATCTCCCCCATGTCCTCCATGGAGATCAGACCGTTGTCCTTGATCTTCAACTCGATCAGGTCGTTGATCCGCTGGCTGCGCATGCCGTAGCCCCAGTCCTTGGTGAGCAGGTACTGGTACTTGTCCTGGTCGATCACGGCCTGGTTGGCGGTGACGATGTAGCCGCGCTTCGGATCGTAGTCGTACGGCATGGCGGAGAAGGGGATCGGCTTCTTCCCCCACTGGTACCGCGGGTTCCAGCCGGGGGCCGGGTAGGTGCCGTCGTAGCCCGCGGCACGGACCGGGATCCAGCCGGGGGCCTGGTAGCCGATGTGGCCGTGGGCGCCCTTGTTGTCGGCGTAGATCAGGTTCTGGGACGGGACGGCGAAGTCGCGGGCGGCGGCCCGGAACTGCTCCCAGTCGGTCGCCGTGTCGAGCTCGAAGACCGCGTCCATGGTGTTGGACGGGTAGAGCGCGGTCCACTTGAGGGAGACCGCGTAGCCGTCGCCTCGGTCGGGGGCGGAGTTCGGCACCGGGGCCCGGTCGCCCACCGTGCGCAGCTCGGCGCTCCGGTCGGAGATGACCGGGCCGTTGCGGGTGCTCCGCACGGTGATCGTCCGGTCGTCGCCGCCGGCGACCTTGATGGTCTCCTTGCGGGTGGTGAAGCGGTGCTGCTTGCCGTCGTAGAGGTAGCTGTCGGCGGTGACCTTCTCCAGGTAGAGGTCGGTCACGTCGGCGCCGAGGTTGGTCATGCCCCAGGCGATCGACTGGTTGTGTCCGATGATCACACCGGGCATGCCGGAGAAGGTGTAGCCGGCCACGTCGAAGGGGCAGGCCTTGCCGACGCTGTTGCAGTGCAGGCCCATCTGGTACCAGAGCGAGGGCATCTGGGGGGCCAGGTGCGGGTCGTTGGCCAGCAGCGGCTTGCCGGTGGTGGTGTGCTCGCCGGAGACGACCCAGGAGTTGGAACCGATGCCGTTGCCGTTGGGGCCGAGCAGCGCCGGGATCTGGTCGAGGGTGTCGGAGAGCGAGGCCAGCTGGGACTCGACGTTCTGCGTCGCGTCGGCGGTGGAGGTGCCGTCGGCACCCGTGCCGGTGCCGGTGCCGGTGTTCGTGCCCGCGCCGGTGCCCGTGGTGGTTCCGGCCGGCTGGTATGTGTTCGTGGCGGTATCGACCGCTCCGCCCTCGACGATCGGATTGATCCGGTCCGGGTACTTGGGGTAGAGCTGGGCGATCTGCCGGGGGCTCAGCCGGCTCGACAGCAGTGAGCGGTCGATCTCGTCCTGCATGTTGCCGCGCAGGTCCCAGGCCATGGCCTTCAGCCAGGCGACCGAGTCGACCGGGGTCCACTTCTGCGGCACGTAGTCGTTGCTGAACTTCAGCGCGGCGTACTCGACGGACAGGTCGGCGCCGGAGTGGCCGTCCAAGTAGGCGTTGACGCCGTCGGAGTAGGCCTGGAGGTACTTCTTGGTGGAGGCCGACAGCTTGGTGTCGTACTCCTGCTGCGCGATGCGGCGCCAGCCGAGCGTGCGCAGGAAGGCGTCGGTCTCGACCTGGCCGCTGCCGAACATCTCCGACAGGCGGCCGGCGGTCAGGTGCCGGCGCACGTCCATCTCGTAGAAGCGGTCCTGGGCCTGGACGTAGCCCTGGGCACGGAACAGGTCCTCGGCGGTGTCGGCGTAGATCTGCGGGATGCCGTTTCCGTCCCGCTTCACCTGGACGGTGCCGGACAGGCCCTTGAGCTGCAGGGTTCCGGTGGTCTGCGGGAGGGAGGCGCGGACGGTCGCGACACTCCAGTACGACCCGTAGACAATGCCCGCCACGAGCACGAGCACGACCCCGATCACGATGAGGCGCGTGCGGCGGGACTTCTTCTTGGCGGGCATCGATGTCCTTCGAGGGCAGGGTGGACCGATTGCTAGGGGCCACCTTAGGCGTACCGCCCCGTAGCTCCCCAGGCGGTGTCCTGACCTGTGGACGGAGATCGCCACAAGCTCAAGCACAGGTAAAATGTTAGGTAAGGCAATGAACTTCGTTGGAAGGACCGGCTCCTGACTGTCGACCGCCTCAATGAACTCCTGCTGGTGTGCGCCCTCGTGCTGCTCATAGCGGTGGTTGCCGTGCGCCTCTCCTCGCGCAGCGGCCTGCCGAGCCTGCTCCTGTATCTGGGCATCGGGGTCGCCATAGGACAGGACGGACTGGGAGTCGCCTTCAACAACGCCGAATTGACCCAAGTGCTGGGATATGCCGCTCTTGTGGTGATTCTGGCGGAGGGCGGCCTCGGCACCCAGTGGCGGGAGATCAAACCGGCGGCCCCGGCGGCGGCGGTCCTGGCGACCTTCGGCGTCGCGGTCAGCGTCGGCATCACGGCGGCCGCCGGGCACTATCTGGTCGGCCTGGACTGGCGGCAGGCGCTGCTCATCGGCGCGGTCGTCTCGTCCACGGACGCGGCGGCCGTCTTCTCGGTGTTGCGCAAGGTGCCGCTGCCGAGCCGGGTGACCGGGGTGCTCGAAGCGGAGTCCGGCTTCAACGACGCGCCGGTGGTCATTCTGGTCGTCGCCTTCTCCCAGCACTGGCCCGTGCACAACTGGGCCCGGCTGCTGGGCGAGATCACCCTGGAGCTGGCCATCGGCGCCGCGATCGGGCTGGCCATCGGCATGCTCGGTGCGTTCGCGATGCGCCATGTCGCGCTGCCCGCCTCGGGCCTCTACCCGATCGCGGTCCTGGCGATCGCCGTCCTGGCCTACGCGGGCGGGGCGCTGGCCCACGGCTCGGGCTTCCTCGCCGTGTACGTCGCCTCCGTCGTACTGGGCAACGCCAAGCTCCCGCACCGCCCGGCCACCCGGGGCTTCGCCGAGGGGCTGGCCTGGCTCGCGCAGATCGGGCTGTTCGTGCTGCTGGGTCTGCTGGTGACCCCGCACGAACTCGGCGACGACATCGTGCCGGCCCTCGTGGTGGGCCTGGTCCTCACGATGGTGGCGCGGCCGGTGTCGGTGACGGCGAGCCTGCTGCCGTTCCGTACGCCCTACCGCGACCAGGTGCTGCTGTCCTGGGCGGGGCTGCGCGGGGCGGTGCCCATCGTGCTCGCGACCATCCCGATGGTGGCCGGCGTCCGGCAGAGCGAGCGCATCTTCAACATCGTCTTCGTCCTGGTGATCGTGTACACCCTCGTGCAGGGTCCGACGCTGCCGTGGGTCGCCCGGAGGCTGCAGCTCGGGGACCCGGGTGCCGCGGAGGACCTGGGGATCGAGTCGGCGCCACTGGAGCGGCTGCGCGGGCATCTGCTGTCGGTGCGCATCCCGCCACGCTCCCGCATGCACGGCGTGGAGGTCAGCGAACTGCGGCTGCCGCCGGGCGCCGCGGTCACGCTCGTCGTCCGCGAGGGCAAGAGCTTCGTACCGCTGCCGACGACGGTGCTGCGGCACGGTGACGAACTTCTCGTCGTCGCCACCGACCCGGTGCGGGACAAGGCGGAGGCGCGGCTGCGGGCGGTGGGACGCGGCGGCAAGCTCGCCGGATGGCTGGAATCGGGCGGCGGAACCAGCCGTTAACATGGGCGCGACAGTCACCACCAACTCTGTCTGATGCAGAGCTGGCGCGACCGCCCGGCGGCCGGAGACACCCGGTATCTACCTCGGTCATGCGCGAGAGGACAGCTCTCGGCGCACAGGAACGCGACCAGGCGTCCAGGGTGCGCTACCAGGCGGCAGAAAGGCCCGGCCGTGGCGTCCACGGTCACTCGCACGTCCCGTTCATCTCGTTCGTCTCGCACATCCCGTTCTTCGCGTCCGTCCCGCGCTTCGCGTTCGTCGCGCTCTTCGGCGCGTCCGGGGTACGGGCAGTTGCTGCGCACGCCGGGTGCGTGGACCTTCCTGCTCCCCGGGTTCGCCGCGCGCCAGCCCTTCGCGATGCTGACGATCGGGATCGTGCTGCTGGTGCAGCACACGACCGGCTCCTACGGCACCGCGGGGGCCGTGTCCGCCGTCACCGGCGTCTCGATGGCGCTGTTCGCCCCGCAGAGCGGCAAGCTCTCCGACCGCTTCGGCCAGGGCGTCGTCCTGCTGCCCGGGGTGATCGTCCACGCGGCGTCGGGGACGCTGCTCGCCGTCCTCGCGCTGGCGCACGCGCCGCTGTGGGCACTGCTGGCCCTGGCCGTGCCCACCGGCGCCTCGGTGCCGCAGGTCGGGCCCATGGTGCGGGCCCGCTGGGCGGCCGCGCTGCCGGCCGGGTCGCCGCTGCTCCAGACCGCGGCGGCCTTCGAGTCGGTCACCGACGAGTTCACCTTCGTCATCGGACCGGTGCTGGCCACGGCGCTCGCCACCGGCGTGCACCCGGCGGCCGGACTGCTGGCCGAGTCCGTGCTGACCCTGGCCGGCGGACTGCTCTTCGCCGCGCAGCGGCGCACGGCGCCGGCTCCGTCCCGGACCGTCCCCGGGGCGCGGGAGCGGCGGGTCTCCGCGCTGACCGTGCCCGGCGTGCGGGTGCTGGCCGTGGCCTTCCTGGGGATCGGCGCCGTCTTCGGCGGCATGCAGGTCTCCATGACGGCCTTCACGGAGGAGATCGGGCGGCCCGGCATCAACGGCCTGCTCTACGGCACCTTCGCGGCGGGCAACATGCTCGCGGGCATCGCGTGCGGCGCGATCGCCTGGAAGTCCGGGCCCAAGCGGCGCATGGTCGTCGGCTACACGGCGCTGACCCTGGCGACCTCCATGCTGTGGGCGGCGCACGCCGTGCCGCTGCTGGGCGGGCTCGGACTGCTGGTCGGGCTGACCATCGCGCCGGCCCTGATCACCGGCTACACCCTGGTCGAGTCGCTGGTACCGGCGGCGATCCGCACGGAGGCGTTCACCTGGCTGACCGGCGCGGTGGCGCTGGGGCAGGCGGCGGCCGCCACGGCCGCCGGACGGCTGGCCGACGGGCTCGGGGCGAGCACCGGATTCACGGTGCCGCTGGTGGGCACCGCGCTGGCCCTGATCACGCTGGTGGCGCTGCGCGGACGGCTCACGCCGAGGCCGGTGGGAGTCGTCGCGGCACGCGGCGGCGGGGGCGGCGCCGGCAGTGGCGTCGGTCACCGCGAGCCGGTCACGGTGGACTGACGCCGCGGAATGCTGCACTATTGACCGTCGTTAGCACTCAATGAGCCAGAGTGCCAGGAGGAGCAAGTGCCGACCTACCAGTACCAGTGCACCGCGTGCGGCGAGGGCCTCGAGGCGGTGCAGAAGTTCACGGACGACCCGCTGACCGAGTGCCCGGCCTGCGACGGCCGGCTGCGCAAGGTCTTCTCCGCGGTCGGCGTCGTCTTCAAGGGTTCCGGCTTCTACCGGACCGACAGCCGCGGCTCGTCGTCCAGCAGCACACCGGCCGCCAAGAGCAGCAGCTCGGAGTCGAAGTCCTCGTCGGGTTCCACGAGCAGTTCCTCTGCCGGCTCCTCCAGCGGTTCCACCGGCTCGGCGAGCACCTCGGCCGCCTGAGCGGAGCCAAGGGCACCCATGCCTGGTGAAGGCCCCCGTCGCATGCGACGGGGGCCTTCGGCGCACCCGCGAGACCGGTTTCGTGGTGCAGCGCCGACGTCTCCGGCCGCAGACTGGAGACATGCTGAGTGGTTGGGTCGTCGACCGGCCCGGGCCCATGATCACGGAGCCACTCGTACGCGTCGGGCGTCCCAAGCCGGAGCCCGGCCCGCACGAACTGCTGCTCCGCGTGGAGGCGTGCGGCGTGTGCCGTACCGATCTCCATCTGGCCGAGGGCGACCTGCCGCCGCACCGGCGGGAGACCGTTCCCGGCCATGAGGTGGTCGGGCGGGTCATCGGCACCGGTGAGCTGGTCAGCCGCTTCTCCGAGGGCGACCGGGTGGGCGTCGCCTGGCTCCGCGGCACCTGCGGGAGGTGCGCGTACTGCCTGACCGGCCGCGAGAACCTGTGTCCGCACTCGATCTACACCGGCTGGGACGCCGACGGCGGCTTCGCCGACTTCACCTCCGTCCCGGAGGAGTACGCCTACGCCCTGCCCGAGGACGCCGACGGCCGTGACGCCGTGCACCTGGCGCCCCTGCTGTGCGCGGGCATCATCGGCTACCGCGCCCTGCGCCGCAGCGACCTGCCGGCCGGCGGGCGGCTGGGCATCTACGGCTTCGGGGCTTCCGCCCACATCGCCGCCCAGGTCGCGCTGGCCGAGGGGGCGACCGTACATGTGCTGACCAGGTCGGAGCGGGCACGGGAACTCGCGCTGGAGCTCGGCGCCGCCTCCGCGGGAGCGGCGGCGGACCGGCCGCCGGAGCCGCTGGACGCCGCCATCCTCTTCGCACCGGTCGGCGATCTGGTGCCGCCGGCCCTGGAGGCCCTGGACCGGGGCGGGACGCTGGCGATCGCCGGCATCCACCTCAGCGACATCCCGGCCCTGAACTACCAGCGCCATATGTTCCAGGAACGGAATCTGCGCAGCGTCACCTCCAACACGCGGCAGGACGGACAGGAGTTCCTGGCCCTGGCCGCCAGGATCGGGATCCGGGTGACCGCCACCCGGTACCCCCTGGACCGCGCGGATCGGGCCCTGTCCGACCTGGCCGCCGACCGCGTCAACGGGGCCGCGGTGCTCGTACCGGGCTGACGGCGGGGGACGGGAACGGGACGGGACGGGACGGGGAACGGAGCGGAACGGGGCGGAACGGAGCCGAGCGGATCGGATCGGAGCGGAGCGACGAGGAGGCACCGCCATGGACACCACCCACGGGCCGGTCGTGGTCGGCACGGACGGCTCGCCCCGGGCCACCGCCGCAGTGATGTGGGCCGCCGGTGAGGCCGTACTGCGCGATCTTCCGCTGCACATCCTGCACGCGACCAGCCTTGAGACCCGTTCCGGCAGTCATCTGTCGCCCGAGACCGCACAGCTCGTCCTCGACGGAAGCCGCGCACTGCTGGACGAAGCGGCGGCGGCCGCCACCACCCGCTACCCGGACCTGACGGTCTCCACCACAGTCGGCAAGGGCAAACCCGTCGACACCCTGCTGGAGCAGGCCGGGGCCGATGGCCTGACCGTGGTCGGCTGCCGTGGCTGCGGTGGCTTCCACGCGCTGCTGCTGGGCTCGGTCGGGCTGCGGGTGGCGACGCATGCCCGCGGGCCCGTGGTCGTCGTGCGGGGCAGCGAGCAGCCGTCCACCGGTGTCGTCCTGGTCGGGGTCCGGGACGAGACCGATCTGGCGACCGTCCGCTTCGCCGCCGAAGAGGCCCGGCTGCGCAAGGCGACCCTGCGCGTACTGACCGCGTGGAGCCTGATCGGGGCGATGGGCGAGATGGTGCCGGGACTGGACGACGCCACCTCGGTCGGCGACCGGGAGGCCGCGGACGAACAGCACGTCGCCGACACGATCGGCGAGGAGTACCCGGACCTCACCGTGACCGTGGACCTGGTCAAGGCCTCCTCTGCGAGCGGTGCCCTGGTGGATGCCTCCGCCCACGCCGATCTGCTCGTCGTGGGTGCCCGGAGGCATCAGCGCGCGACCGGCCGGCTGGCCCACGTGAGTCATGCCGTGCTGCACCACGCCCACTGTCCGGTGGCGGTCTTCCACCAGGAGTGACCGGTTGGCCCTGCGCCGCTGCGGCATTCACGGAGCGGCCCGCTTCCCTCCGCCCCACCCCCTGTTCCCGCCCTCTATTCGGCGCGTATGAGACTGCCCGTGACATGGGTGGGGACGATGCGTATCCACAGGTCGTCCTCACCCCCGGACCACGGGCCGGGCTGGGACTCCTCGGCCAGCGCGTCCACGTCCTCGGGGTCAGTGATGTGCTCGGCAACCCCGATGACGAGCACACTCCAGCCCGCGCTGAGGCAGGCGTCGAGCTGGTCGACCTCGAAGGCGACCTCGCTGCCCTTGACGGGGGACGGAGGCGCGTCCGGAGCCGTGCGATAGACGATGGCCCCGCCGACGACCGCGTAGTTCACCGGCACCACCGTGGGGTGGCCGCCTCCGGTGGTGAGCGCGATCCTGCCGACGTCATGGCCGGACAGGCGAGTCCAGCAGTCCTCGGAGCGCAGCTCTTCCAGCACGGGCGGACCCAGCGCCTCCGTCTCGCCGGGGACGTGCTCGGCGTCGCCCCCGAGCAGATGACTGGCGGTGGTCCGCAACGCGCCCGCGAGCCGGAGCAGGGCGTTGGTCCCGATGGTGTGGTGACACTGCTCCTCCACGTACCGCACATAGCTGGGCGTCATCCCGGCCCTGGCGGCCACCTCCTCACGGCTGAGCCCCAGTTGCTCCCGCCGCTGCGCGACGCGACGGCTGACGTCCCCCGGATGGGCTCTCGACCTCTCGGACGGGCCGTCGCGCAATGTCTGCCTGGGCACGTCGACCACCTCCCGCTCTCGGGTTCGGACGCTTCGATTCGTTACCAGCAAGCACACCACCACGGACGCCGCGCCGCCAGACCCGCCCCGCCCGTCCCCTCGAACGGGTGACCGAGTTATCCACAACCGGCCAGTACTCCACAGGGCTCCGAGGGACTTCACCGCGATGCGCGATGGTGGTCCCTGCCAGGCCGGATGCGCCGGTGGGCGAGGTTTTCAAGACGGGGGTGCTCGGGATGGTGGACAGCGGTGGCGCGGTGCTGTGGACGGGCGGCGATGGCGGTCCGGGACTTCCGGCCGGGGCGGGAGCGCCCGCGCCGTGCGTGGTGCCGCTCTTCGCCCCGATCAGGGCGGGAGGCGGGCGGCACCGGCTGCGCCGGGCGCTGCGCAGACGGCGGCGGATGATGGCCGCGGGCCTGGCGATGACCGCGGCGGCCCTGGCCGCCGCCGCGCCCCGGACGGCCCCCCACTCCGACCGGACCGGGCGGGAGGGTTCCGCCCGCGCGCCCGCCACGGCGGCGCGGGACATGGTGCGGGCTCCGGTGCGGATCGCGGACGCGGCGGCGGCCGCGATGGTACGGCCCGGTGACCGGGTGGACATCCTGGCGGCGGCACGCGTCGTGGCCCGCGGGGCGCCCGTGGTGGCGGTGCCCTCCCCCACCGCTGGGGCCCCGGCCGCAACGGCGGGCACGGCAGGCATGGACGGGGGCGGAATGGGCGGCGGTGCGCTGATCGTGCTGTCGGTGCCGCGGCGCACTGCTGCCGCCCTGTCCGGGGCGGCGGCGACCTCACCCCTGGCGGTGGCGCTGCGCTAGCCCTCGGTCGTGAGAAAGGCAACCGGCCGGAAGGCCGATGGCGCCGAACCCTTACCCTCGGAGGCCGAACCGCTCACCCACCCCGTCAACGCCGGCCTCCCGCCGGCGGCGCCCGGCGGACACCACCAGGCCCCACGGGTCCCCCGGGCCGAACTGCACGGTCGTTCGAAAGGAAATCGTCCCTTGAAGGGCTTCAAAGCCTTCCTGCTGCGCGGCAACGTCGTGGAGCTCGCTGTCGCGGTCGTCGTCGGCGCCGCATTCAGCAAGATCGTCGACGCGTTCGTGAAGGGCCTCATCAACCCGGTGATCGGTGCCATCGGCACCAAGAACCTCGACGGCTACATCTTCTGCGTCAAGGACCCCTGCGTCGCCGCCAACGGCGTGCTCAAGCAGGGTGTGGGCCTCCTGTGGGGCTCGGTCGCCGGCGCGGCGCTGACCTTCCTGATCACGGCCGCGGTCGTGTACTTCCTGCTGATCCTGCCGATGAACAAGCTCAACGAGCGGCGCAAGCAGGGCAAGGAAGAGGCCGCTGCCGCGCCGACGGAGCTGGAGCTGCTGACCGAGATACGTGACCTGCTGGCCCGCCAGCAGGTCGGCTACGGCAGCGCCCCGAGCATCCCGTCGCCGTACGACCACGGAGGCGCCAACCGGACGCGTCCGTAAGGGCCCGTCCGCCTCAGATGTGGTGCGGGGGCTTCTCGTCGAGAAAGCGCGCGAGATCTCCCGCACCACCCTGGCCGGGGCGCTCGCCCCATCCGGTGTCGGTGTCGTCGGACGACTGCCGGTCCAGCGGGTCGTCGAAGACCAGCGCGGCCGCGGGGTCGCGGGGCGCACGCGGCGCGGGGGGCACGGCAGGCCCGGAGGCGGGGTCGGGGTCGGGGGTGCTGCTCATACGGTCCAGGGTACGGGGGCGGCCCATGGCGCCCGGCCACGGCGAAGGCCCGGCCGCACGTCCGTGAGCGACGCACGGCCGGGCCCGGTCGCCGGAGGCCGTTACGCGGCCACCGTCACCTTCGTCCCGGCACCGGCGGTGGCAGCGGGCTCGGCCACCGGAAGGTCCCGGGTCCGGCGCAGGCCCTTCAGGAACACCACCAGCCCGGTGGTGACCAGCGTTCCGGCGGCAATGGCCACCAGGTAGAGCCAGGGCGAACCGATCAAGGGGACGACGAAGACGCCGCCGTGCGGGGCGCGCAGCGTGTTGCCGAACGCCATGGTGAGGGCGCCGGTTACGGCGCCGCCGGCCATGGAGGCGGGAATGACGCGCAGCGGGTCGGCCGCGGCGAAGGGGATGGCTCCCTCGGAGATGAAGGAGGCACCCAGCACCCAGGCCGCCTTCCCGTTCTCGCGCTCGGTCTCGGTGAAGAGCCTGCCGCGCACAGTGGTGGCCAGCGCCATGGCGAGCGGCGGGACCATACCGGCCGCCATCACGGCCGCCATGATCTTCATCGCGGAGTCGCTGGGATTGGTCACCGCGATGCCGGCGGTGGCGAAGGTGTAGGCGACCTTGTTGACCGGGCCGCCGAGGTCGAAGCACATCATCAGGCCGAGGATGACGCCGAGCACGATGGCGTTGGTGCCGGTCAGGCCGTTCAGCCAGTCGGTCATGGCCTTCTGCGCGGAGGCTATGGGCTTGCCGATGACGACGAACATCAGGAATCCGACGACCGCGGAGGAGATCAGGGGTATCACCACGACCGGCATGATGCCGCGCAGCACGGGCGGGATGCGGACCCTCTGGATCGCCATCACCACCGCGCCCGCGATGAGACCGGCGGCCAGGCCGCCCAGGAAGCCCGCGTTGATGGTGAGCGCGATGGCCCCGCCGACGAAGCCGGGGACCAAACCGGGGCGGTCGGCCATGCCGTAGGCGATGTATCCGGCCAGTACGGGCACGAGGAAGCCGAAGGCCGCCACGCCGACCTGGAACATCAGGGCTGCCCAGCTGTCGGCCTGGGTCCACACGAAGTGCTCCATCACCGACGGGGCCTTGTTGATCCCCCAGCCGCCGACGGCGAAGCCGATCGCGATCAGCAGACCGCCCGCCGCCACGAACGGCACCATGTAACTGACGCCGGTCATCAGCCACTTGCGGAGCTTGATGCCGAAGTGGTCCTGCGCACCGGCGCCGGCGTCCATCGGGGCGCGGCGCCCGGGGGCGGCGGGGGCGGAGACCTCACCGCGCTCGGCCTTGCCGCGCACCTCGTCGATCAGTTCGGCGGCGCGGTTGATACCGGCCTTGACACCCACGTCGACGGTCGGCTTGCCCGCGAAGCGGTCCTTCTCCCGTACTTCGACGTCATGGGCGAGGATCACGGCGTCGGCGGCGGCGATGACCGCGGGGTCGAGCCGGGCGAAGCCGGCGGAGCCCTGGGGTTCGACGGTTATCTCATAGCCCTTGTCGGCAGCGGCCCGCTGCAGCGACTCGGCGGCCATGTAGGTGTGGGCGATGCCCGTCGGACAGGAGGTGACCGCGACGATCCGGAAGGGCCGTACCGCCTCGGGCTTCCCTGTCTTTCCGGGCCCCGCATGCTCACCGGCACCCTCGCCGACGTCTCCGGCCGCGCCCGCCTCGGCACCCTCGCCCCCGTCGCCGGCCTCGGCGCCCTCGCCGCGCCCGGTACCGCGTTCCGTGCCGGTGGCCGCCGCGCCCGCCGAGGAGGCCACTCCCGCGGGTTCGGGCGCGGCGGCTGCCCGGGGTTCCGCGTCACCGCGGATGAGGGCGGCCACGTGCCCCGGGTCGGTCCCGGAGCGCAGCGCACCGGTGAACTCGCCGTCCATCAGCCGGCGGGCCAGGGCGGAGAGGATCGTGAGGTGGTCCTCGTCGGCGCCGGCAGGGGCAGCGATGAGGAAGATCAGGTCGGCGGGCCCGTCGGCCGCGCCGAAGTCGATCCCGGCGGAGCTGCGCCCGAAGGCCAGCGACGGCTCGGTGACATGCTCGCTGCGGCAGTGCGGGATGCCGATACCGCCGTCGAGGCCGGTGGGCATCTGCGCCTCGCGGGCGGCCACGTCGGCGAGGAAGCCATCGAGGTCGGTCACCCGGCCGGCCGCGACCATGCGCTCGGCCAGTGATCGCGCGGCCGCTTCCTTCGTCTCGGCGGTCAGGTCGAGGTCGACCAGATCCGCGGTGATCATGTCACTCATCTCGCGGCTCCATTGCTCACGTCCACCAGGCGGCGGTCCAGCGGGACATCGGCGGTGGTGACGACCGCCGAGGGCTTGAGGTCTGCGGGGGTCGGCATGACGCTGCCGGGCAGTTGCACCGCGGCCGCGCCGTGGGCGACGGCGGAGGCCAGGGCGGCGGGGCCGGTGCCGCCCGCGATCAGGAATCCCGCGAGCGAGGCGTCGCCGGCGCCGACGTTGCTGCGCACATGGCCGACCTCGGCACGCCCGAACCACGTGCCCGACGCCTCGACCAGCAGCTGGCCGTCCGCTCCGAGGCTGGCGAGCACGGCCCGTGCTCCCAGCGTACGGAGTTCCTCCGCCGCCTTGACGGCGTCACCGACGGTGGACAGCGGGCGGCCTACGGCCTCGGCCAGTTCCTCGGCGTTGGGCTTGACCACGTCGGGCCGCTCGCGCAGCGCGGCCCGCAGGGACGGCCCCGAGGTGTCCAGGGCGATCCGGGCACCGGCGAGGTGCGCGTGCGCGACCAGTTCGCCGTACCACTCCGGGGCGAGGCCGCGCGGCAGGCTGCCGCAGCAGGCGACCCAGTCGGCGTGGAGGGAGCCGGCGCGCACGGCGTTGAACAGGGCCTCGGCCTCGGCCTCGGAGAGCTCGGGTCCCGCCGCGTTGATCTTGGTGAGGGTGCCGTCGGGCTCGGCGACCGAGATGTTGATCCGCGTACGGCCCGCGATGTCGACGCCCGCCGCTTCGATGCCCTGCGCGGTCAGGAGCCGGCCGAGCAGTTCGCCCTCCGGGCCGCCGAGCGGCAGAACGGCGACGGTGTGGTGCCCGGCGGCGGCCACCGCGCGGGAGACGTTGACGCCCTTGCCGCCCGGGTCGACGCGGTCGGCGAGCGCGCGCAGCACCTCGCCGCGCTCCAGCGACGGCACCTCGTAGGTGCGGTCCAGGCTCGGGTTGGGGGTGACCGTGACGATCATGCGCGCACCACCTCGGCGCCGTGCCGCTCGATCGCCCGGGCGTCCTCGGGGCTCAGCCCCTCGTCGGTGATGAGCAGGTCGACGTCCGCCAGGCCGCCGAAGCGGGCGAAGTGCGACTGCCCGAGCTTGGAGGAGTCGGCGAGCAGGACGACCCGCCGCGCGGCGCGGATGATCGCCCGCTTGACGGCCGCCTCGGCCAGATCGGGGGTGGTCAGCCCTCCCTCGCCGTCCGCGGTGAAGCCGTTGGCGGCGACGAAGGCGACGTCGGCGTTGATCTCCCCGTACGCGCGCAGCGCCCATTCGTCGACGGCCGCCCGGGTGCGGTGGCGCAGCCGGCCGCCGACGAGGTGCAGGGTCAGGTCGGGGAGTTCGGCGAGGCGGGCGGCTATCGGGAGGGCGTGGGTGACGACGGTGAGCCGGCAGTCCAGCGGCAGGGCCGCCGCGAAGCGGGAGGTGGTCGTGCCGGCGTCGATGACGATGCTGCCGTCGGCCGGGAGTTCACCGAGCGCCGCGTGGGCGATGCGGTCCTTCTGGCCGGTCGCGGTCGACTCGCGCTCGCTGAGGTCCGGCTCGAAGTCCAGCCGTCCGGCGGGGATCGCCCCGCCGTGCACCCGGCGGATCAGCCCGGACCGGTCCAGCGCCTTGAGATCGCGCCGGACGGTCTCCGGCGTGACGTCGAACTCCTCGGCGAGGGCCAGGACTTCGACGCGTCCGCGCTCGCGGGCCCGACGCAGGATCTCCTGCTGCCTCTCCGGTGCGTACATTTCCGACCGCGTCCGTTCCATGTCCGAACCTGTGGTTTCACCGTCAGACTACGCTCACAAGCCCGGAGATGTAAACAGATACGGGCATCCTTCGGACTCAGTCGGACACGAGAGGCGGAAATCACCCGGTCGGAGCAAGGGTCGAGCCCCGATGCAGGGGGGTGGCACCGGGGCTCGAGTCTGTGGTGTCGCGGGCGCCGCGATCGGCGCCCGCCTGATGTCAGGCCGCCTCGAAGGACAGCCCCGTTGCGCGCGCCATGCGCTTCAGGTCCGCCAGCGCGTGCTTCTCGATCTGCCGGATCCGCTCACGCGTCAGCCCGTGCTGCTTGCCGACCTCGGTCAGCGTGCGCTCGCGGCCGTCCACGATCCCGTACCGCGCCCGGATGATGGACGCCGTCCGGTCGTCGAGCCGGTCGATCAGGTCCTCCAGTTCCTCGCGCCGCAGCATGACGAGTACGGAATCCTCCGGCGAGGCCGCCGAGGTGTCCTCGACGAGATCACCGAACTGGGTCTCGCCCTCGTCGTCCACCGACATGTTCAGGCTCACGGGGTCGCGCGCCCAGTCCAGCACGTCGGAGATCCGTTCCGGGGTGGAGCCGAGTTCGGCAGCGATCTCCGCGGGCTCCGGGTCACGCCCGTGCTCACGGTTGAACTCGCGCTGCACCCGGCGCACCCGCCCCAGCTCCTCCACCAGGTGGACGGGAAGCCGGATCGTGCGCGACTGGTCCGCGATGGACCGGGTGATCGCCTGACGGATCCACCACGTGGCGTACGTGGAGAACTTGAAGCCCTTGGTGTAGTCGAACTTCTCGACGGCGCGTACCAGGCCTGCGTTGCCCTCCTGGATCAGGTCGAGCAGCGGCAGGCCACTGCGCGGATAACGTCGCGCGACCGCGACGACCAGGCGCAGGTTGGAACGGATGAAGACGTCCTTGGCCCGCGCACCCGCGGCGGCTATCGCCTCCAGTTCCTCTCGGTCGGCGTCCGCCCCCTGACCCAGCTCCTCGCCCGCGAGGAGCTGCTCGGCGTAGACGCCGGCCTCGATCGCCCTGGAAAGCTCGACTTCCTGCGCGGCGTCGAGCAGCGGCGTGCGCGCGATCTCGTCGAGGTACATGCCGACGAGGTCACGGTCGGCCATCTCGCCGTGGCCAGCGCGAGCGCTGCTGTTCCCGCCTCTGGTGCTGCGGGCGACGGCACGGGTTGCCATGCGTGCTCCCTTGCGAAGGTTCGGTCGGGTGTCGGATCGAATGAGCCGCCTCTCCAGCAGCTTCACGCGTGCCTTTCGGCTGCCCACTCGAAAAGAGATAACGACTGGAATCCGGACACAATTCCCAAGCACCGCCCCGTTTTTTACGATCTTGCAGTACCCTGTGCCGCCACAGCGAGAGGTGGATCAGTGCCGGAGTCCGTCGAAGTGCAGGTCAGGCCTGGTACGGAAGAAGATCTGCAGGCCCTCACCGACCTCTACAACCACTACGTCCGCGAGACGCCGATCACGTTCGACCTGGAGCCGCTTTCCCTGGAACAGCGCCGCCATTGGCTGCTCTCCCACCCGGAAGACGGACCACACCGCCTTTTGGTTGCCCACGGGACGGAACCGGACGGCACGAACGGCCCCCTGCTCGGCTACGCCACCAGCAGCCCCTTCCGCCCGAAGGCCGCGTACGCCACCTCGGTGGAGACCTCCGTGTACTGCGCCCCGGGCGCGGGCGGGCGCGGGGTCGGCACCCTGCTCTACACGGCGCTCTTCGAGGCCCTGCGGGGCGAGGATGTGCACCGCGCCTACGCCGGCATCGCGCAGCCCAACGAGGCGTCCGTCCGCCTCCACACCCGCTTCGGCTTCCGCCCGCTGGGCGTCTACCGCGAGGTCGGCCGGAAGTTCGGCCGCTACTGGGACGTCGCCTGGTACGAGAAGGAGCTGAACCCGCCGCTCAGCGCAGCCACGGAAGATCGACCGCCGGGCCTTCCTTCGGCTGGAGCCCCTCGGCGATGACCCGGCAGATCTCGCCGAGCTGACGCACCTGCTCCTCCGAGAGCCGGTCGAAGATCGCCCCGCGCACCGCCTCCACATGCCCGGGCGCGGCCTCGGCGAGCGCGGCGAAACCCTCGTCGGTGAGGACCGCGAGCTGGCCGCGCCGGTCGGAGGGGCAGTTCTCGCGGCGGACCCAGCCGTTCTCCTCCAGGCGGGAGATGGCGTGGGAGAGCCGGCTGCGCGTAATCTTCGAGCGTTCGGCCAGCTCCGTCATGCGCATCCGGCGGTCGGGGGTCTCCGAGAGCCACACCAGCAGCGAGTAGTACGCGTGGGGCATGTGCGCGTCACGCTGCAGCTGCCGGTCGAGTGCGTCCGAGACCAGCTGGGTGGACGCCATGTAAGCGCGCCAGGCGCGCTGCTCCTCCTCGCTCAGCCAGCGGGGTTCGGGCGCTCTCGTGGTCATGCCGCCCACTCTACGAAGTCGACCTTGAACTTTCAAGCAATCAGTTGTAGGTTCCGGAATGGCAGCTTGAAACTTCAAGGAATCTTCAAGCAAGGGACCCCCGAATGACGACCGCCCCGACCGCACCGGACGCAGTCCCCGCCCCACCCCGCGCGGCCGTCCGCACCCAGGTGCGGATCCCGCTGCGCTTCCCCGACGGCTGGACCACCCCCGCCGACGTCTTCACCTTCACCGGCCTCGCCGACGGCAAGGAGCACCTCGCGCTCGGTCTGGGTGCCTACCGGGACACGCCGTCGCCGCTGGTCCGCCCGCACTCCGAGTGCCTGACGGGCGACGTCTTCGGCTCCGAGCGCTGCGACTGCGGGCCCCAGCTGCGCGAGGCCGCCCAGCGGATCGCCGAGGCCGGCGGTTACCTGCTCTACCTGCGCCAGGAGGGCCGCGGCATCGGCCTGTACGCCAAGCTCGACGCGTACGCCCTCCAGGACCGGGGCCTGGACACCTACGCCGCCAACCGCGCCCTCGGCCGCCTCGACGACGAGCGCGACTACACCGCGGCCGCCCAGATGCTGGGCGCGCTGGGCGTCGACGCGATCCGCCTGCTCAGCAACAATCCCGACAAGGCGGAGCAGTTGTCCGGGCTCGGCGTCGCGATCACCGAGCGGGTGCCGACCGGGGTGCACCTGTCGCAGGCCAATGTGCGGTACCTGCGCGCCAAGGCCGAGCACACCCACCACACCCTCGACCTCCCGGCCTGAGGAGCCCCCATGCGCATGCCCGCCCTCTATCTGTCGCACGGCGCCCCGCCGCTGGCCGACGACCCGGTGTGGCCCGGTGAACTGGCCGCCTGGTCCGCCGGGCTCCCCCGCCCCACCGCGATCCTGATGATCTCCGCCCACTGGGAGGAGGCCCCGCTCGCGCTCGGTGCGACCACCACGGTCCCGCTCGTGTACGACTTCTGGGGCTTCCCGCGGCACTACTACGAGGTGCGGTACGCGGCCCCGGGCGCGCCCGCGCTGGCCGAATCCGTGCGCAAGCTGCTGCGCGGCGCGGGCACCTCCGTCCAGGACATCCCGGACCGGGGCCTGGACCACGGGGCGTACGTACCGCTCGTGGAGATGTTCCCGGACGCCGACATCCCCGTGCTGCAGGTGTCGATGCCCACGCTCGACCCGCAGAAGCTGATGGACATCGGGCGGAAGCTGGCCCCGCTGCGCGACGAGGGCGTGCTGATCGTCGGCAGCGGCTTCTTCACCCACAATCTCGCCGCGCTGCGGCACGCCGGCGGCGTGCCGGGCTGGTCGGCGGAGTTCGACGACTGGGGCCACCGCGCCCTGGACGCCCAGGACGTGGACGCCCTGCTGGACTTCGAGCACAAGTCCCCCGCCGGACGGCTCGCCCACCCGCGGACCGAGCACTTCGCACCGCTCTTCGTCACGATGGGCGCGGCCGAGCATGAACTCGACACCCAGCGCAGTGTCATCGACGGGTTCTGGATGGGGCTGGCCAAGCGGTCCGTGCAGTTCGGCCGATAGTCTCCGCAGCGAAGGGCCCCGCTTCCTCCCATGAAGCGGGGCCCTTCGCCGTGCTCACCGTCCGACGTGCCGTCGTCCTGGACGTCCGTCAGTGAGCGATCACCGGGACGGCCAGGTCCGCGTCCTCGGCGCCCTCGGCGTTTTTGCCGCCGGACGCCGCGACCGCGCCACCGCCGTTGCCGGCGTTCACGAAGGTGAAGGCGATGACGGCGGAGAGCGCCAGGATGCCGGCCGCCCACCAGATGGCGGTGGAGTAGCCGTGCACGGCGGCGGCGTTGATGAAGCCCTGCTTGCCCAGCGCGCGGGCCTCGGCCGCGTGCGAGGCGATCCACGAGGTGGTCGCGCTGGCCGCGATGGTGTTCAGCAGCGCCGTACCGATGGCACCGCCCACCTGCTGCGAGGTGTTGACCATCGCGGAGGCGACACCCGCGTCGCGCGGCTCGACGCCGTGCGTGGCCAGGCTCATGGCCGGCATGAACGCCGTACCCATGCCGAGGCCGAGCAGGATCTCCGCCGGAAGGATCAGGCCCGCGTAGGAGCTGCCGACCTGAAGCTGGGTCAGGATCAGCATGCCCAGACCCGCCACCAGGAAGCCCGGGGTCATCAGCAGCCGCGGCCGGACGCGGTTCATCAGGCGCGCGCCGATCTGCGTCGAGCCGGTGATCATGCCGGCGATCATCGGGAGGAAGGCGAAGCCGGTCTTGAGGGCGGAGTAGCCCTGCACGACCTGCAGGTAGTAGCCGAGGAAGAGGAAGAGGCCGAACATCGCGATGATGGCCAGGCCGAGCGAGAGGTACACGCCACCGCGGTTGCGGTCGGTCACCACGCGCAGCGGCAGCAGCGGCGCCTTCACACGGCTCTCGACCAGCAGGAAGGCGAGCAGCAGCACGCCTGCGGCGACGAACAGGCTGATGGTCACGCCCGCGCCCCAGCCGTCGGACTCGGCACGGGTGAAGCCGTAGACCAGCGAGACCAGGCCGGCGGTGGCCAGCACGGCACCGGGAACGTCGAGGCTGCTGCTGTTGCGGCTGCCGGCAGGCTCGTGGACGACCCGCACGGCACCGATCACGGCGACGGCCGCGAAGGGGATGTTCACAAAGAACGTCCAGCGCCAGTCCAGGTACTCGGTGAGCACACCACCGAGGATCAGGCCGACAGCACCGCCACCACCGGCGATGGCGCCGAAGATGCCGAACGCCTTGGCGCGCTCCTTGGGCTCGGTGAACATCACCGCGAGGAGCGACAGCGCGGCCGGCGCGAGCAGCGCGCCGAAGGCACCCTGCAGAGCACGGGCGCCGAAGAGCACCGCCTCGTTGGCGGCGGCGCCGCCGAGCGCCGAGGCGGCGGCGAAGCCGATGAGGCCGGTGACGAAGGTGCGGCGGCGGCCCCACATGTCCGCGATGCGTCCGCCGAAGAGCAGCAGACCACCGAAGACCAGCGCGTAGGCGGTGATGACCCACTGCTTGTTCGCGTCGGAGATGCCCAGTGCGGTCTGGGCGGAGGGCAGGGCGATGTTCACGATGGTGCCGTCGAGGACGACCATCAGCTGGGCTATCGCGATGAACGCCAGCGCTTTCCAGCGCTGAGCGTGTGCCGTATCAGGCATGCGTGTACTCACTAACGGGACGAAGAGATGACGACATTGAAGACGAAGACGACTTACGGTACGTAACGGAAATGTTGTGGGCGAGTGAATTACGCGGTGGCGCCCGATCGGCGGGCGGGGCTCAGCGGCACTGCCGCAGGTCCTCGAAAGTGGCCGAGGTGCCCGGGAGTTCGGAGCGCGCCGGCGCCTCAAGACCGTCCACGAACAGCTGCAGATGACGGCGGATGAAGCCCTCCATGTTGCCGCAGTGCTGTCCGGGCAGCGGCCGCGTCAGCTGGCTGACCGCCACCATCACATCGCCGACGCCGATGTCGACGCGGAGCCGTCCGGACCGTCGCCCGGCGGCCATCAGGTTCTCGATCGCGTGCTGCAGACGTATGCGGCTCTCCTCGAGCCGCGGGTCCCCCTCGCCGAATCCGGTGCAGAGCATCGGGCACAGCGCGCCCACGCGCTCGTCGGCCGCCTCGTACACGAAGCGGCGCAGCGCGTCGAAGGCGTCCGGCTCCTGCGCCAGCGCCTCCTCGGCCCGCACGGCGATCCGGTCCATCACCGACAGGGCCACCTGGAGCGACAGTTCCTGGCGATCGGCGAAGTGCCGGTAGACAGTGGCGTTGCCCACGCCGGCCCGCTTGGCGATCTCGTCCAGCGGGGCATCGGCGCCGTGCTCGAGGAGCACCTCGCGGGCGGCGGCGATGATCCGTTCGCGATTGCGCGTGGCGTCCGCGCGGAGCTTTGCGGTGGCGACTGCCATGGCGGGTACTCCTCTCTTCCCTCGCGATGCTGCGGTTCCGGGGAGCGAGTCCCCGTTTGTGCGACGTAGGCATAAACGGGGACGCGGTCCCCGGATATTTCACCTGGCGCTTGTGAGCTGAATCACACCCAATTTGGGTGGATTCGGCGGCACCTGAGGGTCCGTCCGAAGGGATCCGCCGCCCCGGGTGCGGCACGCGGCACGGCCGGACGGACGCAATCCCGTCCCGGCCGGCCCCGCGAACGCGGGAAGGGCCCCGGGCGCCGCCGCGCACCCGGGACCCTTCCGCTCCCCCGCCCCCACCACGTCCCCACGCGGTCCGGTGGCCCGTTACTCCACGACGAGCTCGACCTGGATGTTGCCCCGCGTCGCCTTGGAGTACGGGCACACCTGGTGGGCCTGCTCGATCAGCCGGCGGCCGGTCTCGTTCTCCAACTCCGCCGGCAGCTCCGCGCGGAGCACGACCGACAGGCCGAAGCTCGTGTCGTCCTTGCCGATGGTCACCTCAGCGGTCACGGAGATCTCGCTGGTGTCGACCTTCGCCTGCCGGCCGACCAGGCCGAGGGCGCTGGCGAAGCACGCGGCATAGCCGGCGGCGAAGAGCTGCTCGGGGTTGGTGCCCTGGCCGTTGCCGCCGAGCGCCGGGGGCATGGCCAGCGCCAGGTCGAGCTGGCCGTCGGAGCTGACGGCACGACCGTCACGGCCGTTGGCGGTGGCGACAGCGGTGTACAGCGCGTCCATGGAAACCGTCCTCTTTCGATCGGTTGCGATCTCGATGACATAAGTAGAGCACACAACTAAGTTGGACACAACTCAAATGTGGGCGGCCGAGCTACCCTGGTTCCATGACCGCGACCGCGCCCGCCCGCGCCGAGGACCACCTCCGGCTCGAGAACCAGATCTGCTTCTCCCTGCACGCCGCCTCACGCGCCTTCGGCGGCGTCTACCGGGTCGTGCTCAAGGACCTCGGCCTCACCTACCCCCAGTACCTGGTGATGCTCGTGCTCTGGGAGCACGGCGCCCTGCCGGTCAAGAAGATCGGCGAGCACCTGCGACTCGACTCCGGCACCCTCTCCCCGCTCCTCAAGCGCCTGGAGACCGCGGGGCTCGTACGCCGCGAGCGCTCCGTCGACGACGAGCGCTCCGTCACCGTCCACCTCACCGACGCGGGCATCGCCTTGCACGAGAAGGCCCTGGAGGTGCCCCGCCGCATCTCCGCCGCCACCGGCCTCGGCCTGGACGAGATCAACGACCTGCGCACCCGCGTCGACCGGCTCACCGCCGCCCTCGACGGGGCCGACCTCGACGACGGCCCGTTCTGCGGCTGACGCCCGGCGCGGCGTCGTCCATCGACCGGGGCGTGGCCGCCGCACCACCCCGCCGCAGCCGGCGCGGCCTGATCGCCGACACCGGCGCCGAGCCCGAGCCCTCGCGGCCCGCGGACCCGGAGTAATCGCCGACCCACCCCTGAGCCGCATCCGCTAGGCTGTCCCACGCCTCCGCCTCAGTAGCTCAGGGGATAGAGCACCGCTCTCCTAAAGCGGGTGTCGCAGGTTCGAATCCTGCCTGGGGCACATGGTCTGACCTGCGTCAGAGCATCGAAAGGCCCCCCGGAGTCGGTTTCCGGGGGGCCTTGCGATGTCGTATGGGAACGATCTGGGAACGAGCCGTCAGGCGGCATCATTCCTGGGAACGTCCGGGGGCGTCTCCGCCGTCGTCTCCGACTCGGGCGCCACCTCCCGCAGCGCCGGCGACTTTCGCGGAACCAGAGCAAGCGGGGCGTCGGCCTGAGCTTCCTCGAACTGCGGCAGCACCGACGTGTAGGTGTCGGCGGTCAGCGAGTACGAGGAGTGCCCCAGCAGGGCCTGAATGGCCTTCATGTGGACGCCGGACGCCAGGGACAGGGTTGCTGCGCAGTGCCGCAGGTCGTGTAGCCGTACCGGCGGCAGTCCGAGCTTCTTGATCAGGCGCATGAACGCCTGCGAGAGGTACTCCGGGTGGTACGCGCCGCCGTCCTCCCAGGAGAACACCAGGCCCGTCTGCTTCCAGGTCTTGGCGCTCTGCTCCCAATCGGCGCGCTCCTTGGTCTGCCGCTCGCGCCACAGTTCCAGCAGCTTCCGCGTCTCGGAATCCAGCTTGATCGTCCGGGCGCCGCTCTCGCTCTTGGGGGTGTCTTCCCACACGTCGTACGAGGCGGCCACCAGCTGCTCGCTGATGTGCACGATGCCCATCGCCAGGTCGGTCTCGGCCCACGGCAGGCCGACCGCCTCGCCGCGGCGCAGCCCTCGGAAGACCATCAGGTGGAACATCGGGTACAGGCGGTGCTCGGCGACTGCGTCCAGGAACTCGCCGGTCTGCTCCGGCATCCACACCATGACCTTGCCGGGCTTTTCGCCGGTCTGCCACCACGCCTCGATCCGCGCCGGCGTCCACACCAGCGGCTTGGGACGGACGTACTTGGGCAGGACGACGCCCTTCGTCCAGTTCTCGGAGATCAGCTTCTCCTGCACGGCGTCCTGCAGGGCGCCGGAGAGCGTGTTGAGCATCTTCGTCTGCGTGCCGGGCCCGGTGACGTGCCATGGCAGGGCGCGCGCCGCCTGTAGGGCGGCCTTGGCGTCCTCCCATTCCTGCCGCAGCTTCTTGGGCCGGGGTCGGTCCGTGGAGGCTTTCCAGGCCTCGTGGGCTGCACGCTCGGCCGCGAGGGCCTGGTGCGCCTTGACGTGGTTCTCTGCGTGAACCTCGTTGTCGGCCCACAGCCTCTCGAACATGGCCTGGATGTGCCGGGTGCGCAGCGACAGCATCTTGATCCCGCCGAGGTAGGGGATGAAGACGCGCTCGATGTAGTCCTCGTATCCCTTGCGGGTGGACTTCTTCAGGTCGACACGCTTGGCGAACCAGCGGCGCAGGTACTCCCCCACCGTCTCGTCGCTGAGGACGTCGACGCCGCCTTCTGCGAGCTTCCACACTTTCTCGGCCGCTGTGGCTGCGTCCTTCTTCGTGCGGAAGCCGCCCTTCTTGGCGCGTGGCCGGCGCTTTCCGTCCGCGCCGGGGGGCAGCTCGATGGAGTAGTACCAGGAGCCGTGGTCGCGCTGCTTGAGCTTGGGGCAGGTCTTCTCCAGGGAACCGACCTTCTGATTGCCGTCAGTGTCGAGGACTGGCTTGCCGTCCTCGCCTACCAGTGGTCCCTTGCAGGCGCACCGCTTGTACGTCTTGTCCTCGAACACCGTCCCCCACCCCTACGCCTGGCTGTCACTGTGGGCGCACATTCTTCCCTAATGTGGCCGGGACACGCTGCTTCTTGCGGGAGCACGTGTATGGTGTGGCACAAGTTGGCGCGGGGGAGAAACGCGACAACGATCATGGCGACAACGAGCATTCCGACCGGCGATCAGCGCGGCATGAGCTTGGACGAGGTCCTGGCGCTGCCTGCGACGGTCAACGTCGTGACCGCGGCCCGCGCATTGGGTATCGGCCACAACAAGGCGTACGACTTGATCAAGACCGGTCAGTTCCCTGTGCGGACGCTGTCGATGGGGAGCACGGTACGCATTCCCACAGCAGCCTTGTGGGAGGCATTGGGGGTCGGCTCGCTGCGACAGGGACTGGCGTCTGCGGGCCGCTGAGTTGAATTGGGAACGGTGGCATGCCGCGCTTGTACGGCTTCGACAACCAAGCTCTGACGCGTGTCCGCGTAGATGAGCGGCAGGTCGTGCGCGAGGCCGTGGGCCGCATCCGGGCAGGACAGTCGCAGGCCGAGGTCGCGGCCTGGATGACCGCCGAGGGCCACCGGGGCACCATGGGCGGCGCGTGGACTTCCATGACGCTGGGCCGCCTGCTGGACAATCCGGCGATCGCCGGACTGGAGTGGGACCCCCACATGAGCGAGCTGCGCGAGACCGGCCGGGAGGCGCTGATCACACCGGAGGAGTTCCGGTGGCTGCAGGAGAACCGTCCGGGCCGGCGTGGCAGTGTCCGCAGTGGGCAGGCCCGCGAGGACGATCACGAGTACCTGGCGACGGGCGGGCTCGCAGAGTGCGGTGAGTGTGGGCAGCAGCTGACTGGTGGCCGTACCAGCGCAGGCTCGCCGTCCTACCGCTGCCCGACCAACTTCGAGGGGCGCGGCGGATGCGGCAAGGTCCGCATCAACGGGGCGTTGCTCGAGGAATTCCTCGGCGAGCATGCTCTCGGTGAGCTGGCGCGCCCGGGCGCGCAGGCCGCTCTGGAGTTGGTGCGGACGAAGATGGGCGCCGAGGCGGACCAGCTGCGCGCGCAGATCACCGACCTGGAGAAGTCGAGGGGCGAGCTGGCCGAGCCGTACGCCCTTGGCCAGGTGTCCCGGGATGCGTTCGTCGCCGCCGACCGGAGCATCAGCGAGAAGTTGAAGCAGGCCCGCTCCAAGCTTCGGTACGTGGAGCAGGCCGTGGATGTGCCCTTGGGCGGGGTCGAGGACCTGGCCCGCTGGTGGGAGCATGCGCCGTCCCGCTCCAAGCGGGCCCTGCTCGTGCTGCTGCTGGAGAAGGTCCAGGTGTACCCGGCGCGTGCCCGCGGGGTGCGCGACGTGGACGACCGGGTCACACTGACCTGGCGCACCGCCGCTGCCGCGTAGTCGGTGCGCCGCGTGCGTCAGTCCTGCACGTCGTGGTCGGGGGACGTCGCCCACCAGTAGATGGCCTCGTTCAGGGTGCCCACACCGAGCTTGTCGCGCAGTTCCCCCATCTGCTTGTTGACCCAGGCCGAGCTGATGCCGAGGTTCTTCGCGGTCTGCGCCTGGGTGCGGCCCAGGCACAGTTCGCGCAGGATGTCCCGCTGGCTGCGGTTGGTGGTCAGGCCGTCCTCGGGGCTCTCGCGTCGGCCCTCCCACTGGTCGGCGCGTTCCCATAACAGGTCGAAGCTGTGGGCGATCTCCCCGACCACCAGGGGGTCTGTGATCATGACCGCCTCGTCGCCGGGCGGTTCGTCGTCGCAGGTGTACACGGGGACGAACGCCACGCGGCGGTCGAAGACGATGCTGCGCGCGAAGCGGCCCTGGGCGGTGCGTACTTCGCCGCCGGCTACGGCGATCTTCCGCGCCCAGTCGCCGACGGCGGCCGCTCGGCGCACGGAGCCGTGGTAGACCGTGCGCATGGTCAGGCCGCGCAGCAGCCCGTCGCGGTCCCGCTCGAAGGACTGGGCCAGGTCTGCGGCGGGGCGGGGTCCGGGCTGGGAAGCCAGGATCTCCTTGCTGGCGGCGCTGTGTTCGGCGGCGATGCGCTGGTTGATGAGCGTGCGGCCGACCAGGCGCTGGATCGACTTATTGGAGGGCCGGGCCACCTGGTACCGGTCGCGGAGGTTCACCAGGAATTCCGGCATCGCGCCCACATAAGCGTTCATCTGCTCAAGGTGGGCGTGCAGGATGCGCAGCATTCCCAGCGCGGCGTTCCGGGGTTCGACCGCGCTATAGGTGTCCGGCGCGTACGGGTAAGCGGCTACCAGACCATTACCGAGGAGAGAGTCAAGGCCCGGCGTATCCGGGGGCAGGGTTTCGCCGTCGAGTATGCGCTGATATGCGCTGGCAGCCTGCGCGGGCAGGTCGGGTACTTGTGGCACCTTGCAACCTCTGAGTTGTGGGACTGGTGAAAATCCGACGTCTGCTCTTCTTGATCTTTTCACAGGCCCGCTACATCGTTGCCCATGGCACATGCGCACCGCGTGTAACGGTTCATCTACAGCCTGGCGGCCCAGTTGCCGCCGCCGCTGCGCTGCGGCCACTCTCACCGCTGCTACGAAGCTCTGAGGTTTCCATGCTTCTCACCCGTACTGTCCGTGTTGCCGCCACCGTTGCGCTTGCCGCGCTGACGGGGCTTGCCGCAGCCGGGATGCTCCACGCACAGGCCGACACCGTTGTCGCCGACGACACCACCTGGGCGGTTTCCCCCGTCGGCGACGACACCACCTGGGCGGTTTCCCCCGTCGGCGACGACACGACCTGGCGCGTCCTCGCCGGTGACACGACCTGGGCCGTCCACGCACACGCGACGGACACCGTTGTCGATGCCCACGACGGCGGCGTGCGCGCCAACAAGGCCGCCGACACCACCTGGTAGTTCGTCAGGCGGATGCAGGCTGGGCGTCCGGACCCCACGGTCGGACGCCCAGCCAGGGGGGTGGGAAGAAGCCGGCCGCGCGCCCCACGCGCGCGACTTGGCGATCGGTGCACGGTGACACGGGGGCGGGGGGATCCCGCCCGCACAGGGGAGGGCCGAAGTGGCAATCGATCCGGCGCGCATCCAGAGGCGCATGTTGGAGGCCGAGCAGTCGGGCCGCCCGCCTCTGGGTGCCCGGCAAGCGGGGGCGGTGTTGTGCACGCTGGCCGTGGTGGTCGACGAGGAGCCGCAGGAGGAGTTGCTCTGCTGCTGCCAGAGGGCGGAGCGGGTGCAGGTGTGCTGAGGACCTGACATTCGAAAGGGGCGGGCAAGGCTGTTGCCCGCCCCTTCGCATGCCCTCTGACCTGCGAAGTTTTGGCCGAAAAATCTGGCCTAAGATCAGCTGAGCCGCTAGAATAAGAGAGCAGGGGGCGGGAAGCCCCCCCCGACGACGGCCTCTTGGAGCGAGCCATGACGATCATGACCATCCCGATCAGCGAGATCATCCGCAACCAGCGCCAGCCGCGCGAGTTCTTCGAGCCCACCGCCCTGCAGGAACTGGCGGACTCCATCACGCGGTTCGGCCTGATGCAGCCGATCGAGGTCCGCCGCCTGGGGCTGCCCGAGTTCGCGGACGACCCCCGTCACACCCGCTACGAGATCGTCGCGGGCGAGCGCCGGTGGCGCGCGCACCAGCTCGCCGGCCTGACCGAGATCAAGTGCATCGTCACCGACGACGACCTGACCGTCCTGGAGCGGTTCAAGCGGTCGGTCGCCGAGAACATCAACCGGGCCGACATGACGCCGATCGAGGAGGCCAAGGCGTTCCGGCGCATCCTCGACGATCAGGAGGGCGCCGAAGTCAAGGACGTCGCCAAGGAGTTCGGCAAGTCCTCGGTGTACGTGTCGCTGCGCCTGGCCCTCCTGGACCTGACCGACGAGGTGCAGCAGCACGTCAACTCCGGAGCGATCGGCACCCAGGCCGCCGTGCAGATCGCGGCCCTGACCCCGGGCAACCAGCGCGCGGTCATGGCCAAGTGGGCCAAGGGCGCCTTCGCCGGCGACAACGAGCTCGTCCACTTCGCGTACGCGCTCAAGCAGCAGCAGGGCCAGGTCGTCGCGATGCTGGTGGAGGACATGAGCCCCGAGGAGCGCGAGGAGCGGCAGCGCGAGCGCACCAAGGCCCGCTCGACCATCGACAAGATCGAGCAGATCCTCGGCCTGCTGGAGGAGTTGGGCAAGGCCGACCCGATGAAGCTGGCCGTGGCCCTGGAGGGCGAGGTCGGCAAGCGCCTGGAGCAGATGGACCGCGTGGCCGACGCCGTTGCCAAGGCGCGGTTCAACGTGCGGCAGGCCAAGGCGCACGCCGAGGCCCGCGAGATCGCCCGCCTGAACCCCGACGCCGAGCACGGAAGCCTCAAGCCCAAGGCCGTGGCCGCCCCCGCCACGCCGGCCGAGCCGCAAGCCCCCGCCGATCCCGCCACGCCGGCCGAGCCCGCCGCCCCGGCCGCGGCCGCCACGCCCAAGCCGAAGGCCCCGACCAAGACCGCCGCCGCCAAGCCGAAGGCCCCGGCGCGGCGCAAGGCCCCGGCCAAGCGTGCCGCCGCGGCCACGGCCTGACCCGAACCGGCCCGCCCCCACCCGGGGGCGGGCCGGGCCTTGTCCCCACCACCGAAGGGAAACCCTGTGAGCGACACGACCGGCCGCCCCGACTGGCGGCACATGAAGCCCGGCGACTTCACCGGCCGCCGCCCCAAGGCGCCGCAGGCCGGGCGCGGCCTGTTCTCCGCCGACGAGCTCGACGCCGGCGGCACCGAGGCCATGTTCGGCGTCGACCTGTGGGACGGCGCACCCGGCGACTCGGCCGCCGCCGCGGTCCCGACCGACCCCGATCCGCTTCCGGGCCTGGCGGACGGAACGATCACAGGTCCCGAATGATGTGCCACAACATTGGATCGTGGTACGTTCTGCTCGCTGAACGGGAACGGCCGCAGCCGCGGGACCGGCCCCTCAGCAATGCCGTGGCATGCGGCATCCCCCAACGGTGTCTGGCGGGTGGCAATCCCCCGCGCCCTACCCGCCAGACACCGGCCCCGCCCCATGCGGAGCCGCACGGGGACGCCGCCCCACGCAACCGCGTTCGGACCCGCCCGCGCCGCAAGGCCGGGCGGGTCCCCGCGTCCCCGGGAGGCACCTCGTGATCGAGACCTACCGCAGCGACCACGCCGCCGACCCCGAGCTGTACGAACGGCTCATGCGGGAGCGGTACGGGCCGCCGGCGAAGGTCTTCGCCGAACGAGGCACCTCCCGCCGCCCTCCAACCTTCGCCCGGAGTTGCCTCATGCCCCGCCTCGACCCCGACCCCAACGCGGCCGCGCACCTCGCCGAGCTCCAGCAGGACCTCGCCGAGTCCGCCCGCCGGCCGCGCCCGATCGTCGCCCCCAAGGAGCGCACACCGCCGGTGCCCGGCGCGGTCTGGTGCGACTCGTGCAGCAGCTGGTGCACCCCGGCGGGCATGTGCCGCTGCAACGACCGGTAGACGAGGCAGCGTTGCGCTACTTCCACGGTGGTGTCCCCGGGCTTCGGCCCGGGGACCTCATCACCCCGCACCCGCCGCGCTCCCTCGACGGCTGCCCGGTCTGCACCGCCCGCGCCCAGGGCCTGACCGCCACCCTCGACGGCCAGCCCATCGACCCGCCCACCGGTCGCCCCGACCGCGTGTACATCACCACCGACCGCGACTACGGCCGCTTCTACGCCTCCCTGACCTGGTACGGCGACCTGTACACCGTGCAGCCCGTCGGCGAGATGGAGCCGTCCACCGAGGAACCCTTCCCGACCTGGTGCACGCCCGCCGCCCGCGTGGTGTCCGTCTACGACCGGGCCGTGCAGCTCACCGACGGCCAGCGCCGCCGCCTGCTGCGCCGCTGGACGCAAGCCGACCAGGAGGCACGCCGGTGACCCGCACGCGCAAGGACCGGCCGACGCTGGACCAGCTGCGGCACCTGATCGGCCACACCGGGCACCGGGTCCTCAGCGTCGTGGAGTCCGAACGGCTGCGCGCCGGCGTGGAGCACCTGGTCGCCAGTCAGGCCGGCCTTGCCGCCAAGGTCGCCGAGCTCACCCGCCGACTCTCGGGCGGAGCCCGCCCCGTCCTCGACGTCGAATGTCCCGTGTGCCAGGCGCCTCCCGGGTCCGGGTGCGTCACGCGCCTGGGGCCGCCCCTGTCCGGCTCGCACACCGAACGCCTCGCGGCCGCCGCCGTCACCGGAACCGGCACCAGAGACCCCCACCGGCAGCGGGCCGTCCACATCAGCGCCGCCGGGCCCCTCGATAAGCTGCTGAACGCCGCCTACCGGGAACGCGCCCACCTCGCGGCATGGCTCGCGGGCCTTCACCCCTCCGTCATCGCTCCCGCCCCGCCCGACACCGGCGACGGCTGGTACGTGCTGTTCCTGCGCGCCGGGGGCTGGCAGTTCTGCTGGCACGTCACGCCCGGCGACCTGTCCCTGTTCGACCACGTCCAGCGCGTGCCCGCCGACGACCCAAGGGCCCAGTGGGACGGCCACACCTTCGAGCAGAAGTACCGGCGTATCCGCACCTACACTGCAGTGTTGTCCATGCCGGGCGGCGACGTCGACAACGACAGCAGCACCTGACCGCTGCCAGCAGCGCACCCGAAGGACACCGGCTTCGTCCCGCAGCCCGTACGGTGGGTCGTGGAGCAGACCTACGGGATCTTGATACTGCACCGCAGGCTGGTGTGGGACTACGAGATCCGCCCGGCCTCGTCGGAGTCGCTGGTGTATTGGGCGATGACCGACACGATGAGCCGACGGCTGACCGGTGCCTCGACTCCGACCTGGCGCGAGCCGGAGGCGGTGCGCGCATGACGCTGAAACCGCTGCTCGACAGGCTCGCGCAGTGCGGGCGGGACGCCGCCTGCCGCGCGGAGCGCCTGCGCGCCGATATCGACGTCCTGCCCTTCCGCCTGCGCCAGACCGAGCAGGAGGTGGAGCAGCTACAGGTCACCTACAAGACCGTCCTGGCGCTGGCCGACGGGCTCGCCGAGAAACCCGACGAGCGGCCGGAGCTGCCCGAGAACCCCGCCCACCAGCACATCCTCACCGTCTTCGCCGATTGCGGGCAGTCACTGCGCGCCCGCGACCTGTGCGAAGCCCTGAACCTCGGTTTCGAGCCGAAGCGCATCGAGGGCGTGCGCGCCAAGCTCAAGCGCCTCGTCGGTCGCGGCATCCTCGCCGAGACCGAACCGGGCTCGTTCTCCCAACCGCGCCCGTAACCCGGCGTCGGAGCAGGCGAACAGCCGACTTCACCCAACCCCAAGAACGAAACGGACATCAACTCTCAACAAGCCCTCTCAAAAGCCCCTGACAACTTCGGCGGGTCTGCATCCCGGACGCAGACCCGCCGGGAAATGATGTCGAGGCCTATTACCCGATACGCTCGAAGTGCTGAGCTCCTTCGTCGTCGGAGATATCGAGCGAGCTGCCGGCGCAGAGGAAGTCGGACGTTCCCACCCCGGCTTCGGGCTGGATGGTGGCAGGTCTATCCAGCTGGCCGTTCTTGTAGAATGCGCCAGAGCTGTTATGCCACGTGTATTGGCCCACTCGTAGCTGATTTCCACTTACCTCGTAGTTGAAGTCAGCCCGCCCGAATGTTCTCACCTCCAGGTTGCCATCGAGCTCCCCGAGGGATGTTCGGACGATCTTCAAACGCAGGCCGGAGGGAGAGGTGTCCCAGACTCCTATTCCATTCGCGTTGAAGGTTTTGGTCGGGCCGGTGCCTGCTAGAGCCAAGTCGAGGGTGTTCCCACCATCTTTCAGCGTTGTGGTGAACTGGGTCAGGCGCCACCTGCCAACCAGGCAGGACTTGGACGGGGAAGGAGGGGACGAGGAAGGAGGGGACGAGGAAGGACTGGTTGATGACGGAGGCGCCGGAGGTAGGACTCCTGGCTTATCGGGGAGCAGTGCAATCACTCCAACGACCACACTCAGCGCCCCGGCTATTGCACCAACTGCGTTGAATCCTGACCAGTGGAAGAAGCCCTGGGATGTTGATCCATCCTGTGAGGATTCGGTCGAGGAGTCGACCTGGCTTCCGCCTGCTCCATTACTGGGAGTATTGCCATCCTGTGCCACGCCGCGGCTCCCCGATCGGACGGTTCCTGGCCAGAGATGCTAACGGCACGTCACGGGTGCCGGTAGAGGAGCGTTGCAACGTTCCGGTCCGCGTTGAGTAGCCGTTGTTGCACCGAACATGATCGATTGGTTTCCGCTGGTCAGGCATGAACTTCGTGGTGTCAAAGAAGAGTCAAGCCGTCGTGTTCGTCTGGGATGACACGTAGGCGGCCGGTGGGACAACCCCGTCTATCGGCACATCCTCGCCGTCTTCGCCGATCGCGGGCAGTCACTGATTCCCAATGGTGTTTGTCAAGGGCTTCGGTGACGCTTGGCGATCAGGTCACGCCGCTGTGAGTCCACGTTGCGGTGGCTCGGTGGTGAAGGTGCGTTGGTCTCGGATGAGGGGGGTCCCACGACGCGGACCAGAGTGCTGGCCACTGCCGTCTTCCACAATCGCCTCAATGAACCGTGTCTCGGCCGCGCTACCACTCGCGCCACACGGACTCCACCCGTTCGACGGGCCGAGGTCGCCGAACCTCGCCGCGAGGTTTTCGCGGAGCCGCCCGGGGCTGTGGTCCCAGCCCTGGCATAGTGACCGGATGGGCATGACCATTACCGACACTGCCATCGGCAGCATCCCCGCCGGCGCCACCATCGAATGCGACGGCACGCAGGGCACCACGTGCATCGAGTCCCTGACCTACTCCTTGTCTGAGCTGAGCGAAGGCCTCAGCCCCGACCCAAGCGCGGACGAGCTCACCGAGCAGGCGACCGAGTTGGCGGCTGCCGCGGGCTGGCGCAATGACTTCGCCGGCGACTTCTGCCCGACCTGCGCACCGACCGCCCCGACTGAGGACGATGTCCTCGGCGACGACGACTGATCACGGCAGCAACGTGCACGAGCTGATCCCTTAGGGTGGGCGGGCGTAGGGCGCGGGGGCACGCTCCTACACGAAGGACTCCTGCTGTGAGTGCTGCGCCCGCCCGCATTCCCGAGTCGCTGCTGCCGCTGGCGGTGCCGATCGACGACCTGACGGTGTACCACCGCAACCCGCGCACCGGCGACGTCGACGCCATCGCCGAATCGCTGCGCGTCAACGGCCAGTACAAGGCCATCGTCGTCAACCGCGGCACCCACACCGGCCGCCCCAACGAGATCCTGGCCGGTAACCACACCTGGACCGCCGCCAAGCAGCTCGGCTGGGAGCAGATCGCCGCCACGTGGGTCGACGTCGCCGACGAGGACGCGGCCCGCATCGTCGTCGTCGACAACCGCACCTCCGACCTGGCCGGCTACGACAGCGAGCTGCTGGCCGACATCCTGGAGGACCTGCCCGACCTGGACGGCACCGGCTACGACCAGACCGCCCTGGACAAGCTGCTGGACAGCCGGGCCCTGCCCGCCACGATCGACCTGCCCTCCGACGGGCAGGGCACCGGGGCCATGGCCAAGCTGGAGTACCTGCAGTGGGGGTACCTGCAGTGGTCCACCACCCGCGTGCAGATCACCGCGGCCGAGGTGGAAACCCTCAACGCGATCTACGAGCGGTTCCTCAAGGAGTCCCGCACCGACCTCGGCTTCGGCTGGCACCTGCTGCAGGAGGCCCACACCGACACCGCCGAGGTGCCCGGCGACGGTGAGGACGCCCCCGTCGACCAGGCCGAGCCCGACGACGCCGACGAGGCCGACGAGGACGACGAGGACGAGGACGCATGAGCGACGTCCCGGGTGGCATCTCCGCCCCGAACAGCAGCGGCCCGCAGACCACTTTCTACGAGGCGTACCCGCTCAAGGACCTGCGGCCGGCCGACTACAACCCGCGGCACCTGTCCGAGGACGCCTTCGAGCGGCTCAAGGGGTCCATCGGCCGCCACGGCATCGTCAAGCCGGTCATCCTCAACGCCAACGGGACGCTGGTCGCAGGCCACCAGAGAACCAAGGCCATGACCGCGCTGGGGATGACGCACACGCCGGCGGTGATGCTCGGCCAGGTGGTGCGCCTGACCGACGAGATCCAGTTCAACCTCCTGCACAACCGCGTGGAGACCGAGGCGAGCGTGGTGTACGCGCAGCCCGGCCCCATCGGCGAGTGGTCGTGGATCCCGTGGCAGACCATCGAGGTGGCCGTCTCCCGCAACAAGCCGTTCCAGCAGGCCATCTCCCACATGACCGGCGGGCACGGCGCGTGGGGCTCCGTCGTCATCGACGACCAGGGCCAGATCGCGCTGAACGCCGAGTACGCGGTGGTCGCCGCCGCGAACCACTTCGACGTCCTCGCCTGGACCTGCACGTCCATGGACGCGGCGCAGCTGGTCGCCGACCTCACCGGCGAGTACGGCGTGTACGACTGGTCCGGCCTGGAGGACCAGGCCCCCGTCTACAACCAGCACATCGTGCAGCCCAAGCGGCTGCGCCAGTACACCTCGCTGAAGAAGCAGGGGAAGCTCGCCTACAAGTCGGAGGTGTGGGAGAAGCTGGCCCTGCCCCGGCTGCGGGAGCGCCCCGAGACGCGGGTGGTGGACTTCGGCGCCGGGCACGGCGACTACGCCAAGAAGCTGCGGCCCGAGGGCTACAGCATCGACGACTACGAGCCGTACCGCACCACCCCCGGCAAGTACGCCGTCGACATCCGGGGCGTCGTCTCGATGATCCGCACGATCGAGAAGCGGGTGGCGCAGCACGGCCTGTACGAGATGGTGGTGCTGGACTCCGTCATCAACGCGACCACGTCGCTGGATTACCAGCACTGGGTGTTGACGGTCGTCAACGCGCTCGTCGCCGCCGACGGCACGGTGTGCATCGGCACCCGCAACCTGCTGGCCGAGCAGGCGTTCGAGGCGAAGCAGCACACCACCAGCGCCAACGACTCCACGCGGCTGTCGTTCCTGGACGCCGAGAACGTCGACATGCGGTTCATGCAGGGCAAGTGGATGCGGATTCGCTACCACACCCCCGAGTCGCTGAAGGAACTGCTGGAGGCGTACTTCGGTTCGGTGACGGTCGCCGGCCGGTCCAACGCGACGCTGCGGGCCATATGCAAAGACCCTCTGCCGCTTTCCGACCTCGATTACGCGAAAGCCCTGGATGAGGAATTCAACATGCCTTATCCGAATGACTTCCGGCACGGGCGCCATAAGCAACTCGTGGAAATTTTGGTAAAATTGGTTAAAGAAAGGAACAGCCGGGCCGACTAATCCACGGCCCTTTATCGAAAGGGAAATGCACGCATGCCAAAGCCGCCCGTCAGGGTCGGTATCAACGCCGCCGCACCGTATCTGATCATGTGGCTGGCCGGGGTTCGACACGTGAACCTCGACCGCCACTGCCTGGAAACGTTCGGCTGGTCTGATCGTCACCCGCTCAACCCGAAGGCACCCAGCCAGCACGCCATCCTGCCGGCGGAGAACCCGCCGCTGGCCTGGTACCTGTGCGCCCTGCCCCACCCGTGGGACTGGTCGAGCAACGCGCACCTGGCCTTCGAGTACGCCGAGGGACACCAGTGGCAAGGCCCCGCCCTCGTGCGCGGCCTCACGGTGACCCTCGACAACGCCCGCCCCATCACCGGATGGGGCGAGCACTCCATCCCCGCCGACGCCTCCCGGCGGGCCCAGTGGAAGTACCGGACCTGCCGCAACTGGCAGTTCGCGTGGTGGCTGCGCACCAACCGGGGCGCCCCCGACGCACCGCCCTCCACCTGGACACCGCCCGACGACCCCAACGCGCCCCAGCAGCTGACCTTCCCGTAGCCCACACGGCCCGGCGACCAGCCAGGTCGCCGGGCCGCGTCGGCGCCATCACCGCCCGGTGGCACCCGCCCGCCACCGCGAGAGGATGACCCCATGACCAACCACCGCCGCGCGTTCCTGAACGCGCTCTCGCCGCAGCCGCCGACACCACACCAGTGCGACGAGTTGTGCGTGTGCCCCGTGCACAAGACGCCGCTCATCTACTGGCCCGCCGGGAACGACCACGCCTGCCAAGACGCCGAATGCCGCTACGGCCACGGCATGGCGCCGACGGCTGACCCGCACCCCTCAAGCGCCGACTCGGCTTCCGCTAGCGACCGCTAGCCTCGCCCCCTCTCGGATCTTGCAGTGCCATCATGTTTCTCGGCGCGGGGGCGCGCAGCAGCGAGAGGACCCTGCCGGTGGGACGCCCCGACAAGGCCGCGCGCGCCGCCATCGCACAGCGGCGAGCGGACGCCATCGACCTACGACTGGCCGGCGTGGACTGGCTCACCGTGGCCCGGAAACTCGCCGCCGACCCGGGCATCAACTCCGACCGGATCGCCTACCCGCAGGGCTACGGCATCGACCGGTACAAGAAGGGCCTTGAGCCCCCTCCGGACGACCAGCTCATCAACGCCGCCTGCAAGGACGTCCGCCAGGCCCTCAAGGAACGCACCACCGACGTCGAGGACAAGGCCGACGAGCTGCGCGCCGTGGAGAACCTGCGCCTGGACCGCCTGTTCTTCGTCGCCTACCGGCAGGCCGTCAAGGACGGCGACCTGCCCGCCATCGACCGGGCCCTTCGCATCATGGAGCGCCGCGCCCGCATGAACGGCCTCGACAAGCCCAACAAGACCGAGATCGTCACCCCGGCCGCATCGGGCAGCGAGCTGACCGCGATCGCCCTGGACGAACTCGAAGCCCTGATCGGCATATCCGAGGAGGCCGCGCATGGCTCCGACGACTAGCGCCGAGCGCGAGACCAGGCTGCTGGCCGCCTACCGCAGCCGCCCGCCGGCGCTGCGCCGCGCCATGGCCGCCAAGGCCTCCCCGGAGCTGCGCGTCCAGCTCGCCCGCATCGAACGCCACATCGCCATGGACGCCTCCCCGGGTGCTATGGCAGCCGTCCTCACCGAGCGCCGCGAGATGCAGGCCCGCCACCTCCACCTGATCGACCAGGCGTGGATCGACATGGCCGAGGGCCGCGCCGACCGCGTCATGATCACCATGCCTCCGCGTCACGGCAAGTCCCGCCGCGCGTCCCGCTGGGCGCCCCTGTGGTACCTGCGCCAGCACCCCGACCGCCGCGTCATGATCGCCTCGTACTCCGGTGACCTCGCCGAGGAGCACTCCCGGTGGATCCGCGACGCCATCGAGACGTGGGGCGACGAGCTCGGCATCCACCTCAACCCGTCGTCGCGGGCGGCGATGCGCTTCGACATCGCAGGCCACCAGGGGGGCCTGGTCGCCGCGGGCATCGGCGGCAGCCTCACCGGTAAGGGCGCCACCATCGCGCTGGTCGACGACCCCGTGCAGGACATGGCCTCGGCCGACTCCCCGAGCATGCGCCGCAAGACGTGGGAGTGGTGGCAGTCCGTCCTGCAGACCCGCCTGGAGCCCGACGGGGCGATCTGCGTCATCCAGACCCGCTGGAACGAAGACGACCTCGCCGGCCGCATCCTCGCCGACGCCCAAGCCAACGAGTGGCACGTCATCGACCTGCCCGCCCTCGCCGACAGCGACACCGACCCCCTCGGCCGCAAGCCCGGCGAGCCCCTGTGGCCCGAACGCTTCGACGCCGACCACCACGCCACCACCCGCCGTCGCGTCGGCGAACGCGTGTGGGCCGCGCTCTACCAGCAAAAGCCCCGCCCGCCCGAGGGCGGCGTGTGGCAGCGGGCCTGGATCACCGACCACCGCCTGACCACCGTCGAGTTCGGCGGCCTCGACATGGCCCGCGTCATCGTCGCCGTCGACCCCGCCGGCGGAGAGTCCGCCATCGGCGACGAGACCGGCATCATCGGCGCAGCCCGCGGTTACGACGGCCACCTGTACGTCCTCGAGGATCACTCCGGCAGCATGGGCGCCAACGACTGGGGCCGCGCCGCCTGCCACCTGGCCCTCGCCCTCAAAGCCGACGCGATCGTGGTGGAGTCGAACTACGGCGGAGACATGGCCGCCAGGTCCTCTCACAGGCATGGGAGCAGCTACGCCGCGAAGGCACCACCAACGGCGCCCTCATGCCCCGCGTCCTGGAAGTCCAAGCCAAGGTCGGCAAACGCCTGCGCGCCGAGCCCATCGCCCAGCTGTACGAGCAGGGCCTGGTCCACCACGTCGGCGCCCACGTCGCCCTGGAGGACCAGATGGTCACCTGGGTCGTCGGCATGGACTCCCCCGACCGCATGGACGCCGCCGTCCACGGACTGACCGAACTCGCCGACCCCGACCAACTGGCCGCCGTCGCCGGCCACATCCACGACGACCGCCTCGGCGGACGCCGATAACCCCTCGGAAACGGCCTCATAAAGGCCAACGGCACAGCCGGGCCCCGAAGTCGGGTCCCGGCCGCTAGCCTCCGACCCATGTCGATCAGGGGGAGAGTGGCGGCCGCGACCGCCGTCGCCGGTGTGATCCTGCTGTTGCCCGGCTGCAGCTCGACGCCCGCAGCGCCCACGTCGGACCAGATCAAAGCCTCCGCGCAGGCCCGCCTGGACGCCTCTGTCGAAGACGGACGCTACTGGCGGGCGAACTTGCGGGCGATGGGCAAGACGCCCGGCGAGGAGACGTGCCAGGCCGCGTGGGACAACGACCTGCTGCCCGAGGACCGGCAGAGCCTGATCGTCTCGTTGTGGATACAGGCCTGCGCCGAACCTGCCACCTCGTAGCAGCACGGTCCGCAACGCGCGATGCTCGTGATCCGCTGGACGTAATCCCCAACCGGTGTGGCAGGGCGCGGTAGTAGCCTGCGGGCATCGCTCAAGCTAGGACGCTGGGGGACAGCACGTGATCGTTCGGACCATTGCGCCCGAGGGAATGCCACGGCCCACCGGGGAGGACGGCTATGTCCTTCTCGACGTGGTCTGGCAGCACTTCTCCGACTCCCTTCGCTGGCCGACCTTCGATTACGTCGATCGGAAGCTGTATGCGTCGGGCCTGAAGTTCGAAGAGGCCGTGCAACAGCTGTGCCCTGCACTGCTGCGGGGTGTAGACGCCGACCTGTGGCGGCTCCCGCAAGGCACGACGGAGCTGTCTCTGACGGTCGCTGGCGCTGCAAACTGCGCCAATACCGAGTTTGCTATCAACTCCTTCCTCGTCATGCTGCGGACAGCGGTCTTCATCGAGCCCCGCTATCAGCCCAAGGAGCCGGGTGCGCTGCCAGAGCTGCGGCCCGCTGACCTAGCGCCTCCAGTAGATGACGTCGATCTAGCGTTGCTGACCAATAAGACCAGGTTCGCGGGCTTCGCGCTCGGGCTGCACGAGCCCTGCTTTCGTGGTGGCAGCCACAACGTAGAGGAGCTCGACTGGACGCTGCTGTATGACCGGGACATTCGACCGTTCGCTAACGTGCACCGCCTGGATGAGTACTGGCGCATCCGTGAGCAGGTGCTGGGGCCGGCGCGGGTTGAGGCCGACAGCACGCCCTTCCATAAACGCCCAAACCACGATGTCGCTCCGGCACCTAAGGCCGTACCTGCCTTCCGGACAGGGGAGTCGGCGGAAGCCATGCATGTCACCTGCATGCTGCATCCGCTGATCGCGGAGGTCGCTGCCGAGCGGTACAGCGGCGGCTTCTACTACGACGCGGTCCGGAGTGCCTTCCAGGCTGTGGAGCATCGCGTGGCGGTCCTCGTCGGGGCTAACGAGGTCGGCGAGCGTCTGATGGGCATCGCCTTTGGTGCCAAACCAGAACCCCCAAAAATCACTGTGACCCGGTCCACGGGAGGCTCACTGGAGAGTGAGCAGAACGGCATGCAGTTCTTGTTCAAGGGCGCGATGGGCGCTCTGCGTAACCCTCGCATGCACGGACCGGACGAGAAGGACGCCCGAGACGAGGCCGACGAGATGCTGGCGTTCGCCAGCTTCCTCATGCGGCGACTCGACATCGAGGTCGACAAGCGCAAGGCCGCCGCAGACCTGTAGCGGGGCCCGGCGCCAGGTGGCGCCCGTCATCACCACCACGGATCTCACGCGCGAGGGAGGGCCGAGTGCAGGTTCGGGTTGCCGCCGTAGACATCATCCGGGCAACCAGTAGGCGCTGCTCAGTACCTGGGTCGCAGCGGAGACCGGCTGCACGTCACTGACCAGCTCGAACTGATTACCGTCGGTGCAGCTAATGACGCACGTGAACGGGCGTGCACCGCGGTGTCAGCCGTTCCCGGCTGCGAAGCCGTGCTCACAGCCTCGCGCTACTTCGGGTGCGTGTGTCAACCGGTACAAGTTCAGGTGTTGTCCAATATCCAGCGCCAGGCACGCCGTTTGTAATTGTGTCCTGCCCCGAGGGCGAGTCGCTCGTCACGGTCCTTGGTGAAGTCGCCGTGGTTGCAGGCTTCGGACTCGTTGTCGATCCAGTAGCAGATGGCTCTATAGGCGTTCGCGGCGTCGCTGATCTGACTCATCATGTCGGGGAGATGGTGCCCAGGGTGACGGTGGGCCTCCCCGACCGAGCTTTGCTCACTGTAGTCGGTCCTGGTCAGCGGCGGCGTGGAGCCCCAGAGCTTCTTGATGAGGGCGCTGGTGTGTCGGGGTGTCCAGAGGGTGTTCGCTAGTTTGTCCCACAACGGCTTGGTTTCTGACAGGTATCGCTCGATGAACGTCTCGTCCCGATCGGGCGACGAGTCATACATCAGGCGGTCCTGCACGCGCCCCACGTGGGCGACCGAGAGAGAGGCGTGAGCGGAGTCGAGGATGAAAGTGGTCTTTTGGTGCTTGCTGACCTCCACGAGCTGGAAACGGACGGCCCCTTCTCCGCCATGGGTGTTGTAGGCGAGTATGCAGATCGCCTCTTCCGCGTTGCCCGAGACACGTCCGGCGAAAATGGTGCTTTCCGCGTTACGCCCGAAGCTTGCGGCGGCAATGATGGGCTCCTGCTCCCCCAACCGGCTGCAGAACTGTTGTAGAGCTAGGGCGACCCATTCGTTTTCGGCGACCCTGTAGGCGGTAGTCACTACCGACATGACCTGCTCGGTATCGGGCCGCACCAGTGCCCTGAGGCCGCGCACCGGGGTTGCTGTCCGCTCGCCACGCCGCTTGATCGGCACCAAGACCTCTCGTTCCTCAACGGGCCACTGTAGGCCGGCGAGCTCGAGCATCGGTGCTGCCAGATGCCCTTCGCCCGACCAAAGGTTCAGCGAAGGGCCGTGCTTGCGGGCGAACCGCAAGAAGGGTGGTGTCTCACTCGGAGAGCCGGGGCGCAGGTCGTGTCTTTCGAGGTAGAACTTCCCAGACCTAGCGTCGCGGTAGTGGTACACGGGCTACCGCCGCCCGCTCGAAGACAGCATGACGATGGGCGTGGAGATCTGTGAGATTGCTTCGGACGTCTTGCTCACCGTCGTGGCCTTCCTGCCTGGTATCCCGTTGATCACCGGGGATCGTAACCGCCAACACGGACAGGTGTGATCGGAACCCCCGGGAACGCCATCACCCCCCGGTGCAGACGCAGTCGGCGTCTCGAATCAGGCTGACGGCTGCGGTGCGCTGATCGTGTCAGCGGTGCTCCTCGGTGGGGGCAGGCGAGGCCCCAAAACCGCCGATCAGCCGATTGGATGGTCCTCACTAATCGGCCTTCCGCAGCTCCCACCCCAGTCGTGCGCCCCTTGCTCGGCCTTCAGTTCTGACCGCTAGTGGCCTTCCGGCACTCTTTACGACCCCGACCCACTTGGCCCGGACCCGGTCGCCCTCAACACGCTTCTCCTCTGTCCACTCCATCACCGGCCCTGAGGCACGGTGATGGTCACGCGCGGCCTTCCGGGCCGCGTCGAGAGATCGCTGCAGGCAGCCAAGGGAGTCCAAAATGGTGATGGCGGCCAGGACGCGCATCACCTGGTGCGCCCAGCGGCCGAAAGGCTGCACCCCTGGCCGCGTACCCTGGTGGTCGGCGTGGGGCCGACTGCCTGGAGGGGCTGTGCGTCTGCGCACGCTGGTCATCGACGCCTGGAGCTGGCTCAACTACAAGCCCGTGATGGCCGACCCGGACCGGCCGGCGAACCATCGGGCGTTCCCGGAGCTCGGTTCGTGGGTGCCCTCTGTCGACGTGCGGCGTCTGGCCGCGTACAAGCTCCTCGCCGCGTACGACTCCAACCAGGCCGGGCAGCTTGCCGCTGTCACCGGCGATGACCACGGGCTGGAGCGCCGCGAGCTCGGCGACCCGTCCAAGCTGATCGACACCACCCTCGGGTATCTGCTGGGCGCGGAGCAGACCATCATGGTGCCTGGCGCCGACCACGCCGGCCAGGACGAGGCGACCGCCGAGGACCGGGCCGCCGCCGACCTGCAGGACAAGCTGCGCGCCTGGGCCGACAAGGAGCTGCTGCCGCTGCGCATCCAGCAGGCCGAACGGTGCGCGGTGCGCTGCGGCGACGGCGTGTACACCCTGGCGTGGGAGCCGGCCAAGCAGCGGGCGCTGCTGCGCACCTATGACCCCGGGTTCTACTTCCCCGAGTGGGACGAGGGCGAGCAGGACGCTCAGGAGTACCCGTCTCGGGTGCACTTCGCGTGGGAGCTGGCCGCCGACCCGGCGCGCGGCCTCAAGGCCCGGGTGCGGCGCATCACGTACGAGCTCGGCCCGATCGGCCCGTCGACCGCCTCCGGGAGCACCGAGGACGGGCGGGCCATCCGCGAGCAGGTCGCCGGCGCCGACGGCGACCCGGTGTTGACCGTCGGCGACACCCTCGACCCACTGACCGGCACGGTGACCCGCGTGTACCCGTGGGCGCCGGGCAAGCCCTCGGGCACGACGTGCTACCTCACCGACGCCGAATGGCTGCTGGAGGACCTGGGCCTGGCCCACGACGTGTTCTCCCTGCCGCTGGACAAGGCCGCCTACCGGGTGCGCTCGGACGGGCAGGTCCTGGACCACCTGGACCTGATGCACGACTTCATCCCGGTGGTGCACATCCCGAACACCATCCCCGACGTCGGCGAGCACTGGGGGAAGTCCACTTTGGCGACGGTGCTGCAGCTGCTGGACGAGCTGGCCGCCACCGACACCGACAGCGCGTCGGCGTCCGCGACCACCGGCACGCCGATCGTGGCGCTGGCCGGCGCGCGCCTGCCCATCGACCGCACCACTGGCCAGCCGATGCCGGTACGCGTCGAAGCCGGAACGGTGTGGCAGCTGTCGGAGAGCGGCCGCATGGATTCCCTGGACACCTCGGCGCAGCTGCGCGAGCTCCGCGACCGCATCGACCACCTGCTGACCCGCCTGGCCGCGAACACCCGCCTGACCACGGCCGGACTCGGCAGCCTCGACCCCGCCTCGGTGCCGTCCGGGTACGCGCTGCAGCTCGCCCTTGGCCCACTGGACTCCCTGGTCGGCGCGATGCGCCTGGCCCGCGCCCACAAGTACCAGCTGCTGCTGCGCATGGTGCAACGCCTCCACCAAGCCGGGCAGGCGTGGCCCGCCGGGGAGTCGCTGCCCGCACGCCTGGTGTGGGGCGCCCACACCCCCACCGACCGCACCACCGTCCTCGCCGACGTCGTACAGGGCTACGCCGCGGGCGTGTTCTCCCTGGAGACTGCTGTGCGGATGCTGCAGGAAGCGGGCTACCCCATCGATGACGTCACCGGGGAGATCGAACGCATCCAGCGGCGGGCCTTCGACCAGGCCGCCCGGCTCGCGGACGCCACCGGCGACAACGCCGCAGTGCGCGAGTACCTGGGCATGCCCGAAGCCGACCCGGTGCCCACAGTGCCGCTCATCCCACAGCAGGCGACCGTGGCGCAGACTGCGCCGCCCGCTGGTCTGGCTAAGCCGTCGAGTCAGCTGCCCTCGGGCCAGACCGGAGGCGTTGGCCCGACCGGATCCGGCCCGCAGTAGGTGACCCTCCGCGAGGCGCCTACTGCTCCTGGTGTCCATCGACGCAACGATCGTGTCATCAATCCGAACAGCGATTCCTGATACGTCGGGATCAACTACGCAGTGGCTACGACATCGATAGAGGGCCGCCAGCCCACAGCGCGCGTGGGCCAGCGCATGATCAGCCGGCGGGGTCTGCGGCGGTTCCGCTGCCTCGGGCGCCGCTCGGCGCGCACAGCCGCGAGCCGCTGAGGCAAGGACACTGTCGGCTGGTGGCGAAGCCGGAGAAGGCCGTGGCGCTCGTAGGCCACCTTGACCGCTGTGCCGCTCGCCGCAACCACGCATCTGCCCGCCGTGGTCGAGTACAGGCGCGGATAGTATCGGCGAACCACCGGACTGGGGAGGGGCGCACATGCAGATGCCGGAGGTCGAGAAGGCCGTTGAGGCGGGTGGAGGCTTTGCACTCGTGGCCATGGTCCACCTGCGGAACGCCGCTGGATGGGCACGGGCAAAGGAGCACGTTGTGGAGGATGTCTCCGAGCAACTCCGGGCCGCCGGCTACGGGCACTTGCCACGGATCCTGCCCAAGAACCAGGACCGACCGGTATTGGTGTACCGCCTGGCAAACGGGCAGCCCACCACTCCGGAAGCCTCGGGAGGAAATGCGACAGGCCGGTCAGTGCTGCAACTAGTCGACACGATCATGCGTGACGAAGACTGGCAGCAGCGGGACCAGGCCGTGGTCGCCCTGGCGAGCCTTTTGGGGGCGGTCAGCGGCACGTTCGCGGAAGTGATGGCGAACCCGGTGCGGCCGGAACTGAGCTAACCGGCCGGGCGCCAATTGGGCCGTTGCACAGGGCCCGGGCGACGAAGAAGTGACCCCTGGATCCACAGAGCCGCACTCATCGATTGTGGCTCTGTGGATCCAGGCTCAATGCTGTCTAGGGCGTCAACGTCCCCGGACCAGGATCAGGCCCCGTCTCGCGCCCTCCCTACGGTCCTATGCTTTGCCTTCGGCAGAGAGCGAGGGGACGATGGAAACTCCCGTCATAACGGTCCACTTCCGAAGCTCCTACGGGCACTTCGTCCAGCCGGTCGTCATACGCTCCTGTCCAATATGCGAACGAAGGCGGGCATACATAGCCCGGCGCTCGGCACCACGCTGGACCTGCCCGTGCAGTCACAAGAGCAGGACGATGGCCAAGCGCCAGATGCTGGCCATTGACCAACTTGAGGTGCTGAAGGGGATAAGCCCTCTCGAAGACCCGGTCCTGTGGCATGAACCGAGCGATGGGCAATATTTGGCGATCGGGTTCTCCCCAGCGGAAGGCATCTACCTGCACCACAACTTCGGTCGGCTTCCCCTCGGCGATGAGTCCCCCACCTGGGTGTACCTGATCGACTTCCATTGGCACGGGGAACGTTTCGTCAAGATCGGCATCGGTCTCGACCAACGCATTCGCGATCACGAACTCCAGGGCGGACAGGTTCTGCAGAAAGTGCAGCTGCCCAGATGGCAAGCCCGCGCGATAGAGCGGGCGGTCCTTGACGCCTACCCCAGGCACCGCCCGCTCGTTCCGCTACCGCAGCACGGCGACACCGAATGCCTCGTGCCTAGTGTTGCCAGCCAGATCAACCTCAGGTCCCTCGCCAAAGCACTTCAGACACGAGACCACACCTCTGCCTAGCCCGCTGGACGCGCCGACGTCGCAGGGCTACGCCGCCGACGTGTTCTCCCTGTAGACCGCCATCCGAATGCTGCAGGAAGTCGGCTACCCCATCGATGACGTGGCCGGGGAGGTCGAGCGCATCCAGAAGCGGTCGTTCGATCTGGCCGCCCGCCACGCGGATGCGACCGGCGACAACGCCGCGGTGCGCGAGTACCAGGGGCTGCCCGAAGCCGACCCCGTGCCGACGGTGCCGCTCATCCCCGGCAAACCGGACCCGGGCGAGCCAGCCAGCGCCGCGCAGTCCCCCCGTCGGGCGTTAGGCGGTCAGGCCGCAGCCTGAGGTGCCCGGACGCGAGGGACCCCGGTCCGTCGGTGCTTCCTGACGGTGGCGTACGACATGATGCCCGGGTGCAGATAGCCAAGTTGGTCCTGGAGTACGTCAAAGCCCTCGTCTGGCCCGTGGTGTTGGTGTTCGCGACCATCACCTTCAAGACCCAGATCGCGGCGCTGATTGAGCGGATCAAACACTTGCGGGGCGCCGGGGCCGAGGTCGAGTTCGCCGAGGTGGCTGCAGCAATTCTTGCTGAGACCGCGGTTGTCGCCGAGCAGCGCGCACCTGAGAACCATGAACAGCCCAGCTCGGGGGACACCGTGGCGCTGTCTCTGCACGAAGTGTTGGAACCGCTGCTGGCCGTACACCCTGGCATCGCTGTACTGAAGGGCTGGGATCTCATCCAGAACCGCTTGACCGACCTGGCGGCAAGGGCGTACCCCGCGACGCACGTATCGGTGCTGAGAGGCACACTCGCCCTCCGCATGCTCGAAGACCGGGGCCTGCCAGGTGCGACCGTCAGGTCGATCACCCGTCTCAGGGCGCTGCGGAACGCGGTGGCCCATCCCCGCGACGGAGATACGCCGATCACTGAGGAAGGCGGGCGTGACTACGTGGATGCTGCCGTGAACGTGTGGGAGGCGCTGACGGCGTTTGAGCACCGACTGCGGGACGAGCCGACGGGCAACTGAGGGGGCGTGCGGGCGCTGTGGCTACACTGATCGTCGGCGCGGGGGCGCTGCTGCTGGAGGACGACACCATGATGGCCCGCCCGCTGCCCGACCCGCACACCCCCATCAGTCACCGACGCGACGGCCGCCCGATTTACCCGATCCTGGGCGCGGACCCCACTGACCCGTCCAACCTGCAGCTGCCGCCGTCCGCCCCAGTACCGGACCCGGCCACGTCGCCGGCGGCCGGGCAGCCGGTCGACCAGGAGACGCTGAACCGGCTGTTGGCCCGCGAGAAGCAGCAGGGTGAACGCGCCGCGGTGCGCCGCCTGGTGGAGCAGCTGGGATTCTCCAAGACCGACGACCTTGCGGCGTTCGTGCAGGAGCAGCGGGACGCGCAGGCCGCGCAGCTGTCGGAGATCGAGCGCCGCGAGCAGGCCGCCGCCGCGGCGACGACCGCCGCAGAGCAGCGTGAGGCGCGGGCCGTGGCCCGTGAGCGCGCCGCGGTACGCCGTGCCGCGCTGGTGGCGCTCGGTGCGACCGGCGACGACCTGACCGACGCCGAACGGCTGCTGGTCGTCGAGGACGACGCCGACGAAGACGGCATCGCCGAGGCCGCTACCGCCTTGAAGGACCGCAGGCCGGAGCTGTTCGCCGGCGCGGGTGCAGCCCAGGTGTCGCCTGCCGCGCCTGGTGGCTCGCCTGCGGGCGGCCCGCCGCCGCGCGGCGCCAACGTGCCCAAGCCGGGCCAACAGGGCGCCGAGATGGCCCGCCGTCGCGGCTTCGTGACCGGCGACTGAGCTTCCCACCGGCGGGTCAAGGCCGGACTGACGGGGACCACGCCCCCTTTCCGTGGACGACGCCACCGGTCGGTGAGCGGACGAACTGCCCCACTCGTCTGATCGTCCACAGGAGGACCCATGACCGTTCAGCCGGTCACCACCACCCAGAACCTGACGGCCGACCGGTCGTGGCTTGCCAGCCTTCACGGCACCCGCGACGTCGACTCGATCACCCTCGACATGTCCACGTTCGTGTCCGGCACCCACTTCGTGCCGTCGACCGACACGAACATCCCCTACAGCCGGTTCCTGTCCGGCATCCCCGTCGGCAAGATCACCGCCAGCGGGCTGTACGGGCTGTACGCCACGGGCGCCTCTGATGGCCGGCAGAACCTGGCCGGGTTCGTGTTCGCCGAGGTGCTGTTCGCGCCCGCTCAGGCGAAGGTCGGGGCCGCGCTGCTGTGGCACGGCTCGGTGAAGACCGCCAAGCTCCCGGTCGTTGTCGCCCCGGTCGTGCCGTCCGCCATCTGCCAGATCCGCTTCGTGTAAGGAAGGAGGCCCGCGCTCATGACCATTCAGGACCTGATCAAGGGCGTCACCGTCCAGGACCTGACCACGTTCGCCCGTGCCATCCCCACCCCGGCTGACTTCCTGCTCACGCAGACGATCTTCCCGAAGGTGAAGGTCGCCGACGTGATGTGGCGAATCAAGAACCAGGGCCGCTACGTCAACGCGGCGAAGTACCGCAACTACGACGCGTCCGTGCCGTTCGCGGACCGCCAGGCGTGGACGACCAGCACGCAGGGCATGCTGCCCGCCCTGGGCCAGAAGCTGCTCGTCGGCGAGATGGAGATCCTGCTGCAGGAGGCCTCCCGCGGCGCGGACCAGGACCGCCTGATCGAGCTGCTGTACGACGACGTCGAGCGGCACGTCGAGGCCATCAACTCCCGCTTGGAGCTCGCGGCCGGTGACGTCCTCACCGACGGCAAGTTCTCCCTGGCAGCGGAGAACGGGCTGACCATGGACGTCGACTTCCAGGTGCCGGCGGCGAACATGCCGACTGCCCCGGTGCTGTGGTCCGACCCGACCTCGGATCCCATCAAGGACGAGCTGGGGTGGCTGGACTACCTCGACTCCATCAGCGCCCCGTTCCCGGAGCTGGTCCTCACCAGCCGCCGCGCGACCTCCTACCTGGGCAAGAACAACGCCTACCGGGCCGCGTACTACGGGTCGGTGAACCCGTCGAACACGCCGACGGCGACGCTTACCCCGCAGCAGGTCAACGTGGTGCGCGGCAACTACAACCTGCCGCCGATCGAGCTGTACAAGGGGCAGGTGCGGGTCGACGGCGCCAACGTGCGGCCGCTGCCCGACGACCGGTGGGTGATGGTGCCGCCGGACCGCTCCAAGTGGGCCCAGACCATGTACGGAACCACGGCGGAGTCCCTGGTGCTGTCCCGTGGCTCCAACCCGGAGATCGCCCGCGAGGACGCGCCGGGCCTGATCATCACGAAGGGCACGCAGGACGACCCGCCGCAGGTGTGGACCAAGGGCGCGGCCGTCGGCATGCCCGTGCTGTTCACGCCGGACTGCCACATCGTGGCGAAGGTGCTGTGATGCGGCGCCTGGCCGCGGCGGTGCACGTGGAGCACCCCGAGACGCACGAACTGCTGATCCTGCTGCCCGGTGAGGACATCGACCCGGTGGTGGCCGAGGTCATCACCAACCCAGACGCGTGGGTGGACTTCGAGGCGCCGACGATCGATGACCCGGCGCTGACCGGTGACGAGCCGCCTGCGCCGAGGTTCGACGACCCCGACGCGACCGCGAAGCCCGACCCGGCACCCGAGCCCGAGCCCACGGCCGAGGCCGTGGCCGAGCCGGAACCGGAGCCTGAGGCGAAGCCCCGGACCCGGACGCGCAAGCCGGCCGAGGAGAAGTAGCCCAGCCAGGCGCGGCCCGGCGCCCACGGGGGGTGCCGGGCCTGCCGCTACCCCGAAGGACACCCCGATGGATCCTGCAGTCCTGGCCTGGCTCCTGGCGCAGCTCGGCCCCACCACCAACACGGTCGACCTGCAGAGCCGCTACGACCGACTCGGCTCGGCGAAGGCCGTCGCCCTGGAGGTGCTGTCAGAGCGGCGCGCCAAGCTCCTCGCCGACCCGCTGCAGCTGACCGTCAACGGCGTCGTCACCCTCGACAACAGCAACAACCTCACCGGCCTGGAGCGGCAGATCGAAGCAGTGCAGGCCGCGCAGGCGCCCGACGACGTCAGCGACGGCGCCGAACTGGTCATCGCACCCCTGCAGCGCCGCAGGTACCGCTGGGAACGGCTGTAGCCGTGGCCTACGAGTTCCCTCCGCTGGTGCCCGGCGACGCCGAGGTGGTGGCCCGCCGGGTCGCCGCGGTGCTGCGCGACGCCTGGCAGCGCCTCGCCGACCAGCAGGCCGCCGTCCTCGCCGCGCTGGCCAAGCAGGGCCGCGCCCCGCACATGACCGCCCGCCTCGCGGAGTTCCAGGCGGCCATCGCCGACTTCCAGCAGCGCGTGGACGCCGAGGCCCGCGCGTTCATCGGCCGCCAGCTGCCCCACCTGTACGAGCAGGGCGCCCAGGCCGCCACCGAGGCCGTCGGCGGCAGGTTCACCTGGACCCTCATCCACACCGAGGCCCTGCAGTCGCTCGCCGCCGACTCCTACGCCGACTTCCTGCGCCGCTCACAGGAGGAGCAGCGCATCGCCAGCGCGTTCTCCCGGGCCGTGCGGAAGGCCGCACGCCGCGAGGTGCCACTGCTGGCCGCCGGGAACACCACGGCGCTGCAGTCCGCGAGGGCGCTCGCCGAGCGGCTCGCCAGCGAGCACCAGCTGGCCCACGTGATCTACCGCAACGGTGCCCGGTACCCGGTGCAGGCGTGGGCGGAGTCGGCGACGCTCGCCAAGAGCGCCGTGGCCTACAACGCAGGCACCTTGAACCAGGCGCGGGAGGCTGGCGTGCAGTGGATGCAGGTCTTCGACGGCGCCGGGTGCGGCTGGACCAGCCACAACGACCCCGACAAGGCCACAGACACGCTCCGCACGGTCGAGGACGCCGCGGCGTGGCCCATTTCGCACCCGCGGTGCACCAGGGCGTTCGGGCCGCGTCCCGACGTCACGCAGCCAATGTGAGGGGTCGCATGTCGACTCGGGCGGCCATCAGTCTTCCTTGGACTTGGGGTCAAGGTCCTATGGGCCCTGCTTCGCGACGAACGCCGCTACGACCCCGCCCCGCCCACCGCACGGCCAGCCTGACGCTTGACACACGCCATTAGGAAGCAGCCACCACGGGGCGAGCCTCGAAGATCGGGGCCCACATCGGGCGGGTGACCCGAGCGATCGACATCTATGGGGACGGTTCCACCCGTTGTCCTTGCGGTCAGCCGGCCGGGCCGGTGCCGGTGGCGGCGTCCAAGGCGTACACCTTGCCGTCGAGGCTGCCGACGTAGACGGTGCCGTCGGCCACCGCGGGCGAGGAGTAGACCGAGAGGCCGGTGGCGT
>NZ_JBSFLB010000026.1:70544-70984 GCF_053598835.1 Streptomyces sp. NPDC001070
GTAGGCCCACTTCCGGGTGCCGGTGGCGGCGTCCAGCGCGTACACCTTGCCGTCACCGCTGCCGATGTAGACGATGCCGCCGACCACCGCGGGCGCCGAGGAGACCGTGTCGCCGGTGGCGTAGGCCCACTTCCGGGTGCCGGTGGCGGCGTCCAGCGCGTACACCTTGCCGTCACCGCTGCCGATGTAGACGATGCCGCCGACCACCGCGGGCGCGGAGGAGACCGTGTCGCCGGTGGCGTAGGCCCACTTCCGGGCGCCGGTGGCGGCGTCCAGCGCGTACACCTTGCCGCCACCGCTACCGATGTAGACGATGCCGCCGACCACCGCGGGGTCGGAGCCGACCGCGCCGCCGGTGGCGTAGGCCCACCTCTGGGCGCCCGTGGCGGCGTCCAGCGCGTACACCTTGCCGTCGTTGCTGCCGACGTAGACGATGCCGC
>NZ_JBSFLB010000026.1:71081-155283 GCF_053598835.1 Streptomyces sp. NPDC001070
CGCCGACCACCGCAGGTGAGGAGTAGACCGAGAGGCCGGTGGCGTACGCCCACTTCCGGGTGCCGGTGGCGGCGTCCAAGGCGTACACCTTGCCGCCATAGCTGCCGACGTAGACGATGCCGCCGACCACCGCAGGTGAGGAGTAGACCGAGAGGCCGGTGGCGTACGCCCACTTCCGGGTGCCGGTGGCGGCGTCCAAGGCGTACACCTTGCCGTCATAGCTGCCGACGTAGACGATGCCGCCGACCACCGCAGGCGAGGAGGAGACCGTATTGCCGGTGGCGTAGGCCCACTTCCGGGTGCCGGTGGCGGCGTCCAAGGCGTACACCTTGCCGTCGTCGCTGCCGACGTAGACGATGCCGCCGACCACCGCGGGCGAGGAGAAGACCATGTTGCCGGTGGTGTAGGCCCAGGTGTGGTGGAGAGGCGGGGTGGGGCTTGGGCTGGGTGTGTGGGACTGGGAGGCGCTGGCGGGGGGCGTGGCGTGAGGCTGATGGTGGGAGTTGCCTGGGTCCCATGTGATGACCAGTGCGGTGATGGTGCTGATGGTTGCGAGGGCGACGACGATGGCGGTGCCGAGCCATAGGGCGCGGCGCCGGGTCCGGGCCGGGTGGGGTGAGTGTGCTACTTGCGGCGTTGCGGGCGTGCGGTCCGGCAATGCCGAGGAGTGGTTCGGGGTTTCGGCGGTTTCGACGTGCGCCGCTGCGCGGTCGGGCGTGGTGCTGTCCCCTGGCTGGGGGACGGAGGCGGCGACGACCGCATCCCGCCCGGATCCGGCCGTTGTACTGCGGGCCGTCGGCTGGCGCTCGTCGCTGTACTCATGCCCAGGGTCGGCGGGGGCGGTGGGGCCGGTGGACGCGGGGACAGGGGCCGGTGTGATTCCGCCGAGCGTTCCGGGCATGGGTTGTGCTTCGTGCGTGGTGCTGGGGCGGCCCTGCACCGTCCCGCCCCGCGGTGCGTGCCGAGGCGTTGGTGGCATGTGGTCCAGCGGTTCCACTGCCGCTGCCCGTTCCGGCCCCGTGGCGTTGAGCGCGCGCAGCCGGTGCGGGGGTGGAGGGCTTGCGGTGTCGGCGGTCAGTGGTTCCATCAGCGGCCCGTCCGAAGCCATCCCCGGTGCCGGCCCCAGCGGGGTTTGAGGGGCTTGGCCGGGGGGAGCCCCAGTGGTCTTGGACGGTGCCAGGATCGTTGGCTGCGGCGCGTCGGGCACATGGCTGGCCGTCGGTTCGCCCGGGGTTTGGAGTGGTACGGGCAGGATGAACTGCAACTGCGCGGCAGCGGCCGCGGATACGCCTCTGCTGTCGTCGGTGGCGAGACGGCGGATCTCTTCGAGGACAGTGCCGCGGACGGTCTCGTTGCCGATCCGGTACAGGCGAGCGAGTCCGTCGAGGGCATCGATCCGGGCGTTGGCGATCGGGCTGTCGATAGCGTTGCGCAGGTGCGCCGGCAGTGACCAGTTGACGTTACGTGCGATGACGATCCGGCCCTCGACGTTGTCCTGCTTCTTGGGCCGTTGCTGCGGCATCTCGTCGACGACCCGGTCGTGAACGAAGCTGTACAGCTCGTCGATGGTGATGTCTCCGTCACCGTCGAGGTCGGCGCTGCCATCGCGCAGGCCCGCGACAAGGTACCGGGTGAACACCGATTGCGCGGCCTCACCCTGCGGCTGGTTGCCCTCGAAGGAGTACTGCGTGGCATCCGATGCCGTCAGCACGGTGCGCCCGCGGCCCTGGAAGCGTTCCAGGGTGTGCACGTCCGTGTCGCCCTTCGTACGGCCGGCCGGGAACGCTCCGCTGTAGCAGCAGTCGAGAATCAGCACGTTGCGGCGGGACATAGAACCGGACATGGCCTGGTCGATCTGCTCGGCAGGCAGCGATGTGAACAGAAGGCTGCTGCGCCGGGTGTTCGCCGTGGCCAGATAAAGGCGGCCGTCGTCATCCTTTAGGCCGTGACCGGTGAAATACAGCAGTGTGAGGTCGTCACGGCGCCGCTCCCGATAAAGGTCGGAGATGGCCTCACCGACGCGGTAGTGCGGCTCGTTGATCAGCGTAGTGACCTCGAACCCGGCGATGTCCGGGTCCTGGAGAACGGCAGCGAATGCCTCCGCATCATGTGCGGGGGTAGTCAGTCTTCGCAGGCCGGTGTCCTCGTAGTCGTAGGTGGCGACCAACAGCGCCAGGCGGCGTCCCATGATCAACGACCCGTGTGACGCTGGATGTATGCATCGATCAGATCTCGCCGCTCGGCGTCGGACGCCCGCTCCAACTCGATCGTGTCGCCGTCAATGGTCAGCGAGACGCGATGCCGCGCGGAATGCCGGCCAAGCCAGTCCCGCACAGTCTCAACAAGCGCGGAGAACGCTCCGCCGGACGCACTGAGCGCCACCACGACTGCCCCGAACGTGACCGGATCGGAGCCCTTGGCCCCCTCCGGAGCCGTGACGGAGGGGCCGAGACGGACTGATTCGACGTCCAGCTCAACGATCTCAGCCCTCAAGCCCCGCACCAGCTGCTCGGCGACCTCAGCATCATGATCTGGGTCGGACGCCACCACCAACAGCACGTCCACCACCTCAGCAGCACGCCATGCCGCTTCGGCGCCCCCTGTAGAAACGTCATCTTGCACTTGATTCCCCCCGGCACTGCCAAATGTGCGAAGCTGCGCCTCCTCAGTGTGGCTGACTGCGGGACGCGAGGCACCGTGTCGGAAGTAATTAAGAGGCTGTTGTCTTTCCGATCTTGAGGTTTGCGGGTCGAACTGGAGATCTCCCGCCCCGCGATGCGGGCGGGCGTTCGGGCCGCGGCCCGACGCGTTGCTGCAGGCAGTGGGTTTCCGGCCGACGCAGGGCCCCGGCCTTCCCCAACTACCCTGCTACGCCACCGTGGTAAGTGCAGGCCCCTTGCCTGCCGATCGACTCCGACAGCCAACCGTCAGCGCAGCGTGCACGGGTGGGCACCTCTTCGAGCTCCGCTGGCGCGTCGGACTCGATGTCCTCGCTGATCTCCCGACTCTCGGAGAGCTTGATGATCAAGCCGGTCAAGACAACAGCCGCAGCGCCGATGCCGATGCCGATGCCGATGCCGATGCCGACGATGGCCTTCTTGTTCTTCTTGAACAGGAAGTGAATGGGGCTCCCGCCGACCTGGGATCACCTGGGCGAGCGCCCCTGTGACCTGCAATCGCCCCGTCAACGCTTGTCAGCGTTGGCCACCCCTGGGCGCCCTCGGACGGCCCAGAGACGGCCCCGCGATGCTGCTCGTCTTGCGGAGTGCCGCCCGCTTTACAAGTTCGGGCCGGGCCTCGTGCGGGCTACCAGAAGGCCCCTACGCGGGTGGCCTCTGGTTGATCCGCGATCGTCCAGCTCCGTAGTCATCCGCCAGTGTTGAGGTCACCTGGTGATGTCAAGGCGAGGGAGCAGGCGTCTAGAAATGCGGCAGGCCCACGAAGAGCAGTCGGGACCCGCTCCACTTGTGACCGCTGAGTGCCGTCGCAGCCCGCGCTGCCGTCGCTGCCGCGATCGCACAAAATTGCGTAGCCAGGCTGACGGTTCAGCATCCTCGCCTGGCGGTGAAGTCAATCATCAGAGCGCGACATCCAAACGAGTGCGTCTGCTGTTCGAGCATACCGAGCACTGCGAACATTGGGACGGCCGGGTGGCTGTGCAACTGAGCCCACACAGCCGGACGGGCACCGGCGGGCCTAGTTCTGGTGGGACCGCACGGCTTCGAGCACGTTTGGCCTAGCTCGTCAGGCGTTCCGAAGGGGGCCGCGAGACACTAAAAGGGAACGAGAGTGGAAATCTAGTGAGGTGAGGGAAAATGCCGAGTGACATTAAGCTGGACGAGGCCGGTGACGGATGGGTGACGATTGAGGGCTCGGTCCTTCAAGCGAAAACTGCCGACCTGATCTTGGACTCACCTGTTCGACGACACGCAGGAGGGGGGCGATTTCGGCGAGCACTCGTCCATAATCAAGATGATGGGCTAACCGTAAACTATAACGGAGATTACCCCGGAGGTGTGAATATTATCAACGCCCAACTGACTCTTCAGGTTGAAAGTCAGACTGGAGCCCCGAAGCTCCCCAAAACCGCAAGCGTTGGCACTCTGAAGATGTTGCACAATACAACGCTCCTCAACGGTGAATTGATGGGTGGGGTTTATTCGCTCTGGGTTTGCGTGGGATATATGCCCTTGCTGGGAGACGCCCCTGCTGAATGGCGCGAAATTCCCCTTGGGAAGTCAATCACTGGAAGCGAGTGACCCTGATCGCGGCGGTTCGGAGAGGGAAGACGCCAGTCCAACCTCTTCGGATTCCTCGGTGTGGCACCGTTCGAGGCAAGGTCTGGTGAGGTAATGCCCAGCATCTCTGATTCATGTCTACTTGATTCCTGGCCGGCAAGTGTGCGGCAGCTCGCAATTAAGGGCGGCGTTCCCTTCCCGCTGTCACTGGCTACGCTTATCCGCAACGGCAAATGCCCTCACGATAAGTGCCTGGTTCTGCATCTAAAATTCGTCATGGATCCCGATATTGCGGTGCATGCCATGCTGGTCGACATGCGAGCTACCTATGATGCTGCCGCAATCGGGGTCAGTGTTCGAAGTCGCGAAGATCTCACTGGCCCTGCATTCACGCTGCTCCTTGACCTTGATGTAGGAGCTTGCAGCGCGCGAAATCTTGGCACACTAACATTGGAACAAACGCAACTCTTCGCTAATCGCAACAATGTCGGTTCAAATGAAGTTGTAGCCTATTTCGTTCGGTCTACCGTTCCGGCCTCATTTGGATGCTCGGCCCACCCAACCGGTCAGCCAACGGTCACTGTTGCCCGCGTAGCAACCAGATGGACACTGGCTCATGAAATGGGTCATGTTCTAGGGATCGATCACGTCGATAATCCACCCAATGCCGCACAGCCAGATCGATTGATGACCGGGCGCGGCACCAACACCATTACGAACCCACCGCCCGATTTGGATGCCTCGGAGATCAAAGCTGTGCGCTCGTCTCAGTGGATCCACAACTGTCCGAAGTGATGTCATGACCGTTGACAGAGAGTCCGTGATCAGTGCACTTGAGCCGGATGAGCCGAGGTATCTCGACGCCGCACGCGAACTAGGTGACGAGGCGGCAAATGTCTTGCGCGAGTTGTCCCAAGGAAGCGACGTGGGACTAGCTGCCAAAGCCGCCTCCTTGGCTGGCTTCCTGTCTGCGGAGTCGGCTCGCAAGGTGATCGGGGCAGCATCCATGCACCCTGATCCCACCGTGCGTGTTTCAGCAGCCGCAGCCCTTCTACACCAGGTGGATCTGGGTGAATTGACGGCACGACTATTGCGAGATAGTGATCCCGGTGTGCGGAAATGGACCCTTCGGGCCTTGGCTGAGCATTCACCAGGTGGCTTTCGAGATCAAGTTGAGCGAATTGCTGCCACTGACGAGGTGCCAGCACTGGCAGAGTTCGCTCGTCAGTTGGCGCCGAGGCTACCCGAATAGACGAGGACACCCCGGTCACGGCCAGCACCAGATCGCCGGCGGAGACGGATGGTCCGGATGCGGCGGGCTGGATGTCGAAGACCCCCAGGCGTGATCGGCTGGGGGTCTTTTGCTGGTGCGCGTGGACGGTTTCGAGACGCCGACATCTGCTCTGTAAGCCACGGGCTTCGCCCTGGTGACCCTCTTGATGCGAACTACCGGTAGTTCGTTAAACCCGGCAGTAGAGATCAATGCCGTGGCCGGTGGTGACCGCGTCGATCAAGGCCTGGAGGTCGGAGGGCGGGTCCTTGTCCGTCCAGGCTCGCCACCAGCGATTCAGGGTGATGGCGGGGGTGAGCCATGTGCGGATTGCGCGTAAGGCCCTGGGCCAGCAGGGCAGTTAAGGCGGGTGGGATTCGATTGGTCCCCCTCTCTGGCCGGTCGTCGGGGCACGGTTCGGGCGCGGTGGCATCCAGTGGTCCGGGTGGCGCGAACCACTGGTCCCAGCAGAACGAGAAGGCGCAGTTGACCAGGGTCTGGTGGCGGCGGATGGCGCGGTCGGAGCGGACCTGGAAGTCGGCCCAGCCGAGTTCGTCCTTGATCTGCTTGTAGCTCTGCTCGATCCACGGTCGCAGGCCGTAGAGACGGACGATCTCGGCGAGGTCGGCCGGCGGGTGCGGGCTAGTGGCGGCGTGGGGTGCGTCGGGGTGGGGCAGGTTGGTGGCCAGGTACCAGGTGGCCTTCGGTGGCAGGGCTGCTGGGTCGGTGGTGGCCACGATCAGGCGGCAGGGTGAGTTCGGGCCGTAGCCGCCCAGGCGGGCATCGGCGGCCCACCAGGTCTCACTGTGCCCGTCGCGGAAGTGACGCTCCACGGGCGTCCACTCGCCGGGGTGGTCGGCATCGTGCCAGTTCAGGGCGTAGGCGGCATCGATGGGGGTGTGCGGCTGGTCGGCCGGGGCCCAGGTGCCCTTGTGGGGTTTGAGGGCCACTACGTAGCCCAGACTGGCCTCGCGCAGGGCGAGGTACCAGTCGTCGCTGACGGAGTAGGCGCAGTCGGCGACCACCGCCCGGCAGCCGAAGCCCGCCTCCTTCGCCCGGGCCGCGAGGGCGGCGGCCAGCTGCGGTTTCGTACGGAAGGCCGGATCCGAGCGGCCGCGGGCGAAGTGATGGGCAGGGGTGTAGGGAGTCGCGTGCAGCGGGTAGTACACGCGGCCGTCGGTCCACACCGTGGTGACCGTGACGATGCCGTTGTCGGTCTTGCCATACCGGCCCAGCCACTGCCGGCCGACATGCGCGGTCGCCGTGCCGTCCTTGCGGTCCCCGGAGTCGTCGATCACGATGACTCCGCCGTCGTGCGGAGCCGTGGCCTGCTGCTCGCGCAGCAGCTCAAGCCGCCGGTCGTTGATCTGCTCGGCCTCCCAGGGGGACTCGGACAGGAAGAACTGCAGCCGCTGCACCCCCGGTATCCCCGCACCCGTCACCGGCTCCGCCCCCGCCAGACAGGTGATCGTCTTGTTCCGGTCCCGCGGCGCAAGCAGTCCGGTCAGATACTCACGAAAACCCCGCCGCTGTGCCAGGCTGAAGAAGAGGTCGTCGAACCGGGCCGCGTACTCTTCCAACGGCCCCGGCGCAGGCGGACACGGACGGCGAGCGGTCATCTTCAGCCCCCTGGCATGGCAGTTGATTCCTACCACCGACTTACGACCAACCTGACCCGCCGTCAACCCATGCCACCGCCGGAATTAACGAACTACCGCTACTCCGGCTGAACTGGTGATGACCGGAGGGGCTGACGCTTTGTGATCCCTGCGGTACGTCCTGTTCGTGAGGTATGCGCAGGGTGGCGGGATGACGCCTCGGGAGCAGGCTGCGCGCGAGGCGCTGAGGCTGGAGGCGGCCGAGCGGTTTGCGCGGGGTGAGGAGACGCGGGAGATCGCGCGGGAGTTACGGGTCACCGAGCGTTCGGTGCGCCGATGGCGTGCACTGTGGCGGGCGGGGGGTGCGCAGGCCCTGCGCTCGAAGGGGCCGATGTCGGTGGAGCGGCTCTCGCCCCAGCAGTGGCAGCGGCTGGAGGCGGAGCTGAAGCGAGGGTCGCTGGTGCACGGCTGGGGCGAGGAGGACCAGCGGTGGACGCTGAAGCGGATCAAGACACTGATCGGCCGGATGTTCCACGTCGGGTACACGGTGCAGGGGGTATGGAAGCTGCTGCGCCGGCACGGCTGGTCCGCACAGATGCCGAGCCGGCGGGCGCTGGAGCGGGACGACGGTGCGATCGAGGTGTGGAAGCGCGAGGTGTGGCCGCAGATAAAACCACCGCGGCGGCCCGGCACGGCTGGATCTGCTTCGAAGACGAGACAGGCCAGGGGCTGAGGCCGCCCAGGGGACGGACGTGGGCGCCGCGCGGCGAGCGCCCGGTGGTGCACGTGCGCGGCAGCAGCCGCGGCCGGGTGAACGTGGCCGGCGTGGTCCGCTACCGCCCCGGGGACCGCTCGCACTTCTTCTACAAGCTGCACGTTTACCCAGGCCGCAGGGGCGAGCCGAAGGCGTTCACCTGGCGGGACTACCGGGACCTGATCGTCCTGACCCATCAGCAGCTCCGCGCTCCGATGGTGTGGTGCTGGGACAACCTGAACGTGCACCTGGTCCAGGAACTCTTCGACTTCGCCGCGGAGAACAAGGAGTGGCTGACGGTGTTCCAGATGCCGTCGTACGCGCCTGAGCTCAACCCGCAGGAAGGTATCTGGGCGCAGCTCAAAGGCTCCCTGGCGAACTTCGCCGCCACCAACCTCGACCACCTCACCCGCGTCGTGAAGCGCAAGCTCAAGAGGATCCAATACCGCCCCGACCAGGTCGACGGCTGCCTCGCCGGGACCGGCCTGATCATCACACCCCCGTGATCATGAGCCAGGACTTCGCGAATTCAACCGGAGTATGGGCGTGGCGGTCGCTGAGGTCTGCCGCGCGCGTCACTTGGTCGCCTGGGGCTGGTGGCCGTCAGTTGTGGGCGCGGAGGTTGCTGTACTTCTCTGCTGTACGGGCAGCTCGGGTCGCGCTGCATACTGGCGCCATGGTTGCTGTTGATCCCACCGACTCTGGTAGAGAGCGTGAGCTACCGGTAGTTCGTTAATTCCGGCGGTGGCGTGGGTTGACGGTGAGTCAGGTTGGCACTGCCGTGCCTGCCAGCGGCAGAACGCTCCTGAGATCACTACGGCCACAGTAACCTCGCGACCAGCCGGCAGAGGCCAGCCCGAACCGGACAGGGCTCGTCGGGAAGTCGGCATGTGCGTCAGTGTGCAACAGCCGCAGCCGCGATGGCGGGGAATGCCACCATTGGCCAGTCAGTGTCGGGTGGCATCTGGGGCCAGATGACGCGCACGGGCCCGTCGACGCGGCGGGCGTAATTCAGCACGTCGGCCCCGCCGCATAGCCCCGGGCGGGGAGGACGTCTGCGGTCGGCATCAACCGTTAGCTGGTATGCCGGTTCTTGTGGATGACTATCAGTCATCCTTGGGCTTGGGGACGTGGACGATCACCAGATTGGCGGCGCCTGTGCAGCTGGCGCCGTGGCCGGCGTCCTCAAAGGTCTCGGTTAGATAGTGCTGCACCTCCTCGACGGCGGCGCGGCCGTCGTCCCTGCCGCCGAAGCCCTCGTTCCACTTGCCGAGGTCTATGACGACGTTCACCAGGACGCCGACGGTGATGGTGCCGCTGGTGGCGTCCAGGTGCGGCGTGCCGGTGTTGCTCTTGGGGCAGTCCTCCAGCTTGTTCAGCAGACGCTCGCACCGGCACACGGCGCGAGGCACGGTGTCGTTCGTGAGTTAGTTCTCCGGTTCACTTGCCTGGGCGGGGGACAGAGCTGACGGCCCGCCTGTGCTGTTGTTGGGTGGACTCGGCGCGGCTGGCCTGTTCAAGGCCCGCCTCGTCGACTGCCGGTGCCCAGATGACTCCCCTCCCTTGCAGCGCCTCCCCAGGTGCTGCACCGGGCAATGCCCGTACCCCGCGCTGCCCGGGCGTACGTCCCCGTTCTGTTCGAGGTCGAACTTTCCCTTGATGGTCTCCGTTGATCGAACCGATGACTTGCCGCAAGGCCCACTCAGAGACTCTGAGATCTGAATACCACGGAGGCGTGGAGTGTCTATCGTCGAAGCGCACTGCTGATCAAGTTGCCAAGGGTCAAGGGACGGAGGGCGGTGGCGGGCGTGGTGCAGGCGGAGGGTCCGGGCGAACTGCGGTACTTGGTACTGTCACTGGGGATCGCGTTGACGCGTACCGAGGACGGTGACTCGCCGCGGTTCGGCCTGGACGTCTTGGAGGACGCACCCATCCACGCCGAGAGGGTCGCAAAGATCCTGGAGCAGTTCCGGTATACGCAGCGCCCGACCGCAGCACCAGATGGACGGTCCGATTACGGGAAGCTGGTGGAGGCCGCGGTCGAGGCCGAGGACGTCGACGTACTGATCGTGCACATCGTCGGGCACGGAGAGTTGGCGGACGGTAGCAGCGAGAAGCTGTACATCCTCGGCAGCAACGGGGACCGCCTGGGCCGGCCGGTGGGCGGGTGGATCGACCTGATCGAAGACCACCCTCAGCGGCATCGGCCGATGACACTGTTCGTCCTGGACGTCTGCTACGCCGGGCAGGCCGCCGTGACTGCCTGGCACTCGCGGATGGACGTGAACAAACGCCGGGCCTGGGTGCTGGCCGCGACTGGACCAGACAAACAGGCGTTCGGATATCGGCTAAGCCAGGCCCTGGTACGGGTGATGGAGAAGTACCGCGACCTGGAGGTCCGCTTCGACCCCTCATTGCGCTACATCCCGGCCAGCACCGTGTGGCGGGACATTGGCCACGCCGTCGCAGAATTGGCCGAACGGGCCAACGGACTCCCGCAATCGATCACGACAAGCCTCGTCCCCAGCCACGCCGACCTGTCCCAACTACCGTTCTTCCCTAACCCCACCTACACCCCCCAAAGCGCCACATCCGCGCTGGCCCTGGGCCTGTCCCCGGAAATCGCCCGCCTGGCCGATTGGGCCACAGACCCCCTGCATTTCATGCGCCGCGCCGGCGGCGCCGAACCGGTCGACCGCGACTGGGCCGAGGGCTACTTCAGCGGCCGCACCACGCAACTCGACACCATCACTGCATGGCTCGACAACGACACGGCCGCCCCGGCACTGCGTGTGGTCACGGGCAAAGCGGGCGCCGGCAAGTCCGCGCTCCTCGGTATCCTCCTTTGCGCCGCCCACCCGGCACTGCGCCGCCCCACCCGCCCCCTGTGGGCCGGACTCGACGACCACGTACCCGGCGAGAACAACCGGATCGCCGCCGTCCACGCCCGACGCCTCGGCCTTGACGACATCATTGCCTCCCTGACCCGCCAACTACGCCACATCACGGCCTCCGACGCCCCTCCCCACCCGGATGAAGAAACCCAGGACACGGCCGGAGAACCAGCAGAGCAACTGCTAAACCTGCTCCCCCCCGGCAGTCGCCCGGTCTCCATCGTCATCGACGCCCTCGACGAAGCCCTGAAACCCGAGGACATCACCACCGCCCTGCTGCTCCCGCTCGCCCGACACGCTCAGACGGCGGACAGCCGGCTGCGGCTGCTGATCGCCACCCGCGAGGACGCACGGTTCGACCAGCTCCTCAGCCTGACGCGAGGCACCGGAGCATGCACGGACCTGAGCACCATCCCACCGCACGAGGTCCGCCAGGATGTGGCCGCCTACGCCAAACGGCTCCTGACCGCCGACGGCCCATACACCGGCAGCGCCCTGCGGGCCGTCCGGGACACGTTGGCAGAAACGATCGCTGAAACCCTCACCACACACGCTCCGGCTGGCCCGGGCCAGGGCACCGAAGCCCTCGAGTGGGGCGAGTTCCTCACCGCGGGGCTCTACATCCATCATCTCCTGGCCATCCCACCCGCTGCCACACCCGAGGAGGCCGCGCGGCTGGGCCGGGCTGTGCCCCGTAGCTTGCCAAATCTCCTCGAACTGGACCTGCAGCGCCACGCCGACCGGAACCACCTGCGCCCGGTGCTCACGGCTCTAGCCTTCGCCCAAGGCCGAGGCATGCCCGAAAGTGTTCTGGTCCACGCCGCCTTAACCCTCGACGGCGACCCTCCCCTGTCCTTGCAGGACCTGTATGCCCTCCTTGACGGCGAAGCACGTTTCTACCTGCGGCGCGACATTGACAGCGACGGCACCACCCTCTACCGGCTCTTCCACGAAGGTCTCGCAGACTGGCTCCGCCGGCCCACCAGTCAACCGGCCAGCCAGGATTCTTCGACACAGACGGATCCCCTGCCTGGCCGGGCAGAGAACCTGTTCGAGAGGCTCCTGGAGTGCGTTCCCCGGGATTCGGCCGGCCGCATGCAATGGCAGCACACCGTCGGCTATTTGCTGCGGCACACCGCTCAGCACGCAGTCGATGCCGGGCGCATGGACGAACTCCTCAACGACGTCGACTACCTCCAGCACGCCGACCCCCACGCCCTCGTCGACGCCCTGCCCTACGCCAGTTCCGACCAGGCCAGGCTCAATGCCGCCGTCTACCGCACCTCCTGGGACGTCCACCACAGGCTGCCACCCACGGCACGGCGTCAGCTCCTCGCATTGGACGCCGCGCGCTTCCGCAACACCCCGCTCCAAAACGAGCTGCCCGGCGACGCCGACTGGAACGTGCAATGGGCAACGGGCAGCCAGGTCTCATCAAGCCTGGCTCGCACTGTCAACAGCCACATCGGTGGGGTGAAAACCGTGGCGGTGGCGGTATTGGAGGGCTGTCCGCACGCGATCACCGACGGCAGCGGCGGGTCGGTACGAATGTGGAATTTGGCCACCGGCGACCTAGTCCGCGAACTGGACGGCCACGCCCGTTGGGTGAAAACCGTGGCGGTGGCGGTATTGGAGGGCTGTCCGCACGCGATCACCGGCGGCAGCGGCGGGTCGGTACGAGTGTGGAATTTGGCCACCGGCGACCTAGTCCGCGAACTGGACGGCCACGCCCGTTGGGTGAGTGCGGCGGCGGTGGCGGTATTGGAGGGCTGTCCGCACGCGATCACCGGCGGCTATGGCGGGTCGGTACGAGTGTGGAACCTGGCCACCGGCGACCTAGTCCGCGAACTGGTCCGTCACGCTGGCACAGTGACGGTGGCTGTGGCTGTGGCGGTATTGGAGGGCTGTCCGCACGCGATCACCGGCGACGACGCCGGGTCGGTACGAGTGTGGAACCTGGCCACCGGCGACCTAGTCCGCGAACTGGTCGGTCACACCGGCACGGTGTACGCGGTGACGGTGACGCTACTGGAGGGTCGTCCGCGCGCGATCACCAGCGGCAGCTTCGGCGGGTCGGTACGGGTGTGGGACCTGGCCACCGGTGACCAGGTCCGCGAACTGGTCGGTCACACGAGCGAAGTACGCGCAGTGGCGGCGGCTGTGTTGGGAGATCGTCCACACGCCGTCACGGGCGACGACGACGGCTTCCTGCTGGTATGGGATCTGGCCACGGGAACCTGTCTGACCACGTTTCGATTGCCAGCCGCGGTGCGAGCCGTAACTTTCACCGCGGACGGCACCGTGGTAGCCGGCTTCGGCCACGAAGTGGCCGCCCTCAGCCTTGAACCCCTCATCAGGAGGCTCCGTTGACCACTAACACTGCTTCACCGCTGCGGGTCGTCGCCGTGCACGGCATCTACAACAGCTTCGGCAGCGGAGTGTCCGACGCGCGCAGGGAGGAATTGCGCGCGCTGAAGGCCGCCGCCTGGGGGCGGGATCTGGCAAGCGGTCTCGGTGTCTCGCCGAACCGGCTCGATGTCGACTTCGCCTACTATGCGGACCGGCTTCGTCCCAGGCTGGCAGCACAGGGTGGGCAGGACAGCGACTTCCTGGATGACCCGCTGGCGCAGGAGATGCTCGACGCGTGGGCACAGGAGCTGGGAGTGCCGGACGAGGTGGCACAGGGGCACGCCGCAGTGCCATTGCGCGCGTTCTCGTCTTGGATGGCGCGCAGGTTTGACCTGGCAGAGGGGCCGCTGAGTGTCTTCATTCGGCTGTTGTGCGGCGAGGTTGCCGCGTACCTGCGTTCTGCGGACGCCCCTGAACGCGCGGCGGCCCGCGAGGAAGTTGCTGCTCGGATCGCCCAGCACCGGCCGCGTATCGTTGTCGCGCACTCGCTGGGTTCGGTCGTCGCCTACGAGGCCATGCACGCCCATCCGGAACTACAGCCTGAGCTGTTTCTCACGCTGGGCTCGCCGCTGGCGCTGCCTCGGGTGGTCTTTGAACGTCTCATCCCCGCACCACGGGCCGCCAGCAGTCCCCAACTGCGGGGTGAGGGTCTGCCTGGCGGGACACGCTGGGTGAACATCGCCGATCCTGGTGACCCCGTCGCCGTGCCGCCCCGGCTGGGCCGGTTCTTCGACGGGATCACCCTGGATCACACCACTGCCATCAGTGCTCTTTTCCGTTTCCATCACGCCGAAAACTACCTGCGATGTGCGACCACAGCAGCCACTATCGCCCCCTACTTCGGCATCTGATCCAACACTTGGACTACCGGCCGCTCTCGCGCTGTCACTGGAAGGGTGTCTGGATTCCTCACCCCAGTCGGGGCTATCCCCGTCGAAATACAAGAGCCAGGCGCCGAGGCAGTGCCCCGGCGCCTCGGCGAGGCGATCGCAGCGTGTCATGCCGCTCGGCGACGGACCCTACCTCGGAGCCTAGGTCGACCCCGACGCCCAGCAATCGATCGAGGAGTGGACCGGCACGGCGTGGGAGGCGGTCGGCGTTATCGAGAATCTGGCCGCCGCTTTGGTCCTGCCGCAGCCGCCGCCCGCGCCGGTCTGGCCCGTCGAATGGGACCGTCCGTGCAGCATCATCTGCCTGAGGCGACTCCGAACCTCATTCTGAGTGGGCGCCTAAGAAATGGCCTGCACCATAAGCAGGTTTCGCTGCTGCCGGGTTTGATGTATTTACCCCCCATGTCCTCTCTCGCGTCCGTCGAGCTGTCGACGCAGCCGCAATGCCCCCTCAGGGCCCTTGGGTAGCGTCAGTGGCAGGTGCCATCATTCCGAGACGTGAGCAGAGACGACAGCGACGAAGCGTACGTGGTCGACCTGTGTAATCAGGTCCTTGAGGAAGCAGCACTCACGCAGCACAAGTTCGACTGGCTGCTTGGTGACCCTGGCACGAGTGGCCGACAGGCCAAACTGCCAGTCGATGCCTTCTGGCCGGGCCACCATCTGGTGGTCGAGTACCGGGAAATCCAGCACGACCAGCCGGTTCCGCACTTTGATAAACCGGATAAACTCACCGTAAGCGGGGTGCATCGCGGCGAACAGCGAGCTATGTACGACGCCCGCCGCGACAGCCAGATTCCAGCACGCGGACTGCGACTCGTGGTGATCCGGCCTGCGGACCTCGACGCCGACAGTCGAGGCCGGCTGCGGCGAAACCGGGATTCCGACCTGGAGGCCGTGCGCAAGCTCCTCGCCCGAACCAGCGACGAAGACCGCGTGACCGACGCGTTCCGACGGTGGCTGGTCTCCGAGGGGTGGACTCCGGTCACGCCCACCGACCGCTGGACAGACATCGAAGCCGTGCGCGGTGAAGAACGTCTGATCTGTGAAGCAAAGGGCCGCACCAGCGAGAAAGGCATTGACGCCGACATTGCCTACGGTCAGCTCCTGCGGCGAATGACAGACGAGACCACGACCAGTCGGTTCGCCCTGATCGTGCCGACTTCCTCCGTGAAGGCAGCCGAGCGGGTTCCGCCCCATGTCCGCCGTATGCTGCGGATAGACGTGTACGAGGTGACGGACGAAGACCAGGTGCTACCCCGTCCGGCATAGGTCGCCCCCATCCCAAGGGGTCGTGATGCCCGGATCCGCGCGTGGACATCCTCGCTCCGGCTGCGCAGCTACCCCTTGGAATGAATCATCCAGGAAACAGGCGGTCAGGGGGTCAATGCCTGGACCAGGTCCCCGACCTCCGACCGCCAGGCGTGGACCTGGTCGTGGGTGGGGCCGATCTCGTACTGGTGGTAGTGGCATCCCAGGCACAGGTGCGACCACACGGCCTTGGCCCGGCGGGCCGTCTCTGCCGCTGTGTAGCAGCGCAGACAGAGCAGCTTGGCCCGGCCCGTGGTGCGGGACAGCCCGGGGACCGCGGTGTCGAGTACTCGGTCTATGCAGATTTCCAAGGCGGTTCGCAGGGCGAGGGAAGCCCCGCGGTGACGGCCGGCGGCCGTTGCGCCAGCGACGTCGTCGGCGAGCAGCCGGTCGGCCGTCAGCAGGAGGTCTTCGATGGAGGAGACGGAGGCAGCAGAGGCACTCATCACGCGTCCACCTCCGGCTTGCGCAGCTTCTGCGCCAGGGCATCGATGTCCTCGACGAAGCGCAGCGGGTCGGTGATCTGGGCGCCATCGGGGTGCGCGCCCTTCTGGCACTGCTTGACGAGCTGTGCCGCCTGTGCCCCGTAACGGGCGCGCACCTCTCGGTCGACGTCGCCGACCCTCTTGATGTCACCGAAGAGGGCTAGCGCCGCCACCTTCCTGAACTTCTCGGCGTCGTCGACTGCGGCGTGCAGTTCCCGCTCGGGTCCGCCACTGCGGTGGTGCCGGATCCATGCCGCCTCCAGGAAGGCGTTCTCGAGGGCGATGCGGCAGAGGCTGGGCAGTACGTGGGTGCGTGCAGCGACCGGGAGGTTCGGCGTGGCGGCGATGGCCTTCGCGTCGGCGAGCGCCTGCGCGACCGGGTCGTTCACCCGCGTGACCTTCACCTTGGACGCCTTCGCCCGTTCGACCTGGAACACCGTCACTGGCAGCTCCTGGCTGGTGAACGCCCGCTGGAGCCGGGTGTCGTGGGTGAACACGACGACCTGCCGGTGCTTCCCGAGTTCGTGCAGGACCTGGGCGAGCCCGTGGACCTTGGCGGGGTCCATGGACTGCACGGGGTCGTCGACGACGATGAAACCGAAGGGGCTGTCGGCCGTGACGGCACGGGGCAGGAACAGGGAGAGCGCGAGAGAGTGCAGCTCCCCCTGGCTCATGACGCCGAGGGCCGACGCATCCTGGCCGTCGACGGAGACGTCCATAACCAGCGAACGGACGGCGGCCTTTTCGCCGCCCCGCAGGCTCACGCCGTTGAGGTCGATGTCGCTCTCCTGGCGGAGCTTCTCCCAGATCCGCTGCGAGTGATCCGCGAAGCCCTCCATGCGCCGCTCCCGCAGTTCGGTGCTCAGCTTCTTGATCCATGCGCGGGCCTTGCGGATGTTCCTCAACCGCGGATCGTTCTCCTCAGCGGCCTGGGCTCTTTCCGCCCAGGCGGCGATGCGGACGACGATCAGGCGCCACCGCTCGTCCCGCCTCTCGAGCTCCTTGGCGGCACTCTCCCTGACCACGGCGCAAGCGTCGGCCAGGGCCGCGGCGGCCTCGCGGGCGCGCCGGGCCAGCTCGCCCGGATCGCTGATCGCCCGGCAGGCGGTCCAGGCATCCCACGGATCGCTCAGAGCGGCCGGGATCCGCTGAGGCCTGTACACGAGGTCCTGCACAGCCCTCGCCGCCGAACGCAGTTCAGAGCGCGCGTCGTCGGCGGCCTTCGCCTCCTGCCTCAGGACGGCGACCTGCGCGGCGGCGCTCGCGGCCCAGTCCGCGTCCAGGGCGCCGTCCGTCCCGCAGACCGGGCAGGCTTCCTCGTCGGGGTGCCGATCGCTGTGAGCCAGGGCCCTGGCGAGGAGGTCGGCGCGCTGGTGTGCGTCCTCGGCGCTGGTGCCGCGTACGTCCTCCTCGGCGCCAAGAGCCTTATCCAGCCGGGTCAGAGCCGCGTCGACCTGCACCAGGTCGGGCCCCTGTACGCCGGCCGCGAGGCGCAGTTCGGCGAGCAGGCCCTCTTCGGTGTCGTCGGGGAGTCCGGCCACGAGCGCCCGGAGGGCGCTGAAGTCCGGGCTGTCCGGGGTGTCGATGGCCACGAGCGCGTGGACCGCACGCTCGTCGTCCTCCAGGGCGTACAGGGCGGCAATGAGCTCCGGCACTTCCCCCTTCGCCGCCTTCGCCGCGTCGTCGAGTGCCTTCTCCTCCGCCCGGAGCCGGCTGTCAGCCGCGCTGATGTGCCTGAGGCCGAGGATCGAGGCGATGGCGTCGTACATCTGGGCGGGCTTCCCACTGATCATGCGGTCGAGATCGACATACGACAGGAAGGGCCGGTAGTCCTCCATGGCCTGCTTCCAGTCCACCTGGTCGACGGAGACGCGGCCGTATCCCGGCCGCTTGAACTCACCTTGGGAGGCGACGAAGTCCTCCCCGTCCCAGGTGCGGGTGAGCGTGCTTCGGCTCGGGTCGCCCTCGATGGCGAGCTTGACCTCGATCTCCGGCTTGCCGCCGCCGTGGTGGAGGTTGCGCCAGTTGCTGCTGCGCGAGGCGTGCAGACCATGCCACCTCATGTTGACGCCGGTGAAAGCCGTTTCTATGCCCTCGGCGATGCTGGACTTCCCCGAGCCGTTGCGGCCCACAACGAGGTTCACGCCGGGCCGGGGGCTGAGGCCCAGCCAGGTCCGCGGGCCGATGCCGCGGAACCCGGTGACGGCCACGGAGTCGAGGTAGATCCGGCCGACGGACGACGTCCCCCGGGCCTCGCCGTCGCCCAGCGCCTCCTGCAGCAACACCTTTACGGGATCGCTGAGCGACGACTCCGCGAGGCGCTTCTGCACGAGTTCGGCCACGGTCGCGGGCTGGTCGGCCGGGTTCGGCTCGGCCGGGTCGGTGGAGTGGTGCACGTTCTGCTCGGGCTCTTCCGTCATGAGGTGCCTCCCGGGCGCCAGTCGGTGGTGCGTGAGGGATGGGCAGGGCGAGCGGTGGTGCGGAGGTGTCTGACGCGCTACTCGCCGACGAGACGCAACGATATGGAGATCGCGCATTCAAGTGTTTCGGATAGCTGATAACCAGGGTTATCAACCTCTCAGAGCAGACATAGCAAGAGACTGCTGCCGGGCTTCCTCGGCATCAGCATTGGCGAGACGGGCCGGACGATCACCAGGCGGCCGCGCAGAGTCGTCCGTACGGCGGGGGAGCCCCTGCGGTCCTGGCCAGGCCGAGACACAGAAAAGCCTCGATCGCCGAGATAAGCCTTCCTGTCACGGCCACCAGAAAGTACCCTGCGAAATAATGGCCGTTCGACCTCTGGGAGGTTGAGGAGAGTGCCCGCACTATGTACTGGATGGATACACGAACTCCGAGGGCAAACACTCATGTTCACCGGCAGGACCCTGGTGGACGGAGAGTGGGTTTTCCGTAAGGACTGCATGTCTCGTTCCGAGACATTAGGCGCTGTCTGCCAGAATAGCTTTTCCAGGAAGGTAACCCTCGTCGTTCATGGAGAGTTGGCAGGCAACGTCAAGGATGCGGACCGCGGGCTGAGCAGAAAGCTCCTGGCAGTGATGCAGTCGCGCACAGCGGGACGGCATATTCACGTGGTCGACGCTGCCGGCTACTCGGATCTACTGTTCGGGGCTCCGGCTCGTTGCCGGAATCTCAAGATGCAGGGTGATCAAGTGTCGGTAATGCCTGAGGTCGGAGACGGATTCCTCGGCGGGCCGTTTGACAGACTCCGCCTACGGAGTCGCGGGATCAGTCGGCTTGAGGCTGACGTGCTGGGACGTGGAACCCCTCGACACGAAAAGCTGCTGTCGATTCTGATTGATCAGATCGCTGGACGGGCATCACTCGAAATTCGAGCCCCGGCACGCCGTGGTCCACAATTCGACCTCGGTTGGATCAACGGGCAGACCGCATATGGGACGTGGGTAGCCAGCCCCGAGCCACCAGGAACTGGAGGACTGAACCGACTGGAGGAAGCCGTCTTGCATGTCGGCAGGTTGGTCCGGGGTGCTTCCTCACAAGCACAGCTTCAGCCCGTAGTGGTGCTGGAGGATTCTGCAGACCTAGCTTCTGGTCTGAAGGAGAAGGCAAAAGCGGTTGGCGTTCACCTCAGCAAGGTCGCGGGCCTTCCTGGCCGAGAGTGAATAACCGCTTGGCCCCGCCCTCGGGACGGCGGCGCAGACCTTTGACTGGTACGGCTGCTGTCCGACGATGTCAACGGGCACGGCCGAGGCGTCGCTGTCGCTCCCCAACCCACTGGCGCGGGTTCCCGGGCGTACCCCTGTCGACAAGCACCAGGACTGGGACGCGGACGGAAGCCGCAGCACCTTCCGGCACCGCCTCGAGCTCGTATGAGCTGTCCCTCCGTCGCGTCATCTGCAAGCCGGGCCTGTTCCAGCCAGCGGTGGCGGACAGCCGAGGCTGGTTGAGCCGGGTACGGATCAGTCGCCGAGCGTGAACTCAAGTCCACCCGCGCGCAGATCGGTCTCGGTCTGCGTGAGGCCGCCACGATGGGACACCTCGACGGTGTAGAACTTCGACCCCGGTGTGATGTCGTCGACCGTGAACGCGAACGTGCAGCCCGCCTCGGTCTTCTCGCCGAAGTCCAGGGAGCCGGTGGCGACCAGGGTGCCGTCCGCATCGGTGATGTTGACCTGGGTGCCGAAGTCAATGTCGGAGTAGCCACCCGTACCGGAACACGGCTCCCCGGTCTCAAGTCCCGTGCCAACCTTGATGAGAGTGAGCGTGCCGTCCGTCCCGAACGGTTCCGGCGCCCGCGTCTCTTCAACTGCGGCGGTGCTGGAAGGACTGCTGGCATTCGCCTTGACCTCGTCACCGCCGAGGAGGGACAAGGACAGCCAGCAGGCTCCCACCGCTGCGGCTCCGATGCCAACGCCGAGGGCCAGGACCGTGCTCCGCGACAGCAGCGTCCAGCGGGAACCGCTCGGTGGCACGGTCACGGCCAGGTCGCCCGGCGGGGTGGCCGTGGGCATGGCCGGGACCTGGGCTGTGTGCGGGGACGGGGCAGGTACGGCAGGTTCGGGATCCGGCGCCGGGGTGGGGACGTGAGTGGGCTGCTCGGGCTCGGACATTGCGGTGATTCCCTTCGCGGAGTGGACTGGGGCGGAGCTGAGCTGCGGACGTACGGTCGTGCGCTGGAGATGAGCGCCGCGCGTGGACTGGCGGAGACGCGGCCGTACGGGAGATGAGGGCCCGAAGACGAAGGCCGGGGAGAGGTGCGCCGAGGGGCGGGCCGCTGCGGGTGCCGCAGTCCCGCCCCGCCGGGTAGGGAAGAAGCCGGAGGCGCCGGGGCGTCAGCCGACCTTCTCCCACTTCAGGCAGCCCTTCGTCTCGAAGTACTCGCCCTTGTGGACCGTCACGCGCGCCTGCCCGGTGATGTTGTCGTTCGCGATGATCGCGTCGAACTCGCCGGAGGCATTCTTGAGCCGGGCCCAGTAGCAGCCGAGACCGAAGTCGTCGTCCTGAGGCCCCGCGGTTTTGTAGGTGCCGGCCTTGATGTCCTCGCCGGCCAGATACTGGCCGTCCCCATCGATGGTGGTGGGCGCGCCGGGCTTCTTGGCCGGCTTGGGCTTCTCGGTGACCTTCTGCGTGACCGTCGCGGCCGGCTCGGGCGCGGCTGCAGCGGCGGTCTTGGTGACGGTGACGGCGGGTGCGGGGCGGTCGGAAGCCGTGGTGTCGCCGGACCCTCCGTTGCCGCCGATCGCGGTACCGAAGCTCAGTGCGATGAGCGCCGTCGCACCGTGGGTGAGCCACGCCTTGCGGCGCGACGGCTTGGTGCCGGCGGGCGGCTGCATGGGCGGCATCGGCGGCTGCGCCACGCCCCAGCTGGTGGTCCCGCCGGACCTGTAGGGCTGCTGGCCGGCGGGCGGTATCGAGGGCGTGCTGGTCATGCGGGGTACCTCCGGATCGTCGCGCGGTGCGCACGCTGTGCTGCGTGGCAGGTGACGACCCAAGGTGCCGTCCGCCGATGCCAGGAGTGTTGGATCGACGCGATAACCGGGGTTATCAGCTCACGATGGGGGTCGTATCACCCCAATCGCTGTAAAGTTCTGGCACCTGCCCTGGAGCCGGACGGCCCGCCCAGACTCGCAGGAGAGGCCCGACTTACAGGGGACAGGGGGATGGGATCCGATGACCACTGAGCGCGAAACGGCGTCGCTCATCCTGCCCGAGCTGCCGGCCTGGCGGATCACGTACTCCGAGATTGCCGCCCTCGCCCAAGTGCAGCGGCCCGTCCCCACCACCTGGAGCCGCAGACACCCGGACTTTCCCGCGCCCGTCGCCCACGAGGACGGGCGGCCCCTGTTCGACGCCCGCACGGTCGTCGATTGGCTGACGGCGACGGGCCACGGCAACGCCGACCCCCGCCACCTGCGCGCCGAGCTGGCTCTGCACACCCTCTCCGCCTGGCGGACGCCCTCCCTTTCCGCTTCTGTCCTGGTGGGGGCGCTGACCGCGCTGATCTGCCTGCGTCAGCAGCTCGACATCGCTGTCTCCGGCCAGAGCTGGGGATCGGTCCTGGACCGGGCCGCCGGCCTCGACCCCGAGGACACGTTCCTCCTCTCCGAGCTGCGCGCCGTACCCGACCCCGACCGCACCGGCCCCGCGCTGGCCGCGCTAGCCGACGAGCTGACCGAGGCCGCCTACACCCCCGCCGAGGCCTTCGACTGGGTCCTGGAGGCCCGCCGCCGCCTCGGCTCCCACGATCTGGCCGCCGACGAGCCCACCCCGGCGGTGGTCCGGGCCCTCGCGGCCCTCTCCGGCGTCGACACCCTCGACGAGGGCTCCGTCATCGCCACCCCTCACGCCGGCGCCGGGGACCTCCTCGCCGCCCTCCACACCCAGGCCCCCGAAGCCTCCGCCCACACTTACCTGGCCGCCGACCCCGACCCCGCCCGGGTCCGCCTCGTCCGCCGCCGGATGCTCGTCCGCGGAGTGTACGAGTTCCAACTAGACGTCATAGAGGGCGAGAACCTGTCCGCCGATGATTGGGACTACCCGGACCTGCTGGTCTGCGTCCTCCCGTACGAGGCGGCGGAGACCCGCAGCCCGCAGGCCGTCCTGGAGCGGGTTCAGGCGCTCGCCGACTACCTCGGCACCGGCTCCACGGCCGTCGTCCTGGGTCCCGCCGACGTGCTCGTACGCCCCCTTGCCCGACACGGCGAGGCCGACCGCCTGCGCCGGTCCTTCCTCCAGGAGGGTCTTCTCAAGGCCGCGATCAGTCTCCCCGACGGCGCATTCGCATACCGCCCCGGCTACCGCACGGCCATTTGGGTACTGTCCCGCACGCCGGAGGCACAGCGCGCGGGCCAAGTGCTCCTCTCCGACTTCTCGGCGCAGCCGCTCACTGAACCCGTTCTCGACACGCTCGCCGAGGACATCGCCATCTGGCGCGCCTCCGGCTGGCGCGAGGACCTCCGGCACGAGCCGCGCAACGCCGTGATCGTCCCCGCAAAGGACCTAGACGACCGGCCGGGCGCCGCCTTCACCACGCAGCACCGCCCGACCGCGGCCCGCTACACCCGCAACGTCATCGAGCGCCCGGCACGTATCAGCGACTTGGAGCAGCGCCTGACGGAGCTTCACGAGCAGGCCCAACAGTACGCCGGCCTGCGCGCCACACTGCGCGCCCAGGCCGTTCTACGCCCCGAGGACCAGCCGGTGCGGCGCACCACCGTTCGCCGTCTCCTCGCCGAGCGCCGTCTGCGCCGACGCCCCGGCCACCGCATCGCCGCCGAGCACCTCACTGCCGAGGGCCACTACCCCGTGCTCACGCCCGACGCGATTCTCGACGCCACGCGCCGAGGCAGCCGCCGCATCGACCGCGGCGTGCTCTTCACCGCCTACGAGCACGCCCAGTTCACCGAGCCGGGCGACATCGTCATAACCGTCAACCCGCGCTTCGGCGTCTACGTCGACGAGAAGGGCGTATCGGTCGTCGCCGCCCCGGCCCGCATCTTGCGCGTCCACCCCGACGCCGACCCCCCGCTCCAGCCGCGCGTGCTGGCGGCACTGCTGCGAGCGGCAGCATCCGAGTACGCGCGCACCAGCGGCGCGGTGCGGGCATCACGGCGCATCGAGGACCTTCTCATCCCCGACCTGAGCCGGGACGAAGCCGAACGCTTCGACGCCGTGCTCGCCGAGATCGAGAGCCGCGCGGCGCTCCTGCGGGAGCAGTCCGCCGCACTCGACGCCCTGGCCCGCGTGACCGCCGCCGGCATTGCCGACGGCACACTGACCATCCAGAACCTCCCCGGAACCGACAGATGAAGGAGACGCTCCACCCCATGATTCCCGGCCAAAAGAAGCCCGCCGACCAGGCGGAGCTGTTCAGCGCCTCCACCGCCAAGGAGATCCAGGACATCCTGTGGAAGGCCGCGGACAAGCTGCGCGGCTCCATCGATGCCGCGCAGTACAAGGAGTTCGTCCTCGGCCTGATCTTCCTGAAGTACGTCTCCGACGCCTTCGAGGAGCGCCGCGCCGAGCTGGCCAAGGAGCTCGCCGAGGACGGCATCGCCGAGGACCGCCTCGACGACTTCCTGGAAGACCGCGACGAGTACGCCGGCGCCCACGTCTTCTGGGTCCCGGAGACCGCCCGCTGGTCGTGGATCGCCGCCCACGGCAAGAGCCAGGGTGTCGGCAAGCTCCTCGACGCCGCGATGGACGCCGTGATGCGAGAGAACGCGGCGCTGACCGGTGTCCTTCCGAAAATCTTCAACCGCGACAACGTCGACCAGAAGCGCCTGTCCGAACTCGTCGACCTCATCAGCGACGCCCGCTTCGGCGGCAGCGCGGACAAGCCCGCGCAGGACGTGCTGGGCGAGGTGTACGAGTACTTCCTCGGCAACTTCGCCCGTGCCGAGGGCAAGCGGGGCGGGGAGTTCTACACGCCCCGCTCCGTCGTCCAGCTGATCGTGGAGATCCTGGAACCGTACGAGGGACGGGTGTACGACCCGGCGTGCGGCTCGGGAGGCATGTTCGTCCAGGCGGCCAAGTTCATCGAGGCGCACCGGGGTCGCGGCCACAAGGCCGACCTTTCGGTCTACGGCCAGGAGCTCAACGAGCGCACTTGGCGCCTGGGCAAGATGAACCTCGCCATCCACGGCATCGACGGCAACCTCGCCCCCCGCTGGGGCGACACCTTCGCCGACGACAAGCACCCCGACCTCAAGGCCGACTTCGTCATGGCCAACCCCCCCTTCAACATCAAGGACTGGGCGAGGGACGAGACCGATCCCCGGTGGAAGTACGGGGTACCGCCGAGGAACAACGCCAACTACGCCTGGCTCCAGCACATGATCTCGAAGCTGGGCGAGAAGGGCACGGCTGGCATCGTCCTCGCCAATGGGTCCATGAGCTCTCAGCAGAGTGGCGAGGGGGAGATCCGCCAAGCGATGGTCGAGGCGGACCTGGTGGCATGCATGGTCGCGCTACCGCCACAGCTGTTCCGAACGACGCAGATCCCGGCCTGCCTCTGGTTCCTGGCCAAGGACAAGACCCCACAGGGCGCACGGCGGCTAACCGACCGGCGCGGCGAGATCCTCTTCATCGACGCCCGGGATATGGGCGAGATGGCCGACCGGACCGAGCGCATCCTGACGGACGCCGACCTCACGAAGATCTCCGGGACGTACCACGCGTGGCGTGGGACGGCGTCGGCGCGTGAAGAGGGGCTGACGTATGAGGACGAGCCGGGGTTCTGTTTTTCGGCCGACCTGGAGACCGTCCGCGAGCATGGGTACATGCTGACGCCAGGGCCGTACGTGGGAGCTGCGGAGGCGGAGGAGGAGGCCGCGGAGGCTGTGGCGGAGAGGATCACGAAGCTGACGGAGGAGCTGTACAGGTTGTTCGACAGGTCGGAAGAGCTGGAGGAAAAGGTTCGGCAGCAGCTGGGGAGGGTCAATGTCTGAGTGGCCTGTAGTCCGATTTGAGGAACTCGCAGCACCGGAAAAGAGTTCTTTCTCGAAGCCGTACGGATCGGCCTATACGAAGAACGACTATGTTCCTTCTGGGGTTCCACTCGTGCGGGGTGTAAATCTCGGGAATGGCCGCTTCCGTGACGACGATTTCGTCTTCATCACCAAAGAAAAGGCGGACAGTCTGCCTGGTGCAAATCTGACCTCAGGCGACTTGGTAATTACTCACCGGGGTACCATCGGCCAGGTTTCGATGATCCCACGATCACCGAAGTACGATCGTTACGTTCTCTCTACCAGTCAAGTAAAAGCTCGACTTAATTCTGCGCAGGCCATCCCCGAGTTCTACTACTACTGGTTGACCTCTCCTGCCGGACAACGCGAGATCCTGCAACACGTCTCAACCGTGGGAGTTCCAGGCCTGGTCCAACCTGTCGCTACCGTGAAGTCGTTCAAAGTCCCCCACCCGCCTGTTGTAGAACAGCGCGCGGTGGTAGCCCTGCTCGGGGGGCTGGATGACAAGATAGTCGTCAATGAGCGCATCGCGGCTACGGCGGATGAACTGGCATACGAACAGTTCAAGCAAGCACTGCGCCATCTCAATGGAATGACCACGCCCCTTGGAAGCTTGGCGACAGTTGTATTGGGCGGCACCCCGAGCCGTGCAAATCCATCATACTGGGCGGACGGCACCGTCAATTGGGTAAACTCAGGGAAGGCGAACGACTTTCGAGTAATGCAGCCAAGTGCACTCATCACCCAGGAAGCACTCGAGAATAGTGCGGCGAAGATCATGCCCTGTGGGGCAACCGTCGTGGCAATTACGGGGGCTACCATGGGGCAAGTTTCGCGCTTGGAAATTGAAACCAGCGGTAATCAGTCATTGGTAGGTGTATGGAGCCGCGAGCGCCCGCTTAACGACTGGCTCTTCTTCTGGATCAGGCATCATCGAAATGAACTCATTAAGCACGGAACTGGTGGAGCGCAGCAGCACATCAATAAGAGCGTCGTAACAAGCCTCGAAGTAAGAACTCCAGACCTCCCCCTTCTCCAAGAATGGAGCTCTCAGACAACCCCCCTACTTGCCATGGGAGCCCAGGCACTGAGAGAGAACCTGACCCTAGCCACCCTCCGCGATACCCTCCTCCCCCAGCTCATGTCCGGCCGACTCCGCGTCAAGGACGCCGAGACGATTGTCGAGGATCACACATGACGTACGACGACGAGAGCAAGGAGCACCACCGCCCCCTGGAGGCCGACTGGGAGGGGCTCGCGCTCGACGAACTCGCCGAGCTGGCCTGGCTGTCCGCCTCCGGCAACGAGTTCGCACCCGGCTCCGGGCACCGCAAGTCATGGGACGACCTGATCCTCTACCCCGACCTCCGCGAGGCGGTCGAGCGGCTCAACCCCGACATCCCCCCGGACTCCATCCGCGACGCCGTCGCCATCGCGACGACCCCGGCCTCACAGGACACATACGAGGAGAACCGGACCGCCCACGCCAACCTGACGGCAGGAATCCGCTCCGTCACCTACACCGACGCCTTCGGCGCCGAGCACAACCCGACCCTCCGCCTCGTCGACCTGGCCAATCCGGACGCGAACATCTACCGTGCCCTCAACCAGGTCACCGTCATCGACGGCGAGAAGAACCGCCGCTTCGACGTGGTCCTGTATGTCAACGGCCTTCCGCTCGCCGTCCTGGAGCTGAAGCGCGCCGGTGACGAGGGTGCCACCCTCCAGGACGCGCACTCCCAGGTGGCCCGCTACGTTGAGGAGTTCCCGACCGCCTTCCGCTACAACGCCGTCGTCCTACTCTCCGACGGCATCACGGCGAAGTACGGCACGCCCTTCACCCCGTACGAACACTTCGCGCCGTGGAACACGGACGAGTTCGGCGCGCGGGTCAACGCGCTCGACGCCGAGGGGATATGGGACTCGGGCCAGAACCTGGCACTGTGCGGTCTGTTCACCCAGTCACGCTTCCTCTCTCTCATCCAGTCCTTCATCAACTTCGTCCCGTCGAAGCGGATGAAGCGCATTGCCAAACCGCATCAGTACCACGCGGTGACCCGGGCCGCGGAGGCCGTTCGGGAGGCTGCCGCGAGCAATGGGAAGGCCGGCGTTGTCTGGCACACGCAGGGCTCTGGTAAGTCCGAGGAAATGGTCCTCACCACGACGATGGTGATGCGCGACCCGGCACTGCTAAACCCTACGGTCGTCATCATCACGGACCGCACTGACCTCGACGATCAGCTGTACACGACCTTCCTGGAGAGCGAGATCCTCCCGGAGGCCCCGAAGCAGGTCCTCACCCGGGCGGAACTGCGCGAGGAGCTCGCGGCCAAGCGCGTCGGCGGCATCCTTTTCACCACCCTCCAGAAGTTCGGCAGGACCAAGGAGGAAAAGGAGTCCGGGGCCGATCACCCGCTGCTGTCGGACCGCCGCAATATCGTGCTGGTCGTCGACGAGGCGCACCGCAGCCACTACGACTCCCTCGACGGCTACGCCCGCCACCTGCGCGACGCGCTCCCGCACGCCACGCTCCTCGCCTTCACCGGCACACCGATCTCCGAGGCCGACCGCAACACCCGCGAGGTCTTCGGCGACTACATCGACGTCTACGACCTCAAGCGCGCCGCCGACGACGGAGCGACTGTCAAGGTCTTCCACGAAGGCCGCGTCATCCAGCTCGTTCTGGACGGCGATGTCGACCCGACGAAGATCGACGAGGAGGCCGACCGCATCACCGACGGCCTCGACGACACCGAACGCCGCCGCGTCGAGCAGGCCGTCGCCACCATGAACGCGATGTACGGCGCGCCCGCCCGCATAAGGGACCTTGCTCGGGACCTGGTGGAGCACTGGGAGGCGCGGCGCGATCGGATGAAGCCGTTCGTCGGCGTCTCCGAGAATGGCGGCGCGGCCGGCAAGGCGATGGTCGTGTGCGCGACGCGCGAGATCTGCGTCCGGGTCTACGACGCCCTGCGCGAGCTGCGGCCCGAGTGGCACGGCGACGAGGTTGACAAGGGCGCCATGAAGATCGTCTTCTCCTCGGACTCCCGCAAGGACCCCGACCACCTACGCGCCCATGCCCTGCGCGACAGCCAGCGCAAGGCGGTCATCAACCGCGCCAAGGATCCCGACGACGAGCTGGAACTGCTCATCGTCAACAACATGCTGCTGACTGGCTTCGACGCCCCGCCGGTCCACACGATGTACCTGGACCGGCCGCTCAAGGGCGCCAACCTGATGCAGGCCCTGGCTCGCGTCAACCGCCGCTTCCGCGGCAAGGAGGACGGCCTCCTCGTCGGCTACGCGCCGCTCACTGAGAACCTTCAGCGGGCGATCGCCGAGTACACCGACGCCGACCAGCAGGACCGCACCCTCGGCCAGGACCTCGATCGGGCTCTGGACGAACTGCGCAATGAGTACGACATCCTCACCGACATCCTGCGCGCCTTCGACTGGCGGGCACGGCTCACACAGCCGACCAAGACGGCATTCATCGACGCCGCGATGAAGACCGCCAACTACTTGCGGGACCCGCGCACCCCGGGCAACGACCCGGACAAGCTCGACGACCCCCGCCAGACCCTCGGCCGCCGCTTCCGCGACCACGCCCACCGCCTGGAACGCTTCTACGCGCTGTCCGCCAGCTCCCGGAACATCCACGAGCGGTTCCCCGACCACCCCGCCTGGCGCCGGAACATCCAGTTCTTCGTTGAAGTCCGCGCCTACATGGCCAAGCTCGATGCGATGGAACGCGAGGCCCGCGGTCTGCCCGTCGCCCGCGACGTCGAGCTGTACCTCGCCCAGCTGACGTCCTCGGTCGTCGAGACCGGCGGTGTGACAGACTTGTTCGCCGAAGCCGGCCTGGAGATGGCCGATCTGACGCACCTCAACGACGCGCTCGTCGCTCAGCTGCAGAACAGCGAGACTCCGCACCTGGCGGCGGAGGCCCTGCGGCGGCTCATCGAGCAGAAGATGCGCGAGGTGACCCGGCACAACATCGTCCGGCGTACGACGTTCTCCGAGCGGCTGCAGGACCTCATGGTCCGGTACATGCGGCAGCAGTACACCAGCGCGGAGCTCATCGCCAAGCTCGTCGAGATGGCCAAGGAGGTCGTCGAAGACACTCGGCGTGGCGAGAAGTTCGAGCCGCCGCTGGACTGGCGCGAGCTCGCCTTCTACGACGCGGTGGCCGACCACGGTACGGCACGCTCGGTGATGGGTGATGAAGTGCTGGCCGGGATCGCCCGCGAACTGGTCGCAGAGGTCCGCAGCAAGCTCAAGCCCGACTGGATCGCCCGCGAACCGGTCCGCGCCCGCCTCCGAAGCGCCATCAAGCGCCTCCTGGCCCGCCGGGGCTACCCGCCGGACCAGGAAGTCGAGGCCATCAACCTGGTCCTGAAGCAGATGGAGCACTTCGCCAATGAGTGGTCCACGACCGGCGTAGCGGACAGCTGACGCCGACTCCGGCACTTTGCGGCCACGGATCTGCCCCGGCAGGAGTGTCTTTCTGCCGGGACAGCATGTCGCTTCTCCACCAACAACATGGCCCCCGCCTGCGAGATGATCTCGCAACCACCGACCTCGACGCTGACACGCGGGTAGGACCCGATACACATCTTCACCTTGAAAGTGCCTCTGATGGCGGCAGGAACAAAGACCTCGATAATCTCTCGCCGGGCAGGGGCAATTTCTTCTTATGTGATCACTGGCCGGACGAGCTGTTTCGCCTCGACCTCACGGTCGGCGCACCAGGCGTACCCCCAGGCACGGCACGTCTCACCTCAGTGCAGCACGGCCACTACGTCGCTGCTCCTGGACGGGTTTGATCGATGCCAGGTATTCCCCCACAAGCTCGTCCGCTGAACGCTCCATGTCGGCCAGCCCCCTCCGTAACATCGCCGAGTCTCCGATACTCAGCTCCAAGAGCGGGCGCCTCAGCATGGAATTCCAAGCCGTCATACTCGGAAACGCCTCCAACCGGTCGACCAGCGGTGCCAGTTCCACCCCGCTCAGATACGGGGTGAGTGTCTGTACCTCGAGCTCACACCCTGAGGTGAACTCCCGCCCTGCCAACTCAACCGGCGTCTCCAGCACCTTCACAGGCGAGGCGACTCGCGCCTGGCCGATGATTCTGCCCCGGTCCCGCGCCGGGTTGTGTCAGCAGCCTCGCGTTGTGTAGATCAGCAGCTCGTCGCCCGGTTCCAGGCGTGTGACTTCGACCCGCCGACCGGGCGGAAACGCCATGCGTCGCTCGCGCAGCACCCAGGCGACGGCCTCTCGCTTGCCGAGAATCAGCAGGTAAGAACGCATGTTGGCCGGTGTACGGAGGCTTGATGCTCGTATCATGCCGAGCAAGGTCATCCATGCTTCGGACCTAGCCTCGCGCCACCAGGCAGGTTGCCGGCTGCTGATCATGCAAGCAGGAGGGGCCTGTGACTCTCCGCTCTGGGATGGGACGTCAGCCAGGGCACGAACGCCTGGGTGCTGCGTAGGGGGTCTGTCCGCCCTGAGAAACAGCCATAACGTCCCCTACAGGGAATGGCCCCTGTCCGGCTCAATTGGCAGCGATTCTGGCGAGTCTAGGGTCGGAAGCTGAGGGGCAGTAGATACAGGGCTTCGACGGCGCCGCTTGTGGCTGAGCCAGCCACAAGCACACCCTCAAGGCCGTAAGCACCTACGGACAGTCGAGGGGGCTGCAGCGTGGCCGATCTCTCCCCCCGCTGTGCACGCTCGCCTTCGGACCCCGACCTGACCATCTGCCCGAGGCGTAGCCCGGCCGCTGTCAGTGCCCGCGGTTAGCATCCGCGCCATGGACGTTCCCGAATCACTTGCTGACCTGCGACGGCAGTACGACACAGCCCGAAAGGCAATCGAAGCTCACCACCGCGCGACGAAGACTCCGGTACTGGAGTGGTCGGAGGAGCAGCGAGCCGAGAGCGCCGTGCTTCAGGCGAAGTGGGTGGAGGTCGCGGCGGAGTTGCGGGCTGCGATCGAGGAGTCCGGCCTTGCAGCGGAGCACGGCTCGTACGAGCTGGGCAGGGCCATCCGGAAGGCGGCATACGGCGACGACTACGCCGGCGAGTAGCCAGCCGCTCGCCCTCCCGCCACCTGAGGCGTGAGCGGTCCCGTCTCGGCAGGCGGGTCAGTGTTCGGCGGGGCCGTGCAGGGCGCCCGCCCGGCACTCACTACGTAACCGGGCGGGCTGCTGGGGGCCTATGGGCTTCGCTCCGCGTGGGCAGGGGTCAGGAGGTTCCAGCCGGTTCCGGAGCAGTTTTCCGGGACCGGCGGGAAGGTGTGGCCCTGCACGTTTGTACTCGTGATGGTGAAGCGGTGGCCCTCGCCGCATGTGCATTCGTAGATGCCGCTGACCGGGACTTTCTCTCCGGAGCGATGCATGCGGGTCTTCTCGTCCATCGTGACCTCCTCGCTGGCCGGGGCCTGAGTAGAGCAGGCCCCAGCTCGCAAGGGTGCTGACCGCCGAGAGGGGGGAGCCTCTCGGGAGCCGCCCGGTCGGGGGGCGAAGCGGGCGGCTCCGGCAGGGCGCCTTACCCCGCACGCGTCACCGAAACCCCCGAAGCGGGAAACCCTGCACCTCCGGCGGGGCGGAGTTCCGCATGCGGCAGCGGACCAGGCCGAGGCCGACCTAAGGCAGGTCGAGGAGCATGCTGCTTCCGCCGGTGGCGCTGGCCTGGATCCAGGCGCGGACACGGGCGACCTGGTCGACGGGGCCGGTGAGGCCACGTCGACAGCGTTGCGGTCGGGCGGCGGGGAGATCGCTTTCGGCTGTGCTCAGGGCCTGTCAATGGGCGGCGTGGGTAGGGCAGCGAAGGCGGGGCGGTGGCCACTCGAAGGAGTGAGCGGCGCTGGCCGGGGTTGGTTGTGCCCCTCCCCCGCCCTACAGTCGAACATGTGAGCGAGTGGCGTGATGCGGTGGAGGTGCCGCCCCGGGAGCCCGGGGCGGCACCTCCTGCGTTCGTCGACTCTCTTCCCGAGCACCGGCGGCAGCGGGTGGCGTTCAAGTTGGGCGGCCGCCGCTACCGGGCGTGGGTGACCGAGCGGCGGACGCACGCCGACGGCCGGGAGTCCGTGCACCTGATGGTGTGGCCCGTGCTGCCGGACGGCCGGCGGCGGGCCTGGTTCTGGTGGTCGACGGACGTGTTCGAGGTCCGCGCGTCGGTGACCGCAGTCAGCCCCGTGGAGATGCAGCTGCAGAACGGGGACGTGATGCGTATCCGGCGGGGCGAGGTCCCGCACGACCAGATCCCGAAGTACGAGGGCTTCGAGCCGGGGCAGCAGCCGCGCGTCCAGGTCCGTGTTGGTGGCCGGTGGCACGACGCGGTGGTCTGGTACAAGATCCGCCACCGCGATGGTCGGCACGCCGTCCAGGCGAAGGTCACGTTCCTCGAGGGCGACGACTTCCCGGTGACGTACTGGCGCACGTACTGGTGGAACCCGGACGCGATCCGCGTAGTGCGCTGATCACCGGGCCGGAGCATCAGCCCGCGCGCCGTACCGCCCCAGGGTTTCACGCTGTTCCTATGCGCGCGATCTGGACTGGCTACGTCAGCTTCGGCCTGGTCAGCCTGCCTGTCCACCTCTACTCCGCGACCGAGGAGCACGGCACCGGATTCCATCAGGTTCATGCGCGCGACGGGTCCAGGATCAGGCATCGGAGGATCTGTGAGAGCGAGGACGTGGAGGTTCCGCAGTCGGAGATCGCGCGGGGCTGGGAGCGTCCCGACGGCCGCACCGTGGTGCTCCTCGATGACGACCTGGCCGCGCTCCCTCTCCCGACGAAGCGCACCGTCGACGTCCTCGGCTTCGTCGACGAGCGCGACGTCGACCCCGTGCTGTACGCCAAGCCCTACTGGATCGGAGGCGCTGGCGAGCAAGGCCAGCGGCCGTACGCGCTCTTGGTGGAGGCGCTGGCCCGGCACGGGACGGTGGCGGTCGCCAAGGTCACCTTGCGAACCCGGGAGCGCCTGGCGGTCTTGAGGCCGCGGCACGGGATGCTCGTCCTGCACACCCTGCTGTGGCCGGAGGAGATCCGTGAGCCCGGCGACCTGTCCAGTCCGGCGCCGGTGACCGAGCGGGGGCTGCAGCTGGCCGAGATGCTGATGGACGAGCTCGCCGGAGTGGAGATCGCCGATCTGCACGACGAGTACGCCGCGGCGCTGGAGCAGTTGGTGGCGGCGAAGATGACCGGCGGGGAACTGGAGGAGCTGGGCGAGCCGGTTCCGGCCGTTGATCTGATGGCGGCGCTGGAAGCCAGCATCCGCGCCGCCGCCGAACGGTAGAGCTGCGGGGTCACAAGCCTCGACGCTCAGGGACAGTCGAGATCTTCGCTAGATCCTTATCGGAGGCTCTCCGAGTCCAGGACCACTGCAGCGGCTGCAGCCTCCGTGTAGAGAGGCTACGCGTCCAGTTCTGGCCATCAGAGTCCTGGAAGGTCACAGACGCGCTGGTGTAGCCCTCGTACTCTTCGGGATCGGCATAGGCAAGGATCGCTTCCTCACCTGGCTTCAGAACGTCCTGGTTGCCGCCGCGTAGCGAGGAGGCCGCGTTCCCCACCCTCCTTGTGACCCAGAAGCGGACGTCGTAGATGGCGCGGTCAGACGCGTTAACGACGTGCGCGGTCAACGGCGTGGTCTTGCTCTCCCAGCAGATCACCCTGTGCGCGTCCGCTCGTTCTTCTTTTCGGCGATCGCGCCAGATGATGTAGAGGGCAAGCGTCGTTGAGAGGCCGCCGAGGACGGCGCTGAACCACGCCGGCACGGTGCCCCAGTCCAAGCCCTGACCTATCTGCACTGTTCCCCCCTCCTGCCTCTGCAGCTTGTCGTCAGCGGTGGAGACGCAGTCGGCGGCCGATCCGTTGCAGCGCGCCAAGCGCCGTGCCACATCCTTGAATCGGGGCCCGACAAGCAAGGTTGGGGCGCGTCCCGGCGGCTGACATGCTGGGGACGTTACCGGCGAGAGAGGCGGGGCGGCATGCAGTGGGAGGTCCACGGTGAGAGGCCGATCTATGAGAACCGGTGGGTGAACCTGTGGCTGGTGGACGTGCAGCAGCCCGACGGCCGCCGCTGGGAGCACCACGTGGTGAAGCTGCGGCACCTGGCCGTGGCCGCTGTTGTGGACGACCAGATGCGGGTGCTGATGATGTGGCGGCACCGCTTCATTACCGACACCTGGGCGTGGGAGCTGCCGATGGGCCTGGTCGAGGACGGGGAGGCCCCGGAGCAGGCCGCCGTCCGTGAGGTGGAGGAAGAGACCGGCTGGCGGGTGAAGGCAGCTCAGCCGCTGATCTACGGGCAGCCGGCGAACGGCATCACGGACTCCGAGCACTACGTGTTCCGTGCCGAGGCGGGCACATACGTGGGGCCTCCGACAGAGGTCAATGAGACGGATCGGATCGAGTGGATCCCCATGGCCGACATCCGGGGCATGATCGACCGTCGGGAGATCGTCTCCAGCGGCTCCCTGATCGGGGTGCTGTATCTGCTGCTCGATGAGGCCACGAAGGGCTAGGCGAAGGCCTCCCTTATCTTCGCCTCGAAGGCGATCACCGGAGGTTCCCCCGCGTGGGGGGATAGCCGGGCGTGGAACTCGCGGACGTGGCCGACGACGCGCGGGGAGTCCACGTTGGTGGCCAGGTCCAGGGCCATGCCGGCGGTGGAACAGGCGTGATCGAGAGACCGGTTGTGCAGCTGCGTGGTGGCCAGCCAGAAGGCGTGGAAGGCCCGGCCGCGCTGTTGGTCGCGGTTCTCGCGGCGCAGGCCTTCGGCGATGAGCGGTTCTGCCTGACGGTGCTCGCCGAGTTGCGCGCGGGCGATGCCGGTGTCCACGATCAGCTTGGTCTCGTCGAAGTAGCGCACCCACTGTGGCGCGTTGGTGGTGTCGGCCCGCTCGAACTCGGCGTGTGACCGGGCGAGGGCCCGGTGGCAGTCGTCGGCAGCGCGCAGTGTGGCGTGGGCGAATGCCTCCCGCATGTGGAGCATGGCCATCACCAGCTCCGGGGCCTCGGTGGTGCGGGCGGTGTCCTGGGCGGCGTGGGCGAGCGCAGCGGCTTCGCCGGCGTCGCCTTCGTAGGTGGCCTGCAGGCTCATGCACGACAGGACGTTGGCGACGAACTGCCGGTCGCCCAGGTTCTGCGCGAGGTGCAGGGCTTGGGTGAAGTAGGTGCGGGCGGTGCTGTACTGGCGGGCGTCGAAGTAGGCCCAGCCCGCCATACGTGCGAGCTCGGCGGCCAGCGCGATCAGGCCACGCCGCAGGGGGCCTTCGCGGGTGCCGTCGATGAGCTGTTGGGCGTAGCGCAGATGGCCGACGACTGCAGGACGCAGTGCTGCGCCGCCGTGCTGGTCGTCGCGCTTCCAGTAGTCCTCGATGGCGGACTGGATGGCGGCGAGGGTGGAGCGGGTGACGTCGGCTGCGTCGACCAGGTGGAGGATGGTGTCGAGCTCGGCGGTGGGGGCGGCGGGTGCCGTGGCCAGGGCTGCCTGCGGCTGCGGGTCGGGTTCGGTGACCGTGGCCCGCGGTGGGATTTCCCAGGGGCGCTGGGCGAGTCCCAGCATCGCGCCGGGGATGCGCAGCCCGTCGGCGACGCGTTCGATGACGTCGATGTGTGCGAGCTTGCGCTGCCCTGCCATGATCTCCCCGACCCGGCTGGGGGTCATGCCGCATAAGGCGGCGATGCGGGAGGGGTAGATCCCGGCACGACGCCGCACGAGGGCGAAGATCGTGGAGAACTCGCGCGTTCGGCAGGCGCTGACCATGTCGGGGTCGGTGAGCAGCGCGGCTGGTAGTTCACGCGGCCCGTCGGTCTTGGCCATCGGCGATCCCCCTCGCCTCAGTTGCGCAGAGTGAACGAATCTGACGCACCGGAATCTTATCCACGTTGGGTAATCACGTGGGCCTACACGTGGGTTATGGGTCGGAGGGACGCTTCCCACACCACTTGAGTGGTGTGACCTCTTGGAACCCGAACGGGGCGTGCCGCCCCTCGAAGGGGGAGCTGTTTCCCCGTGATGACGCAACCCAATGCGACCACGCAGGCATGGGAGATGTGGTTCACGCCGTTTCCCAAGACCGTGTACATCGCCCGCAGGCAGGTGAGCCGGGTTCTGGCCGGCTGGGGCGTTCCTGACGATGCCGTGGACACCGCGGTGCTGATCACCAGCGAGCTGGTCACCAACGCGATCCGGCACTGCGACACCCGGCACCTGGTGCACGTTCAGGTCACCGATGACGGCGCCCAGTTGTTGCTGGAGGTGTCCGACCCCAGCCGCCAGCGTCCCCGGCCGGCGGTCGCGCCGAGCCACGCCGAGAGCGGGCGCGGGCTGATGCTGGTGCGGGCGGCCGCCGCCGACTTCGGCGCCCGGGACCGCGAGCCGGTCGGCAAGACCGTGTGGGCGACCGTCCCCCGGCAGCCCGCCGCGTGAAGCCCCGGCCCGGCAGTGCGTGCCCCGTCGTCCTGCCGGGCCGGTTCCAATCGGGCTGCGAGCCGCCCGGTCCCGACAGGGCCAGAAGGCCTCTGACCTGCAATTTTTCCGGAGAATCGCTGACATCGAGCGCGAATGCCGGTAAAATAAGAGGACGTGGGAGGGGGAACGGCCCCCTCCCGTCCGCTCCTGTCCGACCGCCTCGCCTCCCAGCTGGCGGCCGGACGGAAACCACCTGGAGAGGAGGAGACATGCACGACCTGATCGCCAGCCCGTTCATGGACGGCCACCTGTTACTGCGGCCCGGCCAGTACAGCGGACTCCGCATGGGCGCAGGCCGCTTCAAGGAGCTGGCCAACGCCGGCCGGGACAGCGCCATCCCGGCGTGGGCCGCTGACGCGGCCCGGCAGGCGTGGGGCGTGGATCTGGTCGGCCGCACCATCGGCCAGTCGATCCTGGTCCGCGAGCCGTCCGTGTACGGGTACGTCCGCGCGTCGTACGAGATCAACCTGGGCTGCAACTTCGACTGCGAGTTCTGCTACCTCGGCGAAAAGAAGTTCGAGGGCCTGGGCTGGGAACAGCAGAAACAGCTGCTCGACATCATGGCCGACGCCGGCGTGCTGTACCTGCAGATCACCGGCGGGGAGGCGCTGATCGACCGGCGGTTCCCGCAGGTCTACGCCTACGCGCACGACCTGGGGATGATGCTGCAGGTCTCCACGAACGGCTCTCGCCTGCACTCCCCGGCGATCCTCGACCTGTTCCGCGGGCGCCCCCCGTACCGGGTCACGGTCAGCGTGTACGGGGCGACCGAGGAGACGTACGACGCCACCACTCGCCGCCGCGGCGCCTTCAAGCTGTTCATGCGCGGCCTGGACGCCGCGCGCGAGGCCGGGCTGCCGCTGCGCATGAACGTCGTCGTGGCCAAGGACAACGAGCACGAGGTCGCCGAGATGGAGGCGCTGGCCGAGCGGTACGGCCCGCACCACGTGTTCCCCAACATGTCGCCGACCATCGGCGGCGACGGCGCGGGCCTGGCCACGCAGTCCATCCGCTACCAGCGGGCCCGCGAGGTCTTCACCGGCTGCAACGCGGGCCACACGTTCTTCCACTCCGACCCGTTCGGCAAGGCGTCGATCTGCAAGATCGGGCGCGACCCGCAGATCGACCTCATGGCCGAAGGAGTGGAGGGTCTGCGACGCCTCGGAGGCATCGCGGACTCGCTCCAGCTGCGCACCGGAGGCTGCTCCGGCTGCGCCCTGTCCGGCTCCTGCCGGACTTGTAGGCCCCTGGCCAAGCTCTACCAGGAGGCCAAGGCACCACTGTCCAGTTACTGCCAGCACGCAGGAGGTTAAGAGATGACCGCCGTAGCCGTAGAGATCACGATGGGCCCGCCCCGCGGGGCGGCCCTGCAGGGAAGCAGCACCCCGCCCCTCGGGGCGTCGCTGCCGGGCCCGATCGGTGACGATGAGCTGATCTTCATCGGCGACCTGGACAAGGTCCTGGACGCCGCCAGCTGCAGCTGCACCGCCGGCGACGACAACGCCTACTGACAGTTCGCGGGGCCGCCCCGGTGGTAGCTTCCACCGGGGCGGCCCCGCCCGTTTCGTCCGAGTAGGAACGGCGCCAACCATGTCCATGTCGCGCATCGACTGGGACCACCTGCCCGAGGAAGTCCACCAGGCGGTGGAGGCCCGCACTGGGCCCGTCCTGAAAGCCGAGACCGTAGCGGGCGGGCTGAACTCGCAGATCGCCGCGCTCGTGTTCACGGCCGAGCATCGCCTGTTCGTCAAGGGAATGCCGTCCGATCACTCGCAGCACCGCGCGCAGCAGCGCGAGGCCGCGATCAACCCGTACGTCGCGCCGCGTCTGGCCCCCAGAATCCTGTGGCGGGTCCAGGACGCAGGGTGGGACCTGCTCGGGTACGAGTTCGCCGACGGCCGCCACGCCGACTACACACCCGGCTCGCCCGACCTGCCGCGCGTGCTCCGGCTGGCCGCCGACCTGGCACAGCTCGACACCCCGCCGGCATCGGTCGTCCGCAACATGGGGCAACGCATGTCGGAGTACACCGACCCGGACACGGCCGAACGCTGGAACACCGGCCGGACGCTGCTGCACACCGACTTCGCGCCGCACAACGTGCTGCTCGGGGAAGGGCGGGACTGGCTGATCGACTGGGCGTGGCCCACGGTCGGCCCGGCATGGGTCGACCCGGTCATCCTCATCCTGCGGCTGCTAGAGGCCGGGCACACCCCGGCCGAGGCCGACGCGGTGTGCCAGGTCCTGCCGGCGTGGCAGGGCGCCGACCGCGCGGAGGTGGCCCTGTTCTCGGACGCGAACGCGCGGCTGTGGGCGAGCATCGCCGAGCAGCAACCCGCCGCCCCGTGGAAGACGCACATGGCCCGCATGGCGAAGCACTGGTGCGCCTACTGGGCGGCCATGGACTGAATCACAGACGACCGCCCCACGGCGGGCGTACCTTACAGAGAGACGAGGTAATGGAGGGCATACCCATGCGGCTGGTTTTCGAGGACGACGAGAAGCCGCCCATCCTGGAGCAGGCCCACGAGGCCGAGGAGGCGGGCAAGACGCTGCTCGCGGCGTCGCTGCGCGGCATCGCCGAGAACGGCATCGACCTGTCCCGCGACTGGGAGACCGCCCGGGTGGATCTGTTCGCGGCACACGGCATCGACGTGACCGGGAACGGCGGCGATGCCCGTGTCGCCTAAGCACACCCCCGGCAGACGCGCGAAGGTCGCGTTCACCCCGGAGTGTGAGCCCGGCCTGGCCAAGCTGTCCGTGTCGGACCTAGTGCGTCTGGACAGGGCCATCGTCACGATCTCCATGGACCCGACGATCGGCGCCGAGCGGCCCACCCGCGAGGGGCATGTGCCGCTGAGGGAGTACACCGAAGGCACCACGCGCGTGATCTACCACGTGACCGTCCTCGGCGCGATCGTCATCGTCGCCTACTTCGAGGTCTGACCGACCCCTGACCGCCCCGCCTCCCGCTTCCCCGTTCGGGGGGCGGGGCCCTTGTGGCCCCCGGAGGGAACCCGAATGCGCCTGATGCAGCCGTCGGTAATCCTGGCCAGCGGGCGTGGTGGGTCTTGATGGGCTGGTGGTGCCTGTGCCTGGCCGTGGGATTGTTCCTCATATGGCGGAACGTCTTCGCGGACGCCAGCGTGGTGGCTCGAGCAGTGATCACCGCGCTCGTGGTCGCCGCCTACACCGTGTCGATCTTCCTGTTCAGGTTCCTCATCAAGCCCGTCCCGCCGCCCAGCTCTTGAGGAGGGGCTGTCCGGGCACAGTCCTACGCTCGAACGTATGAGCACTCCTCCTCCGCCCTCCGAGGGGCTTTCGCTTGCAGCCGTAGCCCCCATCGTCGAGACGCGCATCCTCGTGGACACTGTCGAGATCTTCCGCCCCGGGGAGCCAGTCCTCGACCCGGACTCCGGGGAGTACATCCCTGGCCCGGACACGATCATCTACGACGGTCCCGGTGCGATCTTCTCGGCCGGCGGCCCCGGTCTGGTCCTGTCCCTGGAGGGGCAGGCGTACGCCGACGACACCCGCAACCGCTACCGACTGCTGACGCCGCTGGCCGCGCCGCTGGCATCCCGTGAGGACCACGTGCGGGTCACCCACGCCACGCAGGACGGGGGCCTGATCAACCGGGTGTGGCGGGTCCTGGACATCTCCGACGCCAACAGCCTCGCCGTGGTGCGCACGACGTGGCTGGACGAGTCCACCCAGACCACGGAGGGCTGACCCGGTGCCGCTGGATCTCGAACAGGCCAGGGCTGACCTGGAGGCGCTGCTGACCGACATGGTGCGGATCTCCCGCACTGCCGGCCAGCCCGTCCTGGACCCGGTCACGGGGGAGCCGGGCCAGACCCCGACGAGCGTGGTGTACGAGGGGCCGGGCGCGGTGCTGTCCACGCACGGGCAGATCGTGCTGCAGCAGGTCCTGGGCATCGACTGGCTGTCGGAAGGTTCGGCCTGGTATCGGCTGGTAACGCCCGTGTCGGCGCCGATCGCGCAGCGCGGCGACCTGGTGGAGGTCGTCACCGAGGTCGGCGGCCTGGCGGGGCGGACGTGGCTGGCCGACGAGGTCACCGAGGCGTCCACGCTGGAGATCTGCCGGTCGACCATGCTCACCGAGCGCGTCACGACCGCGTCCAGCGCCATCTGACTGCTGGCCTCTTGGGCGGCCTCGCGCACGATGCGCGGGGCCGCAGTGCTGTCCGCGCCCCTTCGTAGGCTGATCGGCATGGATGATCAGCTGCACACCGTGCGGATCACGGCCCAAGGCGTCGGCGGCAGCGTGGCTCTCGACGGCCGCGACATCTCCCGCCAGGTCTCCGGCTACGAGCTGCGCCACTACGCGGGCGGGCCAGCGGAGCTCATGCTGCGCCTGTCGCCGGTGGTGAAGGACGAGTTCGACGGCCTGGCCCGCGTCGTGGTCGGCGTCGACCCGGACCCGGGCCCTGCCGCCGCGGCGTTCCTGTCCGCGCTCGACGCCGGCGAGCTGGAGCGGCACGCGCTGTCCCGGCACGACCTGATGGACGGCGGACCCAACGAGCTGACCCGGGCGATGCTGCGGCTGCTGCAGGAGTGGGCGTTGGGCAAGTGGGAGCCGGAGGTCACCGCGTAGTGGCCAGCCGCCTGGGCGCCTCCAGCAACGCCGCAGAGATCGCAGCCCAGCTACAGGCCCGCGCCGCATCGGTGCTGCCGTCGACGGTGAGGGTGGTGCAGCACTACGCGATGCTGCTGGAGACGCGGATCAAGGCCAACGCCTCCGGCCGGCCCGGCCCGAACGCGCCGACCGGCGACTACCGCCGTTCGTGGACGCACGAGATGCACGTCGGCGGCGACGCGGTGACGGCCGTCGTCGGCACCAACAAGCCGCAGGCGGCTCGCCTGGAGTACGGCTACGTCGGCCCGGACAGCCTGGGCCGCGTCTTCAACCAGCCGCCGTACGCGCACGTCGGCCCGGCTGTGGAGAGCATCGGCCCGCAGTTCGTGGCAGCCCTGGGCCAAGTCGCCGACGGGCACCGGCCATGAAGAACCATCGCCAACAGGAGGACGAGTAGATGAGCGTGTCCGGCCGCCAAGTGGCCCTCGCAGTGCAGGCCATGCTGCAGACCGCCACCGGCAGGTCGTGCGGGTACGGGACGGCTCCCACGACGGCATCGCAGCCGACAGGCAACACCATCCCGTACTGCGTGCTGTACGAGCTGGGCCAGACCGCCGGGCTCGGGCCGGCGTTCGGGGACAGCGACGCTGATGCCCGCGTCCTGCTGCAGGTGTCGTCGGTGGGCACCACAGCCGAGCAGGCGAGCTTGCAAGCCGACAAGGCCCGTCAGGCGTTCCTGGCCCGCGTGCCGGGCAGCGGCCAGTTCCTCAACGCGATCAACGTGTCCGGGGCGACCGTGATCGGCCGGGAGCTGGACCGGGAGGAAGGGACCAGTGTCGTCAGCTCCACCTACACTTACGTGCAGCGGTTCGTCCTGACGGTCTCGATACCGAACAGCTGACGCCTGACCGCACCTCACCGCGGAGGCCCCTACGCGGACGTCCGGCCACACGGTACGGGCTGACCCTCTGGTTCGCAGTCTTGCGACCTGTTGGGGACGGGCCTCCGTACACCGGGGCTCGTGTCCCCGGAGAGTGAGCACCCCCCTTGGGTACCACCCAGCAGCGGTTCATGCGCCGTGGCGTCACGAAGATCTTCTTCCTGTCCGACATCGCCGCGGCGACGAACATCCCGACCCGTGCCGAGATCACCGGCGGCACCGACCTGTCCGGCGCGATCTCCGACATCGCGGGCTGGTCGCTCGGCAACTCCCCGATCGACACCCCCGACCTGGGCTCGACGCTGACCACGTCGATCCCCGGCGAGGACAAGGCCGACGCCTCCACCCTGACCTTCTACGAGGACAAGGCCGGCGACGAGATCGAGACCCTGCTCAAGAAGGGCGAGGAGGGCTTCGTCGTCATCCTCCGCAAGGGCGACGTCCCGACGTCGAAGTCGATGGACGTCTTCCCGGTCCGCGTGGCCTCGCGCGCCCCGGCCTACTCCGCCGGCTCCGACCCGGCCAAGTTCACCGTGACCTTCGCGGTGTCCGACGAGCCGACGCTCGACGCCGCCGTCCCGGCCACGACCTGATCCACGGGGGGATCCGCATGTCCACGAACATCGAACCGCCGGCGGCCGCCGTCGCCAGGGACGCCCACTGGGCCGCCAAGATGGCCCGGCTGCGGGCCCGCAAGCTGCCCGAGCGCACCATGTCGATCTGCGACGACCAGGACGCCAAGGCCGCCGTCACCGACGCCGCCCTGTCCTTGGCCAAGGCCCGCGCCGCGGCGCTGGCCGAGTGCACCGAGCAGGGCATCCGCGAGGACCAGCGGGACGCCTTCGTGGCGTCCAACCCACAGGTCGTGGCCGCTGATGCGGCCCTGACCCGGGCGCAAGACGCGCTCTCTGAGGTGACGCTGACCCTGACGTTCCGGGCGCTGCCCCGGCCGGCGTGGGAGCAGCTGCTGCGCGACCACGCGCCGACCGAGGCGCAGGCCGACAGGGGCATGGAGTACAACGTCGACACCTTCCCCGCCGCCCTGATCTCCGCCTGCCACGTCGAGCGTGACGCCGACGGCACCGAGCTGGAGGGCATGAGCGAAGCCGACGCGCAGGAGCTGCTGGACGCCTGGCCGGACGCCGAGGCGAAGGCCCTGTTCACGGCCGCCCTGGTCATCAACCAGACGCTCCGGGCGGACCTGGGAAAAGGCTGATCTCCGACCCCGGATTCCGGGCGGAGATGGAGCTGTGCCACGCCTACGGCATCCCCCACTCGCAGTTCACGGGGGCCGGTGACGGCCGCTGGACTGTGCTGGATCGGGCCAAGGCGCTGGCGTGGCTGGCGTTCTCGCGGGCGGTGTGCACGGGCTGCGGGACGCGGCTGGATGAGTGGCGGCCGGAGCAGGGCGGGGACCGGTTCGCGTACGTCGCCGACTCGCACACCTGTCCGGGGTGCGAGCTGGTGGAGATGGAGCGGGAGCAGGTGCCGGAGGGACCGGACGGGCGCGGGGTCAAGATCGGGCTCAAGCCCAGACGGGAGCAGTAGGTGGGCGCCAGTGGCTACAACCTGTACGTCAACCTGCAGGCGACGACCGGCGGACTGGCCGGGGGGCTGCGCAGCGGTGCCACGCAGCTCCGCCAGTTCGACGGGCAGCTGCAGCAGGTCAACCGGACGCTGATGGAGACCGGCACGGCGACGCAGCGCCTGGCCCGGCTGCAGGCCTCTGCCTCCGCTGATGCGGTCCTCGGCCAGGCCCGCGTCACCGCGGCCGTGGAGCGCACCCAGGCCGCGCAGACGGCCGCCGGCGCGGCCGCCGAACGCAGTGGCCGCGCGCAGGCGCTGGCCGCGAACCTGGCCGCCCGCGCGGAGACCGAGCGGGCGGCCGCTGTCGCTGCCGGGGAGCGGGCGCTGCGCGCCCAGGCCGTGGCGCAGAGCATGGCCACCCGTGCCGCGGCCGCCACCGGCCGGGGCGCTGTCGCGGCGCAGGCCACCGCGAACGCGGCCGCCACGGCGGCGACCCGCGCCGCGCAGGCGCAGGCGCTGCAGGAGGAGCGGGCGGCCGCCGCGGCGGCCGCGTCGACCCGGGCGCAGGGCGTGGCCACACGGGCGGTGCGGGCACGGGAGGCCGCCGACGCCCGCTCCCTGCAGGCGGTCGCCGCCCAGTCCCAGGTGGAGGGTGCTGCCGCGCAGCGCGCCGCGGCGAACTCGGGCGCGGTGCGGCAGGCGGAGGCCGCTGCTGCTGCCGAGACCCGGGCTGCCACGCAGGCCCGCATCGACGGCTACCTGCGCACCGGGGTGGTGCTGTCGGCGGTCCTGGGCGCCGGGGTGCTGCAGGCCGTCGAGCTGGAGAAGCGCATGGCGAACGTCATGACGATCTCCCGGCAGATCAACGCGGCCACGGTCGGCGGCTTCACCGACCAGATCGTGGCCCTGTCGACGGACCTGACGCAGTCCGCGAACCAGCTCGCCGAGGGCCTGTACCAGATCGTGTCCACGGGCTTCGACGGCCAGGAGGCGCTGACGATCCTCGGCGCGGCCGCGAAGGGCGCCAGCGCGGGCCTGACGACCACCGAGACGTCCGCGCGGGCCCTGCTGGGTGTCCTCAAGGCGTACGGCCTGACGGCGGGCGACGCCACCGACGTCATGGACATCATGTTCCAGACCGTCAACAAGGGCGTCATCTCCTTCGAGGAGCTGGCGCAGAACCTTGGCGACGTGGTGCCGATGGCGGCCGCCGCCGGCGTGGAGTTCGACGACCTGTCGGCCGCGCTCGCCGCGATCACCCTGTCCGGTGTTCCGGCGGCAGAGTCGGCGACCGCGCTGAACCAGCTGATGACGCGGATGGTGGCGCCCACCCGCGACCTGACCAACGAGATGCACAAGCTCGGGTACGAGTCGGCGGCGTCGGCGCTGCAGCAGGACGGCCTGTACGTGGTCGTCAACAAGCTGGCGAAGGCCACCGGCGGCTCGGCGGAGGCCATGACGAAGCTGTTCGTCGACGTGCGGGCCGTGCGCGCGGTGCTGTCGCTGGCCGCCAGCGACGGCCAGAACTACGCCGACACCTATCAGGGTATCGCCAACCAGGTAGAGCGCGCCGGGGCCACCCAGAAGGCGTTTCAGCTGCAGATGAACACCACCGCCGGGCAGTGGGAGATGTTCGTCAACCGCAGCAGGGCGATCGGCATCGACCTGGGCCGGGCGCTGCTGCCGGTGATGCAGTCCCTCGGCAACGCCCTGTTGGTGTTCGCCGGCGCCATCGCCGACGCCCCGGGGCCCCTCAAGAGCCTCGGCGCGGGCCTGCTCGCGGTGACCGCGACGGGCGCGCTGGCACTGGCCGCGGTCACCAAGCTGACCACCCAGTGGCGCGAGTTCCGGGCCGCGCAGGCAGCCGCGACGGCAGGCGGCTCGGCCATGCCGGCGGCCCTGAAGGGCGCGGGCCTGGCCGTGTCCGGGCTCACCGCGCTCCTGGCGGTCGGCGTCCTGGCGTACGCGGCGTACTCGGCGTCCAAGGAGAAGGCCAAGCAGGCCACCAACGACCTGGTGCAGGCGCTGCGCGCCGAGCGCGAGCAGGGCGAAGAGGGCGCGGGCCTGCGGGCGCTGGCCGAGTCGCTGACGAACTCCGAGGACGCCAAGAAGCTCAAGCAGGTCGGCATCGACATGACCAACGCGGTCGACGCCATCTCCTCCGGCGGGCAGAAGCTCGCGGACCTCAAGAGCCAGCTGTGGCGGAACAACTCCTTCGCTGTGGTCGACCAGTCCGGCCTGGTCAGTGCGTCGCTGACACCCCAGGCCAAGGACGCGATGGAGGTCCTGGACAAGCAGCACGAGGTCTGGTCGAAGGCGGTGAAGAAGGAAGCCGAGCTGGCCGCGGCCATGCAGATCGTCAACGCCAAGGTGATGAAGGCCAAGACCGGCGCTGGCGCGGCGTGGACGCTGGACTTCCTCGTGCCGCCCGGTGACGACGGCATGCCGAAGTGCACCGACGAGATGAAGGCCATGGCGCAGGCCCTGGGCGACATCGTCAACCCGGCCAAGGCGTGGGCCGACGCGCAGGACAAGGTCTCCAAGTCCAACAAGAACGCCAAGGCGACGCTCAAGGACTACATGGACCAGCTACAGTCGCAGCTGAAGGCGCAGCGGAACTTCCAGAAGAACCTGACCGCGCTGGCCATGGCCGGATACACCGACCTGACCGACCACTTCGCCGAGCTCGGCGTGAGCTCCGCCCCGATCCTCGACGAGCTGGTTACGCAGCTCGGCAAGGGCAAGACGAAGGTCGCCGACGAGCTGCAGGAGATCATCGGCAAGTCGTCGGCTCGCTCTCAGGACGCGTTCCGGGCGGGGCTGGAGCAGCTGCCGGTGATCGCCGCCCGCTACGGCAAGAAGATCGCCCGGGAGTGGGCGGACGCCGCGCAGACCAACGACGCGGGCAAGTTCGCGCGGGTCATGCAGGAGATGGCCGTCTCGGACATGTCCCGTGCGGTGAAGAAGGGCAGCGCGTCTGCCAAGAAGGAGCTGCAGCGCGGCATGGACCTGCTGGCGCGGGTCGCAAACGAGCAGGGCGCGCAGGTGGCGAACGCGCTGCAGCAGGCCCTGCTGTCCGGCGACGTGACCGGCGCCATGGACCAGCTGAAGGCGATCTGGGGCGCGGACGTGCCGATCAGCGAGGCGGATCTGCAGGGCATCGTCACCGCCTTCGAGACGGCCGGCGGGCAGGCCAAGACCACGTGGACGGCCATGCTGGACGCCATTCAGCAGGTGGCCACGACCAAGGGCACCGCCGCGGCGCAGGCCCTGACGACGGCGCTGCTGTCCGGGGACATGGCGGCCGTGCAGGCGCAGCTCGATGCGATCGGCGTGAGCGTGCGGCAGATCCCCGGTTCCAAGGAGATCTCCGTCAGCATCAACCCGCCATCGCCGGTGTCGGTGACGGTGATCCCGCGCATCGCGCCCGGGTCGGGCGTGCCGTGGGGCAACAAGCCGGTGGTGCAGGCTGACGGCGGCCTGCTGTCGTTCTACGCCAACGGCGGCGTGCGCCGGGAGGACCACGTGGCGCAGATTGCGCCCGCGGGGTCGTGGCGGGTGTGGGCCGAGCCCGAGACCTACCCGGGAGAGGCGTACATTCCGCTAGCCCCGTCCAAGCGGCACCGCTCCAAGCAGATCCTCGACGAGGTGGCGCACCGGTTCGGCGCGAGCGTCACGTACCACGCCGAGGGCGGCCTCTCGAACTGGTCGTACCAGCCGGCCGGTGGCTCGGATGGTCTGTACTCCCTGTCGGGCATCGCCTCCGACTCCATGAACAAGAAGGGCACCGCCCTGGACCTGGGCAAGTTCTCCAAGAACCTGCACAAGTCCGTGGCGGAGGCGCAGCGGTGGCGCCGGGACCTGGCGACGGTGGCCCGTCGGGCCGGTCAGGACGTCGCCGATGCCCTGGAGGCGATGGGCGCCGACGGCATCGCCCTGACCCACAAGATGGCCACGGGCAGCTCGAAGTACGTCAAGAGCATGACCAAGGACCTGGAGAAGCTGGCCGCGACCGCCAGGGCATCGCTGTCGGAGTACACCAGCCAGCTCGGCAACGCGGCCAAGCACACGTCGGCGTTCCAGCAGAACCTGGCGACGCTGGCGGCCCGCGGCTTCGGTGACCTGGCCAGCAGGCTCGCCGCGCAGGGCGACCAGGCCGCGCAGGACCTCGCGGCGCAGGCCGTGAAGAGCAAGAGCGCCGCGACGAAGGCGAACGCCGCGGCGAAGTCGGCGTCGGCCACGCTGTCCGACCAGGACCTCGCGGACCTGCTGACGATCATCGCTGCGGTCAAGACCAGCAAGACCGGCATCCACCAGGTCGCCGACGCCACCGAGCTCGGCGAGGACCGCATCATCGACGTCGCCAACGCGGGCCTGTCCCGGCTGAAGAAGGCCCTCGGCACACGGGCCACGAAGTTCGTCGCGGACCTCGCCAAGGCCAACAAGGGCCTGGCGTACGAAGCGGGCGGGGTCCTGACGCCTGGCCTGTACGCGACCAGCAACGGCCTGGTGCGGTTCGCGGAGCCCTCCACCGGGGGCGAGGCATACATCCCCCTCGGGCAGTCGAAGCGGCCTGCCGCGACGGCGGTACTCGAGGACGTCGCCGGACGGTTCGGCTACACCCTCACCGCGCACGGCGTGACCGGCCCGATGCCCGTCGACGCCCGTCCCGCCGGCGGCGTGCAGGTCGTGGTGGTGAAGGAGGCCGCGGCCCCGCTGATCGGCCAGATGCCGGTGACCGTCACCTCCGGCGCGGGCGGCCGCGGCACTGCGCAGGAGATCGGCTCGGAGGTGATGCGGCGACTTCGTGCCGCGCAGCGAGGAGGCAAGCTCTGATGACGACCCTTGAGGACTACCAGCTCGACGTCGGCGGGGGCCTGGTGATCGGCTCGGGCACGCTGCTGCCCGTCGGTGAGATCACCGGCCTCGCCGCCCCCGAGCTGCGCACCGCCGACGTGGACAACCCCACCGAGGACGGCGGCTTCCCGGGCGTGGACCTGTACGGGACGCGGGGGGTGACGATCGAGGCCGGTATCCGCACCCCCGACGATCCGGGGGCGGCGCTGGACCTGCTGGCCCGCCTGCAGCAGGTCACCGGTACCGACGCCACTCGCAAGACCGCGGGCACCCTGGCGGTGCTGCGCGCGAAGTGGCCCGGGCGGGACGTCAAGCGCCTGTACGGCCGGTGGCGGCGTGTGGAGGCCCTGACCATGTCGCAGGCCGTCTACGGGTGGATCCCGCTCACCCTGGACTTCGCCGCGCTGGACCCGCGCTGGCACGCCGACGACTCGCAGTCGCTGGTGCTGCCGCTGGACATCTCCGACGACGACGAGGGCTTCACCGCACCCGTCACAGCGCCGATCACCACAGGGGTGTCCAACCCCGACGAGCGGCCCGGCTGGGTGGTCAACAACGGCGACCAGGCGGCGTGGCCCACGGTGCGGATCGACGGCCCCGTCACCAACCCCAAGGTGTGGGTGGTGCAGACCGGCCGGTACCTGGAGCTGCAGACCGGCCTCGCCGCCGGCGAGTGGATCGACATCGACACCCGTCCCGGCACGCGCTGGGTGCTGCGCAACGGGTCCGGCAACGCGGCCCCGGCCCTGACCGCGGGCAGCCGTATGGACCTGTTCCAGATCCCGCCCAAGAAGAGCGAGATCCGCTGGACCGCCTCCGACTACTCCAACACCTGCCGCCTGACCCTGTCGTGGCGCGACGCCTACACCGCCCTGTGAGGACACTCCAATGACGCTGATCCAGCCCCCGATGATGGTCAAGGGCGGCACCCACCCCGCCCGCACCATGCGCATGATGATCCGCGACCTGTCGCGCGGGTCCCAGGGTGTGACCGAGTACAACGACCTCAAGGTCTCCCAGCTGACCACCCCCGGCGCGGGCGTGCAGGTCGCCGACGGCTCCGGAGTGGTCCGGGGCGCGGCGCCGGGCCAGGGCTCCTACACGCAGTACAACGTGGGCTCCGCCACGGTGAACATCGCCCCGACCGGGGCGACCGGCCGCACCGACATGGTGGTACTGCGCGTCCTCGATCCCGAGTACGAGGGCAACCTGAACCCGGCCACCGACGACATCGGCTACTTCCACGTCGTGTCCAACGTCAGCAGCACCGCGACCCAGCCGCCGGCCGGGATGAGCGCGATCCCGCTGGCCCGCATCACCATCCCGCCGAACACGGCCACCATCACCGACGCGATGATCACCGACCTGCGGGGCATCGCCAACCCGCGCCGGGACCGGCAGATCTACACCGCCTCCCCCAGCGGGGACCAGAACTGGGCGGGGAACAAGGACGGCACGTACGTGTCGTGGCCGCCGGCGGCCCGCTGGAACATCGCCGTGCCCGTGTGGGCGGTGCGGGCCCGCATCGTCTTCACCGTCGCCGCGGTGCAGGTCGTCTCGGGCAGCGCGTGGGGGCACGCGGCCTTCAAGCTGGGCAGCTCCCAGGGTCAGGGAGTCAACTACGACACCGGCCCGACCACCAGCGGCGACCGCTCCCAGCGCGTGCAGCTGATCTCCGCCGACACCATCACCGTGCCCGCCGCCATGCGCGGCACCACGCAGCTCCTGCAAGCCCTGGTCTCCCTGGACAGCGCGGAAGCCGGAACGCTGCAGGCGGACACGGCCACGACCGCGATCGCGGACGTGGAGTTCGAGGAGGGCGTGTTCTGACGTGCACTCCTACCGCTACCTGACGTGCCACGCGCTGTCGGGGCAGGTCCTGGCGTGGGACCTGCCGCTGTCGGATGTCGCCTATGGCCCGGAGCTGTCCGGGCCGGGCAGCATGACGGCGACGCTGCAGCCGCACCTGGCGCACGTGCTGGGCACGATGGTCGACCCCGGCAACACGCTGATCTTCGCCGAGCGGGACTCCAAGCTGATGTGGGGCGGGCTGATCTGGCGGGCGGAGCCGGAGGCCGGCAGGTACCCGATCGAGGCCGCCGGGTTCTCCTCGTACCTGGCGCGCCGCCACGACGTGCACGGCAACCTGGACGGGCGCGGCCCGTACACCTACGGCGACCCGTGCACGGTGCTGCGGGACGTGTGGGCGTACTGCCAGGAGCAGGCCGACGGCAACCTGGGCGTCCTCGTCGACGGCACCACCTCCAAGGCGAAGATCGGCACGCCTGCCGAGCCGTACGCCTCGGGCTGGTGGGAGACGCGCACCCTGGCGGACATCGTCGTCGATGCGGCCGGTGTCGACGGCGGCCCGGAGTGGACCGAGCAGGTCGACTGGGCCGGGGACGTGCCGCAGCGCCGGTTCCGTATCGGCTGGCCCCGGCTTGGTACCCGCCGCACCGACGTGAGTTTCACGACCGGCGTGAACATCGCCGACCCGGAGCCGGTCATCTACGACGGCGACACCTACGCGCAGGTCGTGGTGGCGCTGGGCTCCGGGGAGGGCCGGGCGCGGCTGCGCGCGATCGACGCGGTCCGTGACGGCCGGCTGCGGCTGGAGCAGGTCATGGACCTGCCCGCCGTGAAGGGCACGGACCAGCTGGCGGCGAAGGCCCGCATCGAGCGGATCGCCCGCCAGGTCCGGGGCGACGTGCAGCAGCTCGACATCATCGACCACCCGGCGGCCCGCTTCGGCTCGTTCCAGGTGGGCGACGACGTGTGGGTGCAGGTCCACGACCAGTGGACCGACTACGACGGCTGGGCGCGGGTGACCGGATGGACGCTCACGCCGGCGCAGGGGGACCAGCAGGAACGGATGACGGTGCGCCTGGCGCGCGCCGACTCCTTCACTTACGGAGGCTGACCCTTGGCTGACACCCTCGCCGTTCTGGCGGGAAGGATCGCCGCACTGGAGCGGCTGGTGCGGGACCTTTCCCGCACCAGCCGCTTGGCGAACTCCTCGATCGAGAACGGCGCCATATCCGTGTACGACGACGCCGGCACGATACGCGGCAGCATCGGCCTGCAGCCGGACGGCACGCTGGCTGTTGCGGCCGTCAACGGCCCCACCCCGCCCGTACCGGCCGCGCCCACGATCGTCTCCGTCCTCGGCGGTGTCGCCGTGGGCTGGGACGGTTCCTTCGTCGACGGCAGCGAGCCCCTGGCCGACTTCGCCTATGTCGAGGTCCATTTCTCTACGGCGCCGGACTTCCCCGACGACGGCTCGGTGTTCTCCGCGTTCTACTCGGCGCAGGGCGGCACGATGACCGTGCCGACAGGCAGCCCGGTGTGGGTGCGCCTGGTGTGCGTGTCGACCTCGGGTGTGGCCTCCGAGCCGTCCGCCGTGGCGGGTCCGGCCGGGCCCGCGCCTGTGGTCGCCCAGGCCGTGCTGGACGGCATCATCAACGAGCTGGCTCTCGCGGACGGGGCGGTCAGCGCCGCGAAGATCGAGGCGGGCGCGGTCGGCAGTGTGGCGCTGGCCGACAACGCCGTCCTGCAGGAGCACCTACACGACGCGGCCGTCTCGACGGGCAAGCTCGCCGACGGTGCAGTGAGCTCCGGGAAGATCGCCGCCGACGCCGTCACTGCCAGGGAGATCGCCGCCGGGGCGGTCACCGCGGCGGAGCTCGCAGCGGGGGCGGTGACCACCGACAAGCTGACCGTGGTCGGCAGCTCCAACATCCTGCCGGATCCGGGTTTCGAGGGCTCCCTGACCGCATCCCTCATCGCCAACCGCCCGGGCTGGTCGATCGACCCGACCGGCAACGGATCGCCGAAGTCCCTCAAGGTCGACGCCACGTCGGCGACGCCGGCCGCCAAGAACCTGACCCTGGCCTCGTTCGCGGTCCTGCCGGGCGACCAGCTGTTCCTGGCCATCGACTACTCGGCCTCGTCGAACTGGGTCGGCGAGGCCCTGAAGTTCTACGCGGGCTGGATCGACACCGCGGGCAACATGTCTTCCTGGGGTGTGGTGGGGGTGTCCCCGCCTGTTCTCGGTGCGACGTGGCAGCGCATCTCGGGCACCGTCACCGCGCCAGCTGGGACCGTGCGGGCCGCCATCGTCGTGGAGACCTTCAACAGCAGCGCGGGCACCGTGCGGTGGGACAACGCGGCCGTCCGCCCGGTCCTGCCTGGTGTGATGATCGCCGACGGTGCGATCACCACCCCGAAGCTCGTCGCCGGGTCGATCAACGGCGACCGGATCGCGGCCGGGACGCTTGCCGCCGACCGCATCGTCGGCAAGTCCATCACGGCCGGGCAGATCCAGGCCCTGGGCATCACCGCCGACCTGATCGCCGGTAACACCATCACCGCCGACAAGCTGTTCGCCGGGACGATCACGGCCGCGTCCGGCGTGATCTCCTCCATCGACGCCAGCAAGATCACCACGGGGACGCTGGACGCCTCCAAGGCCGCCATCACCAACCTCAACGCGTCGGCGATCACGGCCGGCAGCATCAACGTGGACCGGCTGTCGGTCGGCCTGCAGGGGCAGGTCGGGCAGAAGTGGTGGGACTTCGGGGACTCCGCGTCCCGGTGGACCGCGCCGGGCGGGGGCACCGTCACCACGGTGTCGGTGCCCGACGCTCAGTCCGGCGGCAGCGTGATGAGGTGCGTCGGCTTCATCTCCGGGGCCACCCGCCCCGACGTGAAGATCCCCTTCGACCCGTCCGTCACGTACCGGGTCAGCATCCGCGCCCGGCAGACCGTCGCCAACGGCACGCCCGGCACCAACCAGAAGCTGTTCGCGGGCGTCGCGGGCCTGGCCGCCGACGGCGTCACCCCCGTCAATCTCGTGGGCGCCAACAGCCTCAACAGCCAGTTCTACATAGCCGCGTTCGACCAGACCCTGACGGCCGGCGGGGGCTGGGTGACGTTCACCGGCTACCTCAAGGGCACGTCCGCCAGCCCCGTGGGCGGGGCCTCTCCGAACGCGAACGCTCCCGGCCAGATCCACGCCAACGCCCGCTACATCACGCCGATCTTCTACGTGAACCACAACGGCGGCACGGGCACCGCCGAGATCGACATGATGGCGATCGAGGTCGTCGAGTCGGGCGCCATCAAGGCCGCGAACATCATCGCCGGCGCCATCGACGGGCAGACGATCACCGGGGCGAAGCTGCGGACCGCCGCGTCCGGGCAGCGCGTGGAGATGGTGCCGGCGACGCCGCTGGGCAACGACAACGGCGACGGGGTCATCACGTACCCGCCGGGCGTCGTCTGGTACTCCGGGTTGCCGGAAGAGGTCTCCCCCGGTGTGCTGCAGCAGTGGCTCGCGAACAGCGAGTTCGGCCGCATTCCCTCCCTGAGCCTGTGGACCGCCGACGCCGGGCACGGCCGGGCCCAGCTCGACATGAAGGCGGGCGAGGCCGGCGGCGCCATCCCTCGCATTGACCTGTCGGCCGGGGCGTACTTCCTGACGCTGATGGAGGGCAGCTTCTACGTTGGCGACTACTCGGGCACCACGCCCAGCATCGGCCTGGATGCCACCGGGTTCAACGTCGGCGGCTTCGGCCTGTACGTCATCAAGGACTGGACGACGCCGGCCCTTGCTGCCGGTTACAGCGGAAACGGCAACGCCAACGGGGCCGTGCAGTACCGGGTGATCAACCTGCTGGGCACGAAGTACGTCCAGTGGCGTGGCGGACTGAACATGACCTACACCGCCGGGGCCCTGCCCAATGGCGCGAACCCGTTCTCCGCTGCCCTGCCCACGAACGCCCGGCCGGCGTCGCGGCGCAGCGTCACCGTGGCGGCGTCCTTGTCGTCGTCGACGAAGCCGTCCTTGAAGGTCGACTTCGACACCGACGGCACCGTGGGCATCGTCGGCCCGAACTCCACCGACATGCCGCCGTGGCTGTCGTTCAACGGCGTCCAGTACAGCTTGTGACAGGGAAGGACAACACACCATGGCGCGTCAGGTGACGATCGTCGGCCCGGACCCGTCCGGCTTCTCGTGGACGTGCGGCCAGTGCGGCGAGACCGGCACGGAAGCCAGCAGTGAGGAGGCCATGGCCGCGTTCAACGAGCACTGGGACAGCTCGGTCATTCCGCCGGTCGACCCGTGGCTCGGCCACGTTCTGGACGCCGGTCAGGGCCTGGCGGATGCCGCCGGCGAGGGACCGGCCGCCAACGCGTGGCTGCAGGCGCTGGGCGCGGTCCCGGCCGCCGTGGCGGCCGCGTGGCGGAACCCGGGCAACGTCCACCCCGCGGACTGATGTGGCATCGCCCCGTGCCCGTAAGATCGAGTGCGGCGCGGGGCACGCCGACTTGAGGAGTGCGCGGTGACCCAGCCGAGCGCCGAGCCCACCTTGTGGGAGCTGCACCGCGCACTGCAGCAGCTACGCGAAGACCAGAGCGACGGCATCAAGCAGCTCCGTGACGACCTGCGCGGCGACCTCGCCGCGATGAGTACCCGCTTCGACCAGACCGTCACCAAGGACGTCTACCAGGCCGACCAGCGTCTGGTGAACCAGCGCATCCAGGCGGTCGAAGAGGGGCAGGCGGCCGCGGTCCGGCAGCGCGAGAGCGACCAGCAGCAAGCCGCCAACACCCGCAAGTGGCTGGTGGCCGTGTTCGTCGCCCCGTTCCTGCTGGGCCTGGTGCAGCTGTGGCTCACCAGCAGGATCGGCGCAGGCCCGTAAGGGCCTGCGCCCGTCACAGCACCATCCGTCCGGCGCGGGGGAGAAGCACCGGGCAACGACATGCTCAAAGCGATCGACATCAGCTCTCTGCAGCCACACCTGGACCTGGACGGCGTGGACGTCGTCCTCATCAAGGCCTCCGAGGGCCGCACCTACGCCAACCCCGAGCGGGTCCAGCAGGCCAAGGCCGCGCGCGCCAAGGGCAAGCCGCTCGGCTGGTACCACTTCCTGTGGCCGGGCAACATCCAGGACCAGGCCGAGTGGTTCATCAAGTGCGCCAACCCCAAGGACGGCGACGTTCTCGCCTGCGACTGGGAGACCACCACCTCGGGGACCCGCCCGTCGAACGCGGACAAAGACGCGTTCCTGGCCGCGGTGAAGAAGCTGCGCCCGCGCCTGCGGGTGATCCTCTACTGCAACCTCGACTACTGGAAGAACCGCGACACCACCGGGAAGTGCGGCGACGGCCTGTGGATCGCCGACCCGAACGCCCCGGCCGGCCACCCGCGCATCCAGCACTCGTGGGTGATCCACCAGTACGGGATCAAGAACCACACCGACGTCAACGTCTGCCACTTCGACACGGTCGCCGACTGGAAGAAGTGGGCGGGCGTGCCCGCGACGCCCAGGCCGCCGGCGACGCCGAAGCCGCCCGCGTCCAAGCCGTACGTGCCGCCAGCGTTCCCCGTCGGCCTGGCCCCGGGCAAGTCGCGGCCGTCGGCGAAGCCCCTGCAGAGGGCCCTGCGCGCGGCCAAGTTCCTGACCATCAGCGATGCGGACCTGTCCGACCACTACGGGACGCGCACCGAGGGCGGCGTACGCAAGTTCTTCGCCGCGCACCCGCAGTTCCGTGCCAAGGGCAAGCCGAACGACTCGGCGATCGGGCCGAAGGGCTGGGCCTACCTGCACAACCTCGCCTACGGCCGGAAGTGACAGCCGTGGACGCCGCCGACGTCATCCGCCGGTTCACCTTCCACCCGGCCGTCACCGACAAGCGCCGCCAGGCCCACGAGGACGTCCGGTCCGGATGCCTGGAACTGGCGCTGATGCTCCACAACGAGCTTCCCGCCGGCGCGGAGAAGCAGGCGGCCCTGTACCGCCTGGAAGAGGTCATGTTCTGGGCGAACGCCGCGATCGCCCGCCAACCCAAGGAGTCCCCGTGAACCTGTTCGTGTCCCTCATCCGCACCGGCGTCCCGGCGCTCGTGGCCTGGCTGGTGGCGCTGGCCGCCCGGTACGGCCTCGACCTGGACGCGCAGGCCGTGGCCGGGGTGCTGACCCCGCTGGCGGCGTTCTGCTACTACGCGGTGTTCCGCCTGGCCGAGCAGTACGTGTCGCCGAAGTTCGGGTGGCTGCTGGGCTACGCCCGGCCGCCGCAGTACGACCTCGCCGCGTAGCCCAACCGGCGCAGAAAGACCAAGACCCCCACCGCGTGCGGTGGGGGTCTCGACCTCTTGGAGCCCCCAGCGTAGCAGTCGGCGAAATCGCCCACTTGGGGTCCGATCAGCCGCCTACGCTTCACGTTGTGAGCACAGCGGAAGTGATCAATGTATGGGCCTCGTCGATCAGCGCCGTCGCCACGGCGGGGGCCCTCGTGGTCGGCGGCATGGTGCTGCGCAACGATCGCAAGACGAACGCTGAGCGCCTGGTGGAGGAGCGCCGCAAGCAAGCGGGGATGGTCTCTGCATGGGGCGAACTGGTGGAGGTGCCGGGGGAGACCAAGGGGGGCGTTCAATACAGTCCTGATCGCCGGGAACTCACGTACTTCGTGCTGAACAACAGCGACAGCCCGGTCTTCGAAGTGGCCGTCTACATGCCGGAGACATTCGGAGAGCCGCACGGCAATCTCGCGGTCGGGATGGTCGCCCCCCAGTCCAAAGCCAGCTGTCTGGGCGGGCACGGGATTGGTGGCGAGTTCTTGCAGCCCGCCCCTGTGCCGATCTTCTTCAAGGACGTCGCAGGCGTTCGATGGTTCCGCGACGGCCACGGGACCCTCTACGAGTGGACCGAGGACATCGAGCGGCGCATCTCGGAAGAGTCCGGCGTTGTTGGAGATGCGCCCCGGACGACGCTTCCGAGCCGGGCTCCTTCTCCCCAGCTGGACAGTTAGCGCCCAGGAACCCCCGCCCACACTGGTTGTAATCTAGAGGCATACGTGAGGGAGAGGAGGGGGTCGGCGGTGCCCAAGAAGCCGTTCCTGGTCGGCCGGCAGGAGTTCGCCGCACTGTACGGGGTGAAGGCGACGCAGGTCACGCAGTGGGTGGGGCGAGGCGTGCTCGGCTACGAGCACGCGGTGATCGTGTCTGGGTCGCCGTACTGGCTGCTGTCGTTCGCGCAGGGGTACGGGCAGGCCCAGCCTCGACCCAAGGAGCTGGACCGGCGCGTCCTGCAGCAGCTGGTGGCAGCGCAGGAGCCCGGCGTGTGGGCGAGCAGCGTGAAGGAAGTGCCGCCGCTGCTGGGCCTGCAGGAGACGACGCAGCTGTTCGGTCTGTCCAGCCAGCAGAACCTGTCGGCGGTGGTGCGGCAGGGCCGGTTCGCGCCGGCGGACTACCAGCTGTCGGGGTCGCCGCTGTGGCTCCTGGACACGCTCATCGAGGCCGCCCCCGACCTTCGGGCGAAGTCCCGCAGCGTGATGTGGGCGATCGTGCCGCAGGTCGAGGCGGCGCTGCGGCAGGGCCGGTACGACGGTCCCGGCTCGTCGATAGTGCCTCGCGGGCTTGCCGCGAAGGCCGTCTGACCTGCGGAAAGTCACTCGACACCGATCCCCAAAGAGGCTAAAATAAGAGCAGCGGCGCCGGATGGCGCCGCTGCCCTTTGCCTTTGGAGGAACGATGCGTGACGTCGCCGTCGCGGCCCGGTCGCCGACCGCCGGGCCGGGCTTTCGGTGTGGTGCGCTGGTTGATCATGTCGGACCCTTCGTGAAAGATGTGCCACACCATTCGGATGGTTTCCGCACTTCGGGGGTCCTGTGCCCGTTCACCAGCAGCAACTGCCCGGCCTGGACGACATCCAGCCGGTCCAGCAGCCCGCCATCGAACCCGGCCAGTCCATCCAGGAGCGGTTCGAGGCGTTCAACGACCTCAACCCGTGGGTGCTGCAGCACCTGGAGGCGCTGGCCGGCGACTGCGTCGCCAAGGGCTTCCGCCGCGTCGGCATCGGGATGCTCTTCGAGCTCCTGCGCTGGCGCTACGGCGAGGCCACCCAAGGCGATGTCTTCCGCCTCAACAACAACTTCCGCAGCCGGTACGTGCGGCTCCTGATCGAACGCCACCCCGAGTGGGCCCGCCTGTTCGAGACCCGGGCCCTGCGCGCCGAATGAGACCACCGACCTCTTGGAGCAACCCTGATGGGCATCAAGTTGAAGACCCGCAAGCCAACCGGCGTCGTGCCGTGGCCACTCATCCTCATCGAAGGTGAGGAAGCGAGCGGCAAGGCACAGCCGCTTGACTCTCTCGTCGCCACCCCGACCGGGTGGACCCGCATGGGAGACCTCACCGAAGGCAGCACCGTCATCGGATCGGACGGCCGAGCCACCACCGTCACCGGCGTCTTCGACCGTGGCGAGCTGCCGATCTATCGCGTCACCACCTCGGACGGGGCCACCGTCGAGGCCGCCGGGGACCACCTGTGGCGGATCTGGACGATGCAGGACCGGCACCGCAAGCGCAAGAACGGTGAGCACCGCCACCACGAAGGCCGCGTCCTGACCACCGACGCGATCGCAGAACTGATCAAGGCCGGCCGGGTCATACACCTGCCGATGGTGCAGCCCGTGCAGTACGAGGAGTCCGGCACCCCGCTCCCGCTGGACCCCTACCTGCTGGGACTGCTCATCGGAGACGGCGGCATGACGCGAGCCGTCAGCTTCTTCAGCGCCGACCCGGAACTCCACGCGGCTGTCGAGGCCGCCCTGCCCGAGGGCGACATCCTGCGCCCGGACGCAGGCGACCCGCGCAACGCCTACCTGCGGGGCGGAGCAACGATCGCCGCGCTCCGTGAACTCGGACTCCAGGGGCACCGCAGCGAGGACAAGTTCATCCCCGAGCTCTACAAGCGGACGAGCGTCGAGGACCGGCTCGCGCTGCTCCGTGGCCTGATGGACACCGACGGCGGGGCGGAGAAGCGCAGGGCGATCTTTTACACGAGCTCTGCGCAACTCGCTGCGGATGTCCGGGAGCTGGTGGAGTCCCTGGGCGGCACCGCTTCCACCTGGTCCAAGACGCCGAAGTACCGCACGGCGCAGGGAGAGGTGCGCGAGGGCCTGCTCGCATTCCGGCTGCGGGTGCGCCTGCCCGAAGGGGTCTGTCCGTTCGTCCTCGCGCGCAAGGCGGATCGTTGGTGGAGCCAGCGCCCGAAGCAGATGGCGATGAAGCCGTGGCGGATCATCAAGCAGATCACGTACATCGGCACGAAGCCGGCCAGGTGCATCAGGGTCGCCGCTGAGGACCACCTGTACGTCACCGAGCACTTCATCGTGACGCACAACACCTACTCCGCCGCCGAGTTCTCCGCCTCGGAGCAGATCGGCCAGATGTACTGGATCGACCTGGCCGAGGGCAGCGCCGACGAGTACGCCGCGATTCCCGGCGCCGACTACCTGATCATCGACCACGACGGCTCCTACCGGGACATCCTGGAGCAGATCCGGGCCGTGTACCTCGAAGCCCGCCGGGCCGCGGCCGCCGGCGAACCGCCGGTGGTGCTGACGGTCGACTCGGGCAGCGCGCTGTGGCGGATGCTCAAGAACTGGACCAACGAGCGGGCCCGGCGCGGCAGGAGCAACGCAGCGCGCCTGCAGGAGGACCCGGACGCCGCGATCGACGTCGGCATGAACCTGTGGAACGACGCCACCGAGCGGTGGATGGAAGTCATCCACCTCCTGCAGACCTTCCCCGGCATCGCCATCATCACCGCCCGCGGCAAGCAGGTCACCGCCATCGACGAGGGCGGCAACCCCGTCAAGGACAACCGCGGCCGGGTGCTGCGGGAGTGGAAGGTCCAGGCCCAGAAGGACCTGGCGTTCGACTGCTCGGTGTGGGTGCGCATGCGCCGCGGCAAGGCCCCGCAGGTCATCAAGGCCCGCTCGCTGCGGCTGCGCGTGGAGGACCGCAAGCCGCTGGACCTGCCGGACTTCTCCATCGAGGACCTGGTGTTCAACCGGCTCGGCTGCTCGCTGGAGTCCCAGCCCCGCCAGATGCCCGCCCTGGTCGGCGACCGGGTGCAGGCGTGGCTGGGCGAGAACGACGTGGAGGAGCTGCGGGACGTCGAGGAGCTGCGCCAGCTGTGGTGGGACGCGGCCGCCGACGACACCGGCCTGACCCGCGGCGAGGTCGTCTCGATCCGCGCCGCGATCGAGCGGAAGGTCGCCGAGCTCGAGAACCCGCGCACCGAGATGGGCCAGGGCCCGGTCAGCGACGCCGACCGGCTGCGGGCCGCTGTCGAGCGCCGCGCCGAGCAGGACGAGGAGGAGCCCGACGACGATCCCGACCCGGACCGTCGCCCCGTCCGCAAGGCCCCCGTCAAGCGCGCGGCCGCCAAGCGCACCCCCGCCAAGCGCGCGGCCGCCAAGCCGGCCGCCGCCCGCCGCTGACCTTCCCCTGCGGGCCGGGCCCAACGGCCCGGCCCGCCCCACGACCTTGGAGTACCTGATGACCGCACAGCCCGTGGAAACCGCAGAAGCATCCACACCGTCCCTGTGGACGGCCGCGCACGATGTCGACGCACGCCGGCCGCGCTCGTTGCAGCGGCAGCTCGGCGCCTCCGACACGGTGTGCGAGCGCCGCGCCGCCTACATCCTGTTCGGGACCGCCCCCACCGACCAGTCCGACAAGCGGGCCGCGATCCTGGGCACCTACATCCACGAGGGCCTGCTGGGCGCCGCCCGCAGCGAGTACGGCTGGCTGGTGGAGCGCGCCGTCGCCGACGACACCATCAAGGGCCACATCGACGCCGTGCAGCTCGATGCGGCGACCGCCGCCCGCGTCCCCGCCCGCCACCGCCCCAAGGTGGCCGCAGAGCGCGGGGTGACGGTGGAGGACGTCAAGACCAAGACGACGTTCCTGTGGGACAAGGTGCGCCGCTACGGGCCCACCGCCGCCGAGCTGCGCCAGGTGTACCTGTACGCCGACATGCTGCGCACGACCGGTTTCGAGGACGTGCCCGGCCAGCGGTACCTGGCCAAGCTCGGCCCGCTGGACGTCGAGCGGATTCGCTTCCGCTTCGTCAACCGCGACAACGGCGAGGAGCACGTCCAGGAGTTCGCGTTCGACCCGATGGAGGCCACCCGCGCCCGCTGGTGGGTGCAGCGGGTGCGGGAGCTGAACAGCCCGGAGGAGGGGCGCCGCGACTTCGACGGGCCGGGCCTGGACGCCATGTGCGACTACTGCCCGTTCGTCACGGCCTGCTGGGGCCTGCCCGACCCGCCCGGAACGCCCGCGCAGACCATCCTCATCCACGACGACGCCGACCGGGCCCAGGCCCTCGCGGACTACGTGCGCGGACACGAGCTGGAGACCGAGGGCAAGAAGGTCAAGAAGCTTGCCCGCGCGAAGGTCGACACCTCGCCGGCGGGCGTCTACGGCAAGAACGAGCTGTCGTGGGGCGGCAACAACGCCAAGTGGGACCTGGACGTGCAGGCGATGGTCGACGTGCACGAGGAGGCGGGCATCCCGGTGCCGATGGTGCCCGACGAGGACCGCATGGTCGCCAACTTGAAGGCGGCGGGCCTGGCCGTCCCGGAGAAGCGCAGCGCGCAGACCACGCCCAAGACCATCACCGTGCGGCCCTTCAAGGCCTGATCGGACTGCCGCCGCCCGCCCCCTTGTCGGGGGTGGGCGGCGGTGCCCGTGGAGGGAATCTTGCGTTGTCCATTCAACTGATGGTCGCCGCCGCGTACCTGCCGAAGGATGTGGTGACCCAGGGCCAGAAGCTGGCGCTGATGAAGATCTGCGACTCGGCCGACGACGAGACGCGCTTGTCCCGGCCGGGCATGCGGCGTCTGCGCGCGTGGGTCGGCGTGGGGGAGAAGCGGTGCACGACCATCGTCACCGAGCTGGTCGCTCTGGGCCTGATCGAGCGCGTGGAGACCGGCAAGCTCGGGCGCCGGGCGACGTACCGGGTCTTCCCGATGGGGGTGCCCCCGCTGCCGTCCAACGACGAGTTGGACGCCCGTTTCCAGGCCGAGGATGCCGCGCCGAAGAACGCGAACAAGGCCCGCTCGGGCGTTCCTCGCGCGGCACCTTCCAGGCCGGCGATGACCCACGAGGACGTCGACGCCCGACAGTTGGCCGCCGGCGAGGGCGTGAGGGAGGCAGGGTTCCACCGGTGGAACCCTGACGAGGACGAGGCCAGGGTTCCACCGGTGGAACCCACAACGTTCCACGGGTGGAACCCTAAGGGTTCCACCGGTGGAACCCCTTCTCTTCCTTCTTCTTCCTATGTCCTTCCTAACCCCCCTACCCCCGCGGCTGACGCCGCAGGGGAGCCTCGCGGCTGCCCCAAGCACTCCACTCCCGCTGCCAGTTGTCGCGGCTGCGGAACCAACCCGCGCGCCGCGCGCGCCGCCGGCGAGCGGCAGAGGGCGGAGACGCAACGGCTGGCCCAGCAGGACTGGCTGCGCGGCTACCAGGCGGACCTGGACGCCGCTCGGCAGGTCGCGGAGGCGCGGCCGGGGGATGTGCAGGCGGCGCGGGAGTTGGCCCGCCAGCTGGCCCGTCAGGGCCGCGAGAGGGGCCACGAGGCCGCCCCCCCCGGAAAAAAATCTTGACCCCCACGTGAGGACCGCTAGAATAAGAGGAGCAGGGGGAGGGCGGAACGGGCCCACCCCACGACGCGAGGAGAACCACATGAACCAGCAGCCGGCCGTCCACTACCTCGACGGCGACACCCGCGACGCGTACGACCAGACCCAGTGCCGGGACGACATCCGCGACGGCGACGTCCTGGTCGTCGAGTCCGAGAAGGTCGTCGGGTTCCTCGACAAGGCCTGGCCGGTCTCGATCACCGTGGCACACGGCGAGTTCCACGGCGACGGCACGGCGATCGAAGCCGCCCCCCGGTACGCCGACGGCCGCTACGCGGCCAGCATCGAGCGCGCCCGGCAGGTCGCCGTCGCGCTCGGCTTCCCGCTGGCCGCCAACGTTCACACGGCCTGAGCCCCCCGGCCCGGGCGGCGGACAACCCCGCCGCCCGGGCTCGGGTGTGCCACACCTTTCGACCGAACCTCACCTCTTGGAGGAATCGCATGGGCCACCTGCCCACCCTGCGCAGCGAGGACACGGACCGCCTGGTCCTGGACTCCGCCGCGCAGGCCATCCCCGTCCTGATCGGCCTGGCCCACGCCTGGCGTGAGGAACCGAAGGTCGTCAGCTCCCTGCTCGCCGATATCGCCGACCGCGACGACCAGGCCCGCGCCGAGGCGCACCTGGACGGCCTCGGCAGCGCCGAGCACGTCCGCGACCAGCTGGCCGACCAGCTCCTCGCCCACGCCGGCGGCGCCCAGTTCTGGCTTGACCGCGCGCGCGACCGCCACGCCGCCCACCAGGCGCGCCGGATCGCCGAGGAGGCCCGCCGGCTGGCCGACCGCCTCGACCGGCAGGCCCACCTGATCACGCTGCAGGTGGAGAAGGCCGAGCGGGAGCGCGCGGTCCGCGACGCGGCCGAAATGGCGCACCTGCGGGGCGTGATCAAGGCGGCGGGGCTGACCGCCGACTGCAGGCACTGCAGTTGCTGGGGGCACCACGCCAACGGCCTGCTGTGCCACCTGGGATGCGGCACCCCCGGTCACGCCATGACCGAGACTCCGAAGACCCCGCAGCCCGCTCACGCGGGCTGACCGCCGGCGGAACCGGGCGGGCGGAACGAAACCCCGCCCCCGGTTCCGAAATGTGCCACAACTCTGTACGGTACGTCTCACCTCTTGGAGATCATGATGAACCTTGCACCCCCTCCCGACCACGGCCGCACCGGTCAGCCCGAATGGCAGGCGCTGTGGCGGCAGTACGAGACGGTCACCATGCCGCTGCGCGTGGCCGGACTCGTCTGCGACATCGAGACCGCCGGCGGCCAGAACGTCCTGTACGTCAACCTGCCCGACGGCTCGCACCTGTCCATCGCCGACGACCACGAGCTGCCCACCCGCCTCGCCGACGTCAACGGCTGGCGGATCGTGCGCGGTCACGAGGACAACCCGAACCACAACGACGTGGCCTACGACTCCACCGCCGAGGGCGAGCACAGCCAGCACGGCGCTGACGTCGTCACGATGCTCGCCGCCATCGCCCTCTACCTGAAGTGCCTGACCGACGCGGACACCCGAAGCGCCGGGGTCAGGCTCGGCGAGCTGCTGCTGACCACCGCGCAGCGGTTCGCCGTCAGCTTCGTCGGCGTCAACGGCCAGCACGTCGGCAGCGGCCGGGTCCTCACCGGCCCCTTCGACAGCCACGAGCAGGCCGTCAAGGAGTACGGCTGGCAGACCCACCTCCTGCAGGACGACGGCTGGCAGATGGTCCACGAGCAGGGCGGCACCCAGTGGCCCCTGACGGTCTGGGTGCGCCGCGGCGTGCTGCAGGCGGTCTTCGTCAGCCGCCAGCCCCTGCTGTGACCACCGACCGCCACGGCCCGGCCCCGCACCCCGCGGGGCCGGGCCCCCGCCCTGCTGGAGAACCCGTGACCGACACCCAGGCCCCGGCCCCCGCCGCCTGCTTCTGCATCATCGCGCACCCCGTCACCCCCGAAGAGCGCGAGGAGATCGGCAAGGCCCTCGCCTACGCCCGCCAGATCGGCGACCTCGCGGCGCTGCCGCTGCTCATCGCCCAGCTGACCGGCTCCTGCCCCGCCCGCGCCTGACACCCCAGGCCCCGCGCCGCCACCACGGCGCGGGGCCCGACCTCTTGGAGAACACCCGTGTTGACCACCCTTCCCCGCGACGTCGACCTGACGTTCAACGACCTGCTCGCCGGCGCCGGCGGCTCCTCCTCCGGCCTCGTCGAGGCCGGATGGCGCGGCAAGCTCGCCATGAACCACTGGCAGACCGCGATGGACAGCCACGCCGCCAACCACCCCACCATCGAGCACCTGACCGCCGACGTCACCGGCTACCCGATGCGGTTCCTGCCCCGCGCCCTGCTTCTATGGGCCTCGATCATCTGCTTCAGAGCCGGGACGCAGATCCTCACCGACCAGGGCCTCAAGCCCATCGAGGACGTGAAGGTCGGCGACCGGGTACTCACCCACACCGGCCAGTGGAAGGCCGTCACCAAAACGATGGTGAACACCGGCCCCACCATGACCGTCAAGGGCCACGGCCACCCCGGCCTGGAAACCACCGCCGAGCACCCCTTCTACGCCCGCCGCAGCGCCCGCGTGTGGAACAACGAGATCCGCGACTACCGGCGCCAATACGAGGAGCCACAGTGGGTGCCCGCCGCCGAACTGGCCGGGCAGCACTGGGCCACGCCCCGCACGTTCGGTGAGCCGCTGCCCATACCGGCCGTGCCCGGACGGGGCGCGCAGTTCACCGAACGGTTTTGGTGGATGGTCGGCCGCTGGCTCGGCGACGGGTTCCTGACCCGCATCAACTGCGAACCGCAGCGCCTGCCCAAGCAGCCCCGGCTGCGGTCGCAGCCCGCAGGATCGCCCTGCGTCACCTGTGGCGAACCGGCCCGCCCCCACGGCAACTCCACCACCGGACGGGTCTCACCGTACTGCTCCGACACCTGCAAGCGCGCCGGAAGAAGGCCCCGCAAGCCCGGCAGCGAGCACAGGGTGTTCATCTGCTGCGGCCGCCACGAGGCCGAAGAACTCAGTGCCGCTTTGGACGCCATCGCCCCGCCGGCCGTGCCGAGAGCGACCGGTGGAGAGCTGCGCTGGACCCGCTCCAAGTCGCCGACGGCGGCCGTGTTCATCACCGCCCACCAGGGTCTCGCACAGTGGCTGGAGGACAACTTCGGCCGCCACGCCGGCGGCAAGCGGCTGCCCGCGTGGGCTTTGACCATGCCCGAGCAGTGGCGGCGTGCCCTGCTCGACGGCAACGTGTCCGCCGACGGCAACCTCCACCGGGGCACCGGCACCACGGTCCGCTGCAGCACTGTGTCCAAGCAGCTCGCCATCGGGATCCGGCTGCTCGCGGTATCCCTCGGACACGTCGCCACCTTGTACCTCAGTGACAAGCGCACCAGCGGCGTCATCGAGGGCCGCCAGGTCACCATGCGGCCCACGTGGACGGTCGCGTGGACCGTGGACCCGTCCCCGGCCCACGCCCAGCACATGACCGACGAGCTGCACCTGTGGACAGCTGCGAAGCAGGTCAGCCCCGCGCAGGAGTCCGCGACGGTCTACAACCTGTCGGTGGCCGACGACGAGTCGTACATCGCTGACGGCATCGTCGTCCACAACTGCACGGAGGTGTCCCCGGCCGGCGGCCGCGTTCACCCCACCGACCAGCTCGACCTGTTCCAGGTCCTCGACCAGCTCGGCGGCGACGATGACGCCGAGTCCTGGAAGGCCCTGACCCCGGACGCATTCGAGCGGACCCGGGCCACCGCCTGGTGCGTGGTGCGGGCCTGCGAGGCGAAGCGGTTCCCGTACGTCGTCATCGAGAACGTCGTCGAGTTCGCCCTGTGCTGGGTCCTGTTCAAGACCTGGGTCAAGGCCATGACGGAGCTCGGCTACGAGGCCCCGCAGATCCTGTGCGCCACCTCCGCGCACGTCGGCGACGACGACAACCCGCGCGCCCCGCAGTGGCGCGACCGGATCTACCTCGTCTTCCGCCTCAAGGGCATGCCCAAGCCGGACCTGGAGCCCCGACCGCTCGCGCACTGCTTCGAGTGCGGCAAGGACGTCCGCGCGAAGAAGGCGTGGTTCACCCCCGGTGTTCGCATCGGCAAGTACCTGCGCGACTACAACTACCGCTGCCCCAACACGCGCTGCCGCCACGTCGAGGTCGAGCCCTACGTGTGCCCGGCCGCCTCCGTCATCAACTGGGACGACCTCGGGCAGCGCATCGGCGACCGCAAGAAGCCGCTGGCGGACACCACCTTGGACCGCATCCGCGCGGGCCTGACCAAGTTCCCCCACACCCCGTCCTCGATCACCCTCAACCACGGCAAGGACGGAACCGACCGGGCCTACGCCGTGGGCGAGCGCCCGTTCTCCACCCGCACCATCAAGCAGGGCGACGCACTGCTCGTGCCGACAGGCGGCAGCTGGAACACCACGGCGAGCGACGTCGCCGACCCGATGCGGGCCCGGCTGACCCGCGAAAGCGAGGCCCTGGTCACGGTCGTCCCCGAGCCGTTCGTGATCACCTACCGGCAGAACGCCAACCCGGCCCTGGCCACCGAGCCGGTCACCGCCGTCACCGCGCAGGGCAACCATCACGGCCTGGTCGTCCCCGGCGGGGCGGTCCCCGCCGAGCTGCGCAACACGCTGGTCATCCCCTACCGCAAGGCCGCGGTGAAGACGGCCGGCGAGCCCGTCCACACCCTGTCCACCCGGGACTCCGCCGCCCTGCTGCGCTCCGCGCCCGCGATGGAGGACTGCCACTTCCGGATGCTCAAGCCCCGCGAGCAGCTGGGAGCCCAGCGGTTCCCCGACCGGTACATCGTCATCGGCACCCAGGCCGAGCAGACCATGCAGGCCGGAAACGCGGTGTCGGTGAACGTCGCCCGGCACATCGGCGAGCGCATCAAGGCCGCCCTGTAGCCGCCCGGCAGGCCAGGCCCCACCCGGCCTGGCCGCCGCCCCTCCCCCACCCCACGCCACGTTTCTGGAGACCCCTGTGACCACCACCTACCACCGGGCGGAAGCCGCCCGGCTGCTGGCCGAAGCCGAAGCCGTCTACCGCAACGGCGCCACCGTGGGCGGCGCGGCCCAGCCCCAGCAGATCGCCTTCGGCGAGGAGCCCGCCGACCGGGCGCTGCGCATCGCCGGACTGCTGACCGCCATGGCCCACGCCCACGCCGCTCTCGCCCCACCCCCGGCCGACGACGGCCGGATGTGGCTCGCCTCGCACTCCGGTTTCTCGCTGGGCTACTACACCAGCCGCGAGGCCGCCGTGGAGCACTGCGAGAGCCACGCCCGCCACATCCAAGGCCTGCAGGAGGACCTGCAGTGGGTGCCCGACGAGGACATGCCCGAGGACCGCATGGAAGCGGCCACCGAGGCTGCCGACTACACGGTCACCGCCATCGTCGCCAACCGCTTCTTCGACCCGGAGGCGGAGCTGTGAGGCCCGACTGGACCACTCGCGCACCCTGCCGCGGCAAGGACGGCTTCGCCCCCAGCGAGGACCACTGGCGCAACACCGCCGAACTGCGGCGCCTGTGCACGGCCCAACTGGGCTGCTGCAAGCCGTGCCCGTTCCGCGCCGAGTGCATCGCCTTGATCAAGCCCGTCCAGGTCCTGTTCGACGGCATCGCCGGCGGCCGCCTCTGGTGCAACGGCGAGGTCATCGACTCGCTCGACGTCGTCAGCGACGAGGAGCTCGCCGAGCCGAAGCTGCGTGCCTCCTGCGGCACAGAAGCCGGAGCCCGCGACCACAACCGCCACGGCGAACGGGCCTGCGCCTCCTGCCGCCAGGTGGCCCGCCAGATCTCCGCGCGCCGCAAGGCGGAGAAAGAGACGGCCCAGCAGCTGGAGCTGTTCGTCCCCGCCGCCTGACCCACATCCCACCGCCCCGCCCCGCCCCCTGGAGAGACGACCGTGACCCGCACCACCACCCGCCCAGTGCGCCAGGCCCTGCAGCCGCTCATCGCCGGAGCTGTCCTGGCCACCTCGCACCCCGGCCTGGAAGCCGACGGCATCGAGGTCGACCACGTTCACGCCGGCGGCCAGCGCACCGTGGGCCTGCGCGTGTTCCTGTACTACCCCCGCCCAGGCGTCTTCGAGCTGTGGGCTGCCGAGGCGATCGGCGCCCCCAACCTCGGCGTGGCGAAACCGACCAGCCGCACCGGCGAACTCAGCCGCACCGTGACCGGCCGCGTCGAGACCACCCCCGTGGAAGTCACCTGCGTCCGCGCCGAAGACGCGCCCGGCGGCCCGAAGTGATCCGCACCAAGAACCGGGCCTGCACCGGCAAGAAGCGCCACGACACCCATCAGGAAGCCGTGGAGGAACGCGACCGGCTCACCGCAGGCGGCGCCGTCCGCCTGAACGCCTACCCGTGCCGCAACCGCACCTGCGGCGGCTGGCACGTCGGCCACCTCCCCAAGCCCCGCACCACCCGCTGACACCCCAAGGAGAACCCCGTGAACGACATCACCGCCCTCGGCGCCCGCCTCGGAGAGCGCGCCGCCAGCTCGTGGCAGGAAGAAGCCGCCGTGTGGCTGCTGGCCACACACGGCCACTGGCTGGGCGAGCTGCAGCGCACCCAGCTGGTCATCGCCGACACCGACGGCCAATCCCGCATCGCCTGGCGCCAGGTCGCCTCCGCGTGCCTGACCGCCGCCGACGGCCCCCTGATCGGAACCCTCTCGGAGTGGCAGGTCCTGCGCCTGGCGTGCGTCCTGACCGGCCGCCACGCCCTGTCCCTGGCCGACCTGAACTCCCTGGACGAGACCAACAAGCGCCTGGCCCTGCACGCCGTGGCGTGGGCATCCGGCGGCCGCACATGGGCCGACAGCCTCGCCCTCCTGCCCGTCTGACCCAATCCCCTCAAGCCGGCCGCGCCCGCGGGGTGTCCACCAACCCCCGCGGGCGCAGGCCAAACCCCACGTCAAGGAGCACAGCCCCCTATGGACACCTCTCGCCGCGCCGAACTCGCCATGGACGTCCTGCGCAACGCCGCCAACGACGACCACGAAGAGGCCATGCGGCTGATGGCCGAGATCGCGCAAGGCAGCGACGGCCAGCAGATGTACGGCGTGTGCTGCGCCCTGGCGGAGACCGGACGGCAGACCCTCATCCGCGTGTACGGTCACCCGTCTCCCGAGACGTTGTGGGTGCTGGTCGCGCCCGACCCGGCCGACGGCCCCCGCCACCCCGCGCACACCTTCGCCCTGCGGTTCATCACCGCCTTCCTCAACGGCGACACGGCGACCTGTGAGGCCCTGTACGCCACGGCCGCACGCGCCAGCAGCGAGGACTGGGCGCACTCCGTCACCGCGATCGTCGGCTACGTCGCCCGCCTCGCTCAGATCGAGCAGGAGGAGCTGGCCGCCGCCGAGGAGACGCCCGCCGTCCACCCGCACTGACCCCTCAAGCCGGGCCGTGCCCGCGGGTGTCCACCACCCCCGCGGGCACGGCCCACCCAACCGAAGACAAGGAACCCACCCGTGCAGGTAGCCCTGTTCGAGCCCGAACCGCCACCCCTGCCCGACCTCGCCGACGCCGACCTCATCCTGGCCAATTCCAGCGCGGGGAAGGACAGCCAGGCGATGCTCCACCACGTCGTGCAGCTCGCCGACGCCGCCGGCGTCCGCGACCGCGTGCAGGTCGTGCACTGCGACCTCGGCGACGTCGAATGGCCGGGCACCCGCGACCTGGCCGCAGCCCAGGCAGCCGTCACCACCTCGGGTCACCGTCTGGTCTCGATCATTGAGGACAGCTTCTGTCGGGGCGCTTGCGGTAACTGTCAGGCCACCGCGCCCTCCCGTCCCCCGCGACGGCTGGCCCGGCGGGTACACACGCGGCTTCTGATGCTTCTCGATATCGCGGCCCGGTAGGGATCTTTCGGGCGGGCGGCGCCCGGCCTTATCGTGAGAGGGCCGGACACGGAGGGCTGGAGGGGGCTGGACGATCTGAGCGTTCCGTATGAACTGGTGAGTACCGCCGCGTGGGCCGAGGCCGTTCTGCAGACCTTCCGATTCGAGGAGGGCGGTGACGGATGGGAGTTCGCAGGGGACTGCCCTCGGTGCGCGCACCGGACCGTGAAACGGCTGGATTCCGGTGGGATCACGACGTATCTAGGGCCGGGTTCCCGGGACGACGGCCAGGATCGGGTCGTCGTGCGGTGCGCCTGCGGGGCCGAGCATGCTGGACGTCCCGACGGAAGTAGGGGGTGCGGCGCCTATGCCGTCGTCGAGCTCGAATGGTCCTGAGCCGCGCCCGAGGGCGGTCGCCGCGCGCCCGGCGACACTAGAGGACCTGCGCTGGGAGGAGCGGGCGGCGGAGCTAGCGTTTAATGAGCTGCCGAACTTGCGGGCCGCGGCCGAGCGGTGGGTCGCGAGCCTCGGCGCGGTGATGAGTGTCTTCGGCGTAGTGCTGGTCGTCAAGGGGCCGGCCGACATCAGTAAGATCCAGAACGACATCGGCTACGTGCTGACGGGGGTCCTACTTGCCGGCGCGGCCACGGCCGCCCTCACCGCGATCACCCTCGGCGCTTTCGCGGCCCAGGGGACTCCACGCAGGGTCGAGACCTACTCGGGTCCTTACATCAGGGCCCGGTATCGGCGGGAGGCCCGGACCGCCGCCCGCCTGCTGACCTGCTCCCGGGTGGCCGCGATCACGGCGGTCGTCCTGCTCGGCGCGGCGATCGGCACGACCTGGTACGGGACCCCGCGCTCCCCGGCCGACCCCGTCCCCGCTGCGACGACGGAACCGGGCTGAGGGCGCGATGTCCGTACGGTTCGGTCGCCACGGGGGGATCTGCTTCCTACTCGATGACGAGGGCGCCATTACCGGAATTAGCGACAGCCAGCACGCTCGCGACCCCGTCCAGTTCCGAGAGACCGCACCTCCCCACGCGGGTGACACGGATTGCGTCACCACGAAGGGCCACTCGTGGGCAGGTCAGCTGGGGCTCGAGACGCTCGAACCGGAAATCAGCCAGGGACTGGAGCGGCTGGGCCTGCCGTATCGAGCAAATCCGATGGCCTTCGAAATGGAACGGAAGGTCTCGGCGGGCATCGAAAAGGAACTCCGCAAGGAGGTCAATGGCGAAACCGCTCCCCGGCACCAGCGCAATCTGCTCTATCAGGAGCTCGACGGCGCCGACGCGGTCGCGGCGGTCAAATTGACCTACTCCCTGGAGCGGCCCCACCGATGGGAGGCTCACTGCCCGGGTCTGAGCGCGGAGGCGGACGGCGGATACCTCCTTCCTAGCGGGCTGCAGGTGTGGATTTCGGCCGAGCAAGAGGTTCACGCGCACGGCGACCGCCTCTGGATTGACCTGCCAGCTGGCGACCACGTCGTCCTGCTGGTAGTGCGGGGCGGAGTCCCGGGCCTCCAGATCGACCGCACCGCGCTGCTCGTCCGGCCCGGCGACGCTGCCGCTACGGCGGCCGCCCATCTGACCTCAGGGGACCGCTTCGCCGTGGTGCTCCCCGTCGCCTCGGACAGCGAGATGGCCGAGGCGGGGCGGCTGCTCGCCGATCTGGGCATCGGCCGGGCCGTCGTCGTGGACACCCTCGCCGGCTCGGCCGATTTGCTCGGTCTTGAGCAAGAGTGCGTCGTGACGATCGGCACCGGGCCGGATGACTGGTACCGCGGGGTCGCTGCGGCTCTGTCGCCGGACGCTCCGGCAGTCCTGATCGACGGGGATCCGGCACAGGCTGTCTACGAAAACCTGTCCACCACCAAGCCAATCTCCGGCCTCGTGGTGTGTGACTCGCCCGAGCCATGTGTCCGGGTCATCGCCGCCGCCTATGCAGCACGTGCTGGATACGCCCTCGAACTCCTCGACATCGACGAGGAACCCGTACCTCCGCCGGACTGGTCGGCGGCGCATCCAGAACCCCTGGAGATCAGGATCGAGCGGTACCGGGTGGAGCTCGCCCGGCAGGCCGAGCAGCTGATCGCACCCCACCTGCCCGCCGAACCCCCGGAACGCGCCGTGGCCTTCACCCGGGGCTTCGCCTACTCGCTACTGCCGGCCGGGGACGGTCGGTGGGCCGACCAGGTGGAGACCGGGACGCTCCCGGATGCTCAGGCGCCGGCGCTATTGCTGCGGTCGCTCAATCGGCAGAGTGCCCCCGTCCCGAGGTTCGGCGCGTCCCTGATCGTAGAAGCGTTTGACAGCGGGGAGTCCGGTCTCGAGGGCATGCGCGCCGCCGCGGCGGCTACAGCGGCTCGGCCGGTGGGACTGCGCGGCACGGAGGCGACCAAGGAGTTCGTCAGCGGTACTGCGGGTGGGCTCCCCGCCGAGCTGATCATGCTGACCTGCCATGGCGAGGCCGACTTCGTCGAGCTCGCGGACGGGCCGCTCACGGCGGCGGAGGTCGCGGCCTGGCGGCTGCGCCGCGCTCCTGTCGTGGTGAACAATTCGTGCGGCAGCCGCCACACCACCGGCGCAGCCTTCGTGACGGCCGGGGCCCGGGCCTACATCGGCACGCTCTGGCCCGTCCGGGCGATGGCAGCGGGACGGATCTGCGCGGCCCTGATCGGTGCCCTGACCTCCGCCGCGGAGGTCCCGATCGGCGGCGCGCTGCGACAGGCGATTGGCGCGAGCGACCACGTCCCCTATGACGACCGGTATGCCTATGTCCTCGTCGGCCTGCCCAGCATGCCGGCCCGGCTGGCTCCGCTCATCGACGACCGGCAGCGCTGCGAGATCGCCGAGTACGGCCTGCCGATCGTCTATGCCCTCGCACAAGACCTGATCCGCTCCGACCAGCTCACCACGGCGGCCTTCATCCGCGAGCGGGTTGCACGCGCCCTCGCCGACGACCTGCGCGCCCACGCCGAGGCCGACCCGTCCGCGGCGTTCGAGGTGCACAACCTCGTGAACGGACGGCAGCTCCCCGCGCTCCTAGCCGACTACGACGTGAGCTACTGGGCGACGCTGGCCGCGACGGGACGGACCACGCTGAGCGAAGTCATCGCCGCCCACGAGAGGGCACTGCGCTCATGGGAGGACGCCCTGGCCGACGACACGCGGCTGACGGCGGTAAAGAACCGATGGCGCTCGGTCGTAGAGCATCTGGCAGCCATGACTGATCTCCTCGCCCGGGCAGGACGCCTCGAGGACGGCTGGCGGACGGTACTGCGAACCGCCGCGGTCCTGACCAATCCTAAGGAACCCGTCCCCGACGAACCGCCTGACATCGACGACGATGCCCTTATCAAGGCGGCGGCGAAGCTGAAGCGGCCCGCCGAATTCCTCAACACCGCAGCCCTCATCGCGGACCGGACAGGCCGTCCCGCCGAACCGATCTATCTGGGCGCGCTCCACCACGCCCGCAACCCTGGCGACGAGGGAAGGATCTGCTCGAACCTGGCCGCGCTCTACCGGGCCGCCGGCCGGCTCGACGAGGCAGAGGCTGGCCTGGAGGCGGCGCTGCCGCTGCTGATGACGGCTGGCGACGAACGCAGCGTCGGCATCACCCGCGCCCAGCTCGCGCTGCTCCGACTCAACCGGGGCGACGCCGCGGCCGCCGAGCGGATGGCGCGGGAGCTCGCCGAATCCCTTCCTCCGGAATCCGGTGGCGCATGGTGGGACGCCGACCTCGCCCTCATCCAGATCCTGCACGCCACCCGGCGGTACGCCGAGGCCGCCGTCCGGGCCCGGGAACGCCACCGGATCGCCTGCGACCTACGGGACCCGGCCCTAGCCTGGGAGGAGCTCCGGATGTACGCCGAGCTCGGTCTGAGGGCCGCGGCCAGGGGATCCGATCATGCGCTGGGCACGGGGGTCGTCGACGCGGCGACGCGGACCCTGGCGGAGTTCCCCACCGGGCCACCCTCGCTGCGGGCCGAGCTCGTCAAGATCATCAGCACCCACCGGATCCCGCTGGCTGCCGCCCTGGGCACCCGGCGGAACCTGCTCATCGACGTGCTGACGGGACTGCGGGCCGACGGGACATCGGCAGCCGAGCGCCGGGACCTCCTCGCCCGCGCACGGTCGGCCGACGAGTGCGCCGTCGTGGCCGGGAGCGGGCCGTGGGGCCGCGAATGCCATGTCCAGATCATCGGCGACCGCACTCAATCACTGATCTTGGACATTCCGCCCAGGACACTCGTGCCGCCCGTCTACATCCGCTACCCGACACGGGAGCACGACGCGCCCACCGACGCCTTCGTGATGGACGTCGACTGCTGGACCAGGGTCCCAGGCGAGGTCGCCTACCGGTACGACGGAATCCCCGGCCAGATCGTCATCGACAAGAACGGGTTGGTTCGGCGGGCTGGCCGAGGGCACCGGTATCGCGACGTCTGGGGTAGTCGGCGCTTCCTTTACCTCGTCATGGTGACACTCCCCGAGGGTGCGGTCCTGACCAGGGCAGATGTGCGGCGGCACGCCGGATCGTCCGTCCCGGACGTCCGGCTCGGCAATTCTGGAGACTCTCAGCTCCTGATCATCGGGCCCGGCCCCGGTACCTTCGCGCCATGGCTGGCAACGGTGACCTTGTGGTATGAGACCGCAGGGTGAGCTCGAACAGGTCGGCGAGGTCGGAGACCAGTCCGCATCGGCCAGCTGGGCAGGCCTTCGGTGAAGTAGCCAGGCGTCCAGTTCGTGTGATTCTGGCTGCAGGTGGGCGTTCTCGAAGTGAAGCAGACACGGGCTTCCAAGATCATGGAGTTCTCCTGGCGTTGCGAGCCTGCAGGCAGGTTGTCCCGGGTGCCGCGGCAGCGCACGAACGCCCGCCACCCAGCGGCCCCGCCCCGAAGGTGACCGCCCGGTGTGGCTGGGCCGGAGATGACTGCCCAGCCACACCCGCGGCCAGCACGACCTCACCGGACCCGCCCCCGACGCGGATTCTCATCAGGAGCGACTTCGACCACCGATGATGCGACAGAACCCCTGATCAAGAGGGGATGACTCGATAGGGGCTCTGGACACATCGCAGAGCTGCAACGGGGGCCAGTTCGTTGTTGTTGATGCGGCGTCACCGAACAGACGGGCGGTGCCGACAAGGACGGCATGTCCGTCCACTCCTGCCAACGGGGGCGGTCCCCGGCCGGGATCGCGTGGCCCTTCCTCGCAGTTGAGGACACCTAGCCCGCCGAGTAGCCGGGGGGGTGCGACTCCCCCGGCTACTCGGCCACCTAGCCCTGCGACATGAGGCTGTGAATCTCAGTAGTTCGGAAAAGCCTGTCCTGCAGCTTCTGTGTGCTCGCCAACCAGGCCAGCCTGATCACCGCCGCCTGGTGATCGGCGTGGACCCGTCGCTGACGTGCACCGGCATCGCCGGCGACGGCTGGGCCGACGCGCTGCGGACCAAGGCCTGCGGCCACCAGCGCCTGGGCTGGCTGCGCCGCGAGATCCGGGACCGCACCCGCCTGGCCGACCTGGTGGTCATCGAGGGCGCGGCGTACGGGCGCGGCGGGCAGGCCGGGCATCACGAACTGGCCGGCCCGTGGTGGATCCTCACGCAGGACCTGTACGACCGTGGCATCCCGTACGTGGTGGTGGCGCCGGCCTCCCGCACCATCTACGCCACCGGCAGCGCCAACCCGGCCAAGGACTACCCGAAGGAGAAGCGGGCCCGCATCACCAAGGGCATGGTGTGTGACGCGGTCGCGCAGCGGTACGGCATCGAGTGCACCGGCCCCGGCAAGTACGACCAAGCCGACGCGTTCATCCTCGCCGCGATGGGCCTGCACTGGGCCGGCTGGCCGCTCGCGCCGGTGCCCGACACGCACAGCCGGGCGCTGGAGGCCGTGCCGTGGCCCGACCACACGCCCGGCCAGCAGCCCTCTGACCTGCTGATATGCGAAAAAAATGCTTGACGTGGCCAGGCTGGCAGCTAGAATAAGAGGGAGCAGGCGAGGGGAAGGTCCCCCCGACGTACCGCGAAGGAGGCGCACGTGAAGGACGCCGAGGACCGCACGGCCGAACCGGTCGACGGCGAGTTCGAGGACTCGACGTTCGGCCGCTGGCTGGCGGCCCGGTCCGCCGAGGGAATCCGCGAGGCGGCCGGCAGCTGACCGCGAGGGCCTGGGGCGGGACACCGCCCCAGGTGTGCCACAACCCTTGACCAACGACCTCTTGGAGGAAGTCATGTTCGCAACCGACGTCGCCGACCGTCTCGCCGGGCCGTACACGCTGACCGGCGGTGAGGCCACCGACCGCCTCGCCGACGTCCTGCTCGGCGGCCCGGCCCTGCCGCGCCTGCTCGCCGAGCGGTACGAGTTCGGCACCGAGTCCGCCGCGACGGCCGCGCACGCGGCCGCCGCGGCGCTTCACGACACCTGGCAGTCCGCCGCCTACGGCGAGGACTACACCACGTGGATCCGCCGGATGCCCGAGACGCTGCTCAAGTGCCTCGTGGACCTGGCGGCCCGCGCCGAGGACGACGAGTTCGGCGCCGCGCACGAGCTGCGCATGGCGCGGCAGGTGCTCGCCGAGCTCGCCATCGTCATCCGCCACCGCTGATCCGCGTTCGGGGGCCGCCACCGCGACGGCCCCCGGATGTGCCACAACTCTCCGCCTGGAGGCATCCATGGACCACATCATCGGCCTGCTCGCCACCAACCTCGCCGAGCGGTTCGAGCAGGGCGTCGCGCGCATCGGCGACAACCTCTACGTCCGCTTCCCCGACGACCCGCGGGTCTTGAAGGTCGTGCTCAGCACGCAGGCCGTCGGCGAGCTGCGCGTCCAGCTCGTTGCCGTCGACCCCGAGCGCGGCCCGATCGACGCGGTCAGCGTCGTTCACACCCGCCCACAGAAGCTCTCGGACCTGCTGGAGCCGCTCGACGCGTTCCTGGGCGTCTGGTTCGCCTGACCCCTTCCCGGCCGGGGGCCGCCACCGCGGCGGCCCCCGGCCCACACCCATGAGGAGAGCCATGAGCACCATCCGCACCATCCAGGCCATCCGCCTCGACGCCGACGGCCGCATCACGGACCTCCAACTGCCCGCCGACGACGGCCTGTCGGCGGCGCTGCGCCTGGTCGTGGACGGCTGGGTGGAGATCGCCCACTACGGCCGCCCCGACGGCTCCCACCGCCTGTCGGTGGCCGTGGACGCCGACGGCTTCGCCCGGAAGAAGCCGCCGAACCTGTTCGCCACCTCGCTGATCAACGCCGTCCGCCTGCAGCAGCTGCGGCTGCCGCTGGTGGGCGACGTCGTCCTGCTGGGCTCCCTGGACCAGGCGCTGCAGCACACCGACGTGCCCGAGCCGGTGCGCCAGGTCCTGCCGCAGATCGTCGACGCCCTCAAGGCCCGCTACACCGCGGCCACTTCCTGACCTCCTGCCTCCCGCGCGGGCGGCCGGGCCCACCACGGGCCCGGCCGCCCCGCTCCCTTTTCACCCGAGAGGAAACCGTGAACACCTACGAGGCCCTGTACGTCCAGCCGGGCGGCCACATCGAGGACTTCCCCCTGGCGGGCGACACCGACCGCCAGCACCAGGCGATCGCCGGCGAACTCGACGGGCCGGTCACCGCCTGGCGGCTCGGCCGCCACCTGACCGTCCACGCCAACCCCGCCGCCCACCAGGCCCCCCGCAACCAGGTCGCGCTCAGCACCTGGCACGACCTGGCCGGCGCGCCCGGCCCGGACCTGCGCGGCCCCGTCATCGTCACCGGCGCCCCGGACCGCGACGGCCTGCTGCAGCCGCTGCCGCCGGCCAGCGCCGAGCTGGTCGCGCACTGGGCCCGCCTCAAGCGCGCGTTCGCGGCCGTCGCCGAACCCGAGGTGTCCGCCGCCCAGGCCATCGGCACCCGCGACCTGCAGTGCGACGCGCACGCCGTGCACCGCGACCGCGACAGCGGACGGTGGGCGTACGTCGTCCTGGACGGCATCGGCGACGAGCAGGACGTCCAGGACCACGTGCGCATGTGGGCGCCCGCCCTGGCCCGCGAAGCCGCCCGCTCGGGCGACCCGGCCGACGCGATCGCCCAGATCCGCGCCCGGATCGAGGCGCGGCTGCGGGCGCGGCGCTGGCACTACATGGACCCGGGCGCGGTCGCGGTCGTCGCCGTCCACGACCCCGCCGAGCCGGTGGTGCGCCTGGCCTGGTCCGGTGACGCCCGCGCCTACCGGCTGTCCCACCTGGGCACCTTGGAGCAGCTGACGAAGGACCACAACTGGGCGCAGCACCTCCTCGACGCCGGCCGCACCCCCAAGGAGTGGGACCACAACTCGGTGATGGCGAACCTCGAAGACGGCGACATCGGCACGGCCGAGACGCCGGTGGAGATCACCGCCCAGCTCCTGCTGTGCTCGGACGGGGTGTACCACCCGCTGGAGACCCACGAGCCGGGCCTGCTGGAGGCCATCGCCGAGCTCGCGCTGGACGCGAAGGACAGCGCGGCCTCGCTGGTGTCCGAGGCCCTGGCCGTGGGTCGCCGCCTCGACGAGAGGCGCGACAACGCGACCGCGCTCGTGGTCGCCTTCCCCCGCCTGACCGCCTGAAAAGTCCGGCCCACCAGGGCATACGCGCCGAAGGGTGGTAGAATAAGAGCAGCAGGGAGGGCAGGCCGCCCCCCAACCCGACCTCTTGGAGAGCAACATGACCACCGCTTCAACCCTCACGCCCCCGCCCCTTCCCGCCGGGCTCGACATCGTGGACATCGTCGACCGCCACGACGTCACCGGCGCCGACGTCCGAGACGCCACCGACCTCGTCAACAAGGCGATCGCCATGGCCTTCGAGGCCGGCGACTTCTTCCTCCCCAAGGACCGCGAGCACGGCCTGACCCACGAGCAGTTCACGCAGACCGCCTGCCTGTTCTACCGCTCACTCTTCGAGACCGCGCTGATCGCCAAGAGCCTGTGGCTCGTCGCCACCGACATCCACGTCCACATCGGCCAGATCAGCCGCTGACCCCCCGGCCCGGGCGGCGGGCAACCCCGCCGCCCCGACCTCAGATATGCCACAACGCTCGTTTGACCATCGACCTCTTGGAGACCCGCATGACCAACCTCGACCCGCCCCGCGGCCGCTGGATCGTCGCCTTCAACGACGAGCCGTACGGGATGCGCATCGTCGCCGTCGAGCCCGCCCCCCAAGACCAGGGCGCCTGCGACAGGCTGCGCATCGACCTGTGGGTCGCCTGCCTGTCCTCCTACGAGGTGGACGCCGCCGACAGCCAGGAAGCCCGGCGCACCGCCCGGCAACTGCACGACGTCGAGCGCATCCGCAGCATCCGCGCCCGCCGGCCCGCCTGCCCCTCTCGGCGCCGCCACGCCACCGCCGCCCGGCACGTGGACCAGGTCCTCGCCGTCGCCACTCAGGCCCTCAACAGCGCCGCGCGGGACCTGGACCTGACCAGTCAGGCCGTCCGGTACGCCGACGCCATGGCCACGGCCGCGCTCCGCGCCGGATACCAGCACCGGCCTTGGCGGCAGCGCGAGCTGACGTTCGAGCAGTACGCCGACCAGCTGCCGCTGACCGTCGCCTCGACCCTCTACCGGTACGCCGCGCTCGCGGCCGACGACCGCAACGACGAGGCCGTCGCGCTCCTCGTCAACACCCTCGCCGCCGCCACCTCCGACCTCTGACCCCACCCCGACCACCGGGCCGGGCCCCGCAACCGCGGGCCCGGCCCGGCCGCACCCCAAGGAGAACACCGTGCCCGACACCAGCAAGCCGGAAGCAAAGACCGCGCGCACCAGCCCGACCAGGCGCGAACTGCGGCAGATCGCCGAGGACACCGCCCAGCTCGTCCCCAGCGACCTCACGTCCCACGACGCCGACGAGATCGCCGCGGCGATCAGCGGCCTGACCGCCGCGGTGCTCTACCTCGCCGACACGATCACGCGCGCCAACGACCGCCCCTGACCCCGCTCCACCCACCCCTTGGGCCGGGCCCCGCAACCGCGGGCGCCCGGCCCCTTCCATGCCCGGAGGAATCCATGGCCACCAAGTCCATCCTTGCCCGCCCCACCGCGGACGGCGGCTTCGCCGGCCGCCACGTCCAGTGCGACGGCGACCCCGCCGGCCGCATCTTCACCCTCGGCTACCTGGTCTCCGATGTTCACCGCGGCGACGTCGAGGCCGCGGCCCGCGCCCTGCTCGACGAGCACCCCAACGGCTGGGTCAGCCTGCCCCGCAGGGGGAACGCGGGCGAGTGCTACTGCCACAGCGGCGACCACAGCGACCGCATCGACATGGGGCTGCTCACCCAGGAGGGCACCGCGGGCGGGCAGTACGAGTACGCCTACGTGCTCCACACCGACCTCCTCGCCATCTACGAGCCCAACGCCGAGGGCACCAACTGGGTCCTCAAGCGCCGCATCCTCTGGGCCGACCGGCAGCAGCGGCCCGTCGACAACCGCAAGATCCAGACCCGAGTCTGCATCGACGACTCGCTCGGCCCGTTCGATGCCGTAGTCGACCCCGCCAACCGGTGGAACGGCTGGCTGAAGCCCCACTTCACCCTCGACACCGCCCGCCGGATCGCCGCCCAGACACAGCAGGCGGCCGACGAGCGCGGCCACGACAGCGTCGACACCATCCACGTCATCGACGGCGGCACCCGCGCGGGCGAGCCCCGAGCGGTCGTCGTCCACGTCAGCTGGCAGTGGCACGACGAAGAGAACACCGGCGCCTCGATCATCCAGCCCAACGCCGAGGGCCTGTACAGCATCGGCGGCGGCGGATGGGGCTGGCACTTCGCCACCTGGTGGTGCGCCTGTGGAGCCCACTCGGACTGGCACGAGCTCCACTGCGAGGGCTGCGGCCTGCCCCGCCCGGAGGAAGCCTCCGCCCCCCTCACGGACGCGGAGGAAGGCCAGTGACGACCACGGCACCCGAGCCGACCGAAGCCGCCGACGAGCAGCCGGCCGAGGCCAGGCTCCCGACCATCGTCTTGATGACGCTGCGCACCTACCGCGTCGGCCCTGACGGCAAGGTCACCGACGAACAGCCGCTGCGCGAGATCACCAGCGCACAGAACCTCGCGCCCCTCGCGTCGCCCTGGGCCTGGCCGCCGTGTCAGTGCCCGCGCCACGCGCCGGGCCGCCACCGCACCGCGTAACACCGCCCACGCACGACAGCGCCCCGCCGCCCCGGCCGACCACGGCCCGGGCGGCGGGGCGCCCCCATGCCCACACCTCCAAGGAGCAACCGATGGACCAGCTCGACCTGTTCGCGCCCGCCGAGAAGACCCCGGCGACCTTCACCGCCCGCCCCGCGGCCGCACCCCGCCCGGCTGCCGCGCCGGCGCCTCGCCCCGCGCCCGAGCCCCGCCCGGTCGTGGTCGCCGACGAGGAGCCCGAGAGCCTGTTCGCCGAGGAGATCCCGGCGACGTTCACCGCCCGCCCCGCGCCCGCGCCCCGCCCGGCCGCCGCGCCCGCACCCCGCCCGGCCGTGGCCGCCGACGAGCCTGAGGGCCTGTTCGCCGACCCCCGGCCCGAGCTGCCGTCCGTGCAGACGCCCATCCCCGCGCCGCGCCGTATCGCGCCGCTGCTGATCGGCAACCCGCGCGACGCCGGGCAGCGCCTCGGCGAGGCCGTCGCCGACACCTGGCACGCCTCCAACTGGGGCGGGTACCGCATCGACATCCCCGTCAGCATCATCGGCGGCCTGGCCCTGTTCCCGATCAAGGGCCACAGCGAGGACGTCGCCCGCATCATCAGCAGCTGCAGCGACTACCAGCTCCTGCAGGGCTACCGCGAGATCTACGTGAACGCCTGGGCGCACCGGCCCGAGCTGGGAGCCCGCATGGCTCCGCTGATGGCCTGGCTCACCGAGGACGGCGTGCAGGAGAAGGCGCACGCGGTGCGCCGGGTGACCGACACGGCCCTCAAGTACGGCATCCTGCAGCTGACCGGCGACCCCGACCCCTACCACCGCTCGGACACCGACGTGATGTCGTGGACGATCACCTCGCTGCGCTCGCACGGCGCCCGCCAGGGCATGGGCGAGTACCACACCCCGCCCGAGCTGTGCGACATGATGGCCGCGATGAACTGCCCGGAGGCGCCGCCGAAGGGCCAGAAGTTCCACGAGCCCGCCGGCGGAACGGGCGGCATGTTCCGGGCCCTCGCCCAGCACCTGCGCCACCTGCAGTGCGACCCGGCCGACTACGAGTGGTGGCTGAACGAGCTCGACCCGCTCGCGGCGGCCGGCGCGGCCGTCAACGCGATCGTGTGGGGCCTGGGCCCGCGTGTGGTCATCGCCTGCGGCGACACCCTCGCCGACGGCGACCTGGCGAACCGGGCGGCGCGGGAGCGCACGCACCTGTTCGAGGAGCGCGACGAGATCCTGGGCCGGTTCGCGGTTGCCGAGGCGTTCCAGGAGGCGATGCGGCTCGCCGACCGGCTCATGACCAGGGCATAGGGTCTCTGACCTGCGGAAACGTCATTTTTTTCTTGCGTCCGGCGCTGAATGCCTGTAGAATACGAGGGATGGGCAAGGGGAGAGCCCGGGCCCACGATGCGAGGAGAACTGAATGAGCGAGCAGCCGATCAGCGCGACCGCGACCGTCTTCGACGGGAGCTGGAAGCTGGAGGTCACGCACGAGGACGGAAAGTCCATCGCGCGCGTCTGGGCCTTCGGCGCGCTGCTGAGCGTCACGACGCTGAGCCACGAGGACGGCAGCACCACCGCCGAGGTTCCTCAGACGTCCTGAACCGCCGTGCCGGGCGGCGGCGATCCACCGCCCGGCACATGTGCCACACCAGTCCACCGAAACCGCCGCAAGAGGAAGGCGGCCCATGTACCGCGCCGGCCAGCGCATCGCCCTCGTCCGCACCACCGACAACCACACCGAGCTCCGCCCCGGCGACGAGGGCACCGTCCGCTCCTTCAACCACGCCCTCCAGCAGCTCAACGTCACCTGGGACAGCGGCTCCCGCCTGTCGATGCTCCTCGACGACGGCGACGAGGTCCGCCGCATCGCCTAACCCCGCACCACCTCCCCCGGCGCCCCGCCGGCCCGGCGTCTATCTCGACCAGGGTCATGCCGAAGGTACCGGCCAGGACGCGGAACCACTCGTCGGCGGTGGACAGCTCCCGCTGCGTGCGGCCGGTGCC
>NZ_JBSFLB010000027.1:0-138943 GCF_053598835.1 Streptomyces sp. NPDC001070
TCCTCGTCCGCCCAGTCGCGGCGGGCGAAGCCGACGAGCGAGAAGCCCGGCGGCAGCAGCCCGCGGTTGGCGAGGTCGTAGACAGCGGGCATCAGCTTTTTACGTGACAAATCGCCCGTGACGCCAAAGATCACCAGGCCCGACGGTCCCGCGATACGCGGGAGCCGTCGGTCCGATGCGTCACGCAGCGGGTTGGCGCTGCTCAACGTGCTTACGCCTCCTTCGGCGCCAGGCGCTTGAGCTCGGCCTCGGTCGAGGCCAGCAGCTCGTTCCAGGACGTCGCGAACTTCTCGACGCCCTCGTCCTCCAGCAGCTGGACGACGTCGTCGTACGAGATGCCGAGCGCGGCGATCGCGTCGAGCTCGCCCTTGGCCTGCTCGTAGGTGCCGCGGATGGTGTCGCCGCTGATCTCGCCGTGGTCGGCCACCGCGTCCAGCGTGGCCTCGGGCATGGTGTTGACGATGCCCGGGGCGACCAGCTCGGTCACGTACAGGGTGTCCGGGTAGGCCGGGTCCTTCACGCCGGTCGAGGCCCACAGTGGACGCTGCTTGTGCGCGCCCTCGTGCTCCAGCGCCTTCCAGCGGTCGGAGGAGAAGACCTCCTCGTACGCCTCGTAGGCCAGCCGGGCGTTGGCGACGGCGGCCTTGCCCTTGAGGGCCCGGGCCTCGTCGGTGCCCAGCTTCTCCAGGCGCTTGTCGATCTCGGTGTCCACGCGCGACACGAAGAAGGAGGCCACCGAACGGATCAGGGACAGGTCCAGGCCCGCGGCCCGCGCCTTCTCCAGACCCGTCAGGTAGGCGTCCATGACCTCGCGGTAGCGCTCCAGCGAGAAGATCAGCGTGACGTTGACGCTGATGCCCTTGCCGATCACCTCGGCGATGGCCGGCAGGCCCGCCTTGGTCGCCGGGATCTTGATCAGGGTGTTGGGCCGGTCCACCAGCCAGGCCAGCTGCTTGGCCTCGGCGACGGTGGCGACCGTGTTGTGCGCCAGACGCGGGTCGACCTCGATGGACACCCGGCCGTCCTGGCCGCCGCTGGTCTCGTACACCGGGCGCATGATGTCGGCGGCGTCGCGCACGTCCGCGGTGGTGATCATGCGCAGCGCCTCGTCCACCGTCAGCTTCCGCGCGGCCAGGTCCGCGAGCTGCTGCTCGTAGCCGTCCCCGCTGGAGATCGCCTTCTGGAAGATCGAGGGGTTGGTGGTCACGCCGACCACGTGGCTCTGGTCCATGAGCTCGGCCAGGTTGCCGGAGGTGATCCGCTTGCGGGACAGATCGTCGAGCCAGATCGCCACGCCCTCGTCGGAGAGGCGCTTGAGTGCGTCTGTCATGGGTTCTGCATCTCCTCGGTACGTCGTATGCGTCTGTGCGTCAGCGGGCGGCGGCGGCGATCGAGTCGCGCGCGGCGGCGGCCACGGCCTCCGCAGTGATACCGAACTCGCGGTAGAGGACCTTGTAATCGGCGCTTGCCCCGAAGTGCTCCAGGGACACGATCCGGCCCGCGTCGCCGACGAAGCGGTACCAGGTCAGCGCGATGCCGGCCTCGACCGCGACGCGCGCCCGCACGTTCGGCGGCAGGATGCTGTCGCGGTAGGCCTGGTCCTGCTCCTCGAACCACTCCACGGACGGCATGGAGACCACGCGCGCCGGGATGCCCTCGGCCTGGAGCTGCTCGCGGGCCTCCACGGCCAGCTGCACCTCGGAGCCCGTCGCGATCAGGATCACCTGCGGCTGGCCGCCCTCGGCGTCCATGAGGACGTACCCGCCCTTGGCGGCGTTCTCGTTCGCCGGGTAGGTCGGCACGTTCTGCCGGGTCAGCGCCATGCCGTGCGGGGCGGGCTTGGCCGTGTGGCGCCGGTGGATCTCCGCCCACGCGATGGCGGTCTCGTTGGCGTCGGCCGGGCGGACCACATTCAGGCCCGGAATGGCGCGCAGAGCGGACAGGTGCTCGACCGGCTGGTGCGTCGGGCCGTCCTCGCCCAGGCCGATGGAGTCGTGCGTCCACACGTAGGAGACCGGCAGCTTCATCAGCGCCGCCAGGCGCACCGCCGGGCGCATGTAGTCGGAGAACACCAGGAAGGTGCCGCCGTAGACACGGGTGTTGCCGTGCAGCGCGATGCCGTTCATGGTCGAGCCCATGGCGTGCTCGCGGATGCCGAAGTGCACGGTGCGGCCGTACGGGTCCGCCTCCGGCAGCGGGTTGTCCGCGGGGAGGAAGGACGACGAGGCGTCGATGGTGGTGTTGTTCGAGCCGGCCAGGTCGGCGGAGCCGCCCCACAGCTCGGGGATCACAGCGCCGAGCGCCTTCAGCACCTCACCGGAGGCCTTGCGGGTGGCGACGTCCTTGCCCGCCGGGAACTCCGGGATGGCGTCCTCCCACCCGGCGGGGAGCTCTCCGGCGTGGATCCGGTCGAAGGTCTTGGCCCGCTCGGGGTTGGCGGAGCGCCACTCCTCGAACCGCTTGGTCCACTCCGCGTGGGCCTCGCGGCCGCGGTCGGCGACCTTGCGGGCGTGCGCCAGCACCTCGGGGGCGACCTCGAAGTGCTGCTCCGGGTCGAAGCCCAGCACCTTCTTGGTGGCGGCGACCTCGGCCTCGCCGAGCGCCGAGCCGTGGGCGGCCTCGGTGTTCTGCGCGTTCGGGGCGGGCCAGGCGATGATCGTGCGGGCCGCGATGATCGACGGGCGGTCGGTGACGGCCTTGGCCTTCTCGAAGGCGGCGTACAGGGCCCGGACGTCGAAGTCGCCCGAGGGCTCCTGCTCGATGCGCTGCACGTGCCAGCCGTAGGCCTCGTAACGCCCCAGCACGTCCTCGGAGAAGGCGGTCGCGGTGTCGCCCTCGATCGAGATGTGGTTGTCGTCGTACAGCGCGATCAGGTTGCCCAGCTTCTGGTGCCCGGCGAGCGAGGAGGCCTCCGAGGAGATGCCCTCCTCCAGGTCGCCGTCGGAGACGATCGCCCAGATGGTGTGGTCGAAGACCGACTCGCCCGGCGCGGCGTCCGGGTCGAACAGGCCGCGCTCGTAGCGGGCGGCCATCGCCATGCCCACCGCGTTGCCGACGCCCTGGCCCAGCGGACCGGTGGTGGTCTCCACACCCGTGGTGTGGCCGTGCTCGGGATGGCCGGGGGTGCGGGAGTCCCAGGTGCGGAAGGCCTTCAGGTCCTCCAGCTCCAGGCCGTACCCCGAAAGGAACAGCTGTGTGTACAGCGTCAGGGAAGTGTGGCCGGGCGAGAGGACGAAGCGGTCGCGGCCGGTCCAGGCGGCGTCCGACGGGTCGTGCCGCATCAGCTTCTGGAACAGCAGGTAGGCCGCGGGGGCGAGGCTCATCGCCGTACCCGGATGGCCGTTGCCGACCTTCTGCACGGCATCCATCGCCAGAACCCGGGCGGTGTCAACCGCACGCCCGTCCAGCTCGGTCCACTCCAGCTCGGTGGTGGTCGGCTCGGTGCTCACCTGAGAGGGCTCCTCTCCACATGTATTACGCCGGTGACGAAGTGCACACCGGGCGTTGCCGAGCCTACCCCCGCATAGGCGTGCACCTTTTCGAGTGTGGGCTCGACGCCTCGGCAACCGATCCCCGGGCAGGGGCATTCCCTCCCCGGCACCGGCAGTGTCACCAGCGTGCCCCGGTCAGCGTTTCTTCGCCTGTTGAACACAGAACACCTTCAGGTTGCACCTCGCTTGCGCTATGGAGGCCAACACGTGCCACCCCCGAGCACAGGCGGAGTATCCGCTACGTCTAAAGTGGCGTGGTACGCGCAAGCGAAGCCGCTTGCTGGACTTTTCCTCAGGGGTGTTCGTGACGGCCGTCGAATCCCGGCCCGCCGGAGCCATCGGGTCGAGCACCGGCCACCGGCCGTTCGGTGCCCGTGTGATGGCCTTCGTGGCGCTGACCAAGCCGCGCATCATCGAGCTGCTGCTCATCACGACGGTTCCGGTGATGTTCCTGGCGGCGGGCGGCGTTCCCGACCTCTGGCTGGTCGCTGCAACCATGATCGGCGGCTACATGTCGGCCGGCGGCGCGAACGCCCTCAACATGTACATCGACCGCGACATCGACGCGCTCATGCACCGCACGGAGCAGCGCCCGCTGGTCACCGGCATGGTCGCACCGTGGGAGTGCCTGGTCTTCGGCATCACGCTTTCGGTGGTTTCCACCGCGTGGTTCTGGGTGCTGGTCAACCCCCTGTCGGCGGGGCTGTCGCTCGCGGCCATCCTCTACTACGTCTTCGTCTACACCCTCGGCCTCAAGCGCCGCACCGCCCAGAACATCGTCTGGGGCGGCATCGCAGGCTGCATGCAGGTGCTCATCGGCTGGTCGGCCGTACGCAACGAGCTGGCCTGGGCGCCGTTCGTGCTCTTCCTCGTCCTCTTCTTCTGGACGCCGCCGCACTACTGGCCGCTGTCGATGAAGGTGAAGGACGACTACGAGCGGGTGGGCGTCCCCATGCTCCCGGTCGTCGCGGGCAATGTCGTGGTGGGCCGGCAGATCGTCATCTACAGCTGGGTGATGGTGCTCGTCTCGCTCACCCTGTGGTGGCCGCTGGGCGCGGCGAGCTGGTTCTACGCGGCCGTCGCCGTGCTGCTGGGCGCCTTCTGGCTGGTCGAGGCGCATGCCCTGTACGGGCGGGCGAAGGCCGGTGTGGTCGGTGCCAAGCTCAAGGAGATGCGGCTGTTCCACTGGTCCATCACCTACGCGACGCTGCTGTTCGTCGCCGTCGCCGTGGACCCCTTCCTCCGATAATTACCGGCGGGTAGCATTCCTGTCATGGCAGAGACCCAGGCAGCAGACACCCAGGCCGAGGACCGTAAGGCCGCGGCCCGCGCCGAGCGCCGCGCCGCCCGGCTGGCGAAGCAGATCACCGCGTTCGCCAAGAGCCACGGCGGCGGCGCCGAGGGCCAGATAGCGTACATCGGCGAGGTCGGCACCCGCATCGTCCTCGTCGGCGAGAACGGCGAATGGGGGGACCTGGTGGCCCCCACCTACGACATCGCCCGCAGCGCCGTCGAGCGCTCGGGCATCACCGTGCACGAGTCCTTCGACGGCGATCTCGCGGCCAAGGTGCGCACCGGCCGCTACGAGTGGTCCCGGATGGCCGGAATCCAGATCGGCGGCCCCGCCAACACCTGACGCCGGGCCCACCTGTGAGGACCATGGGGGTGGTCCGGTCGACAGGTGGCTACGAGGAGGCGTCGGTGCTGGCGGAGGAACGGGACGAACGGCGGCTCGCGGCCCGCCGGGACGCGGCACGGCTGGCCGCGGAGGGCGTGCGCGCCGTCGCCGTCAGCTGGGTCGACAACGCGGGCATCAGCAGGGCCAAGACCATCCCGACCGGCCGGCTGCCGCAGGCCGCGCACCAAGGGGTGGGCATGTCGCCGGTCTTCGACGTCTTCACCTCGGACGACTCCATCACCGCGTCCCCGTACATCGCGGGCCCCGACGGAGACCTGCGGCTCGTCCCCGACCTGGACCGGCTCACCGTGCTGGCCGCACGGCCCGGCTGGGCCTGGGCCCCGGCCGACCGCTATGACCAGGAGGGCCGCCCGCACCCCGCCTGCCAGCGGCAGTTCGCCCGGCGCATGACGGAGCGGGCCGCCGAACGAGGCCTGGAACTGCGGATGGGCTTCGAGACCGAATGGGTCGTGGTCAGGGACGACGGCAGCGGCGACTGGGCCTCCCGCGGCCCGGCCTACGGACTGACGCGGGTGACCGAACTCTCGGACTATCTGCTCGACCTCCACGACGCGCTCGCCGCGCAGCGGATCGAGGTCCTCCAGGTGCACCCCGAGTACGCGCCCGGCCAGTTCGAGGTCTCCACCGCGCCGGCGGACCCCGTCCGCGCCGCCGACGAGGTCGTCCTCGTCCGCGAGACCGTACGGGCGGTCAGCGCCGCCCACGGGCTGCGCGCATCCTTCGCCCCCACGGTCGTCGCCGGCCAGGTCGGCAACGGCTGCCACCTCCATCTGAGCCTGCGCGAGCACGGGCACAACCTGCACCGGGACCCCACCGCCCCGTACGGCCTGACCCCCGCCGCCAGCACCTTCCTGGCCGCCGTCCTGGACGCGCTGCCCGCCCTCTGCGCGATCGGCGCGCCGTCCCCGGCCAGCTACCTGCGGCTCGTCCCCACCCACTGGGCCGGCGTCCACCGCTGCTGGGGAGTGGAGAACCGCGAGGCCGCACTGCGCCTGGTCCTGGGCGAACCCGACGACCCCGACGGCGGACACGCCGAGCTCAAACCCTTCGACGCCGCCGCCAACCCCTATCTGCTGACCGGCTGCGTCATCGCGGCGGGCCTGCGCGGCCTGCGCGACGGCGGCCCCGCGCTGCCCCCGCCGGTCACCGGGGACCCGGTGGAGCGCGGCGACCAGAAGCGGCTGCCGACCTCGCTCAGCGAGGCCGTCTCCCACCTCGTGCGGAGCGAGACGCTGAAGGAGGCGCTGGGGGAGGCGCTCTTCGGGGCGGTGGTCGCCGTGCGGCGCGCCGAGTCCGAGGCACTGGCCGAGTACGGTCCCGCCGAGCTCGCGGAGGCCACCCGATGGCGGTGGTGATCGAACTGCCGCCGCTCGTCGACCACCACTGCCACGGCATCGTCCGCGGCGACCTCGGCATCGCCTCCTTCGAGGCGTACCTCACCGAGTCCGACGCGCCCGCGGCCCCCGGTACCACCTTCTTCGACACCCAGACCGGTTTCGCCGTACGCCGCTGGTGCCCGCCGCTGCTCGGCCTCGAGCCGCACTGCCCGCCCGCGCGCTACCTGGCCCGGCGCCGCGAACTCGGCGCGTACGAGACCGCGCGGCTGCTGCTGCGGGGCGCCGGCATCGGCACGTACCTCGTGGACACCGGGCTCCCCGGCGACCTCATGACGCCCGGGGAACTGGCCGCGGCCGACGGGGGCGCCGGGGCGCGCGAGATCGTACGGCTGGAGCGGCTCGCCGAGAGCGCGGCCGATGCCTGCGACACGGCCGGGGCCCTGGTCGAGGGGATCGCCGGGGCCGTCCACGACGCGGCGCGCACCGCCGCCGGCTTCAAGTCGATCGCCGCCTACCGCCACGGGCTCGGGCTGGCCCCGGAGCCCCCGGCACCCGGGCAGGTCCGGCGCGCCGCCGGGGCGTGGCTCGCCGCGCGCCGTGACGGGGGCGTCCGGCTCACCGACCCGGTCCTGCTGCGGCACCTGCTGTGGACGGCCGTCGGGACGGGGCTGCCGCTGCAACTGCACACCGGTTTCGGGGACCCGGACCTGCGGCTCGACCACGCGGATCCGGCGCTGCTCACGGACTTCGTCCGGGCCACCGCGGGCACGGGGACGGAGCTGGTGCTGCTGCACTGCTATCCGTACCACCGTCAGGCGGCCTACCTGGCGAACGTCTTCCCGCACGTGTACGCGGACGTCGGGCTCGCCCTCACCCATGTGGGGGCACGGGCGGGCGCGGTGCTGGCGGAGTTCCTGGAGTTGGCGCCGTTCGGGAAGCTGCTGTTCTCGACGGACGCGTACGGGCTGCCCGAGCTGTACGTGGCCGGTGCCGGGGCCTTCCGCGGCGCGGTGCGCGACGTCCTGGGCGGCTGGGTCGCGGACGGCGCCTGGGCGGCGGCCGACGCCCGGCGCGTCGCGGCCATGGTGGCGGCGGACAACGCCCGGCGCGTCTACCGGCTCCCGTGAGACAGGCCGCGGTCCGCGGGCCGCGCGACGCTACGCCGCCGGGGCGGGCTCCGGGGCCGACGAGGCGACCGCGGACGCGGGCGCCGCGCCGGGTTCGGTCCCGGGGCGCTCGCGCATCGAGAGCAGCACCCGCAGCACCGCGATCCACACGAGGGTGGAGCCGAGCATGTGCAGGGCCACCAGGACCTCGGGCAGCTTCGTGAAGTACTGGACGTAACCGATGACGCCCTGCGCCAGCAGCACGATCAGCAGGTCCCGCACCCGGGCCCGCGGCCCCGCGGGGGCGTCGACGGCGCGCAGCACGAACCACAGGGCGATCGTGAGCCCGCACACCACCCACGCCAGGTCGGCGTGGAGCTGCGAGATGGTCTCCCACTTCACCGGCACGCGCGGCACGTCGCTGCTGTCGCCCGCGTGCGGCCCCGCCCCCGTGACGAGCGTGCCGACCGCGATCAGCGCCGCGGAGGCGGCGACCAGCACCCACCCCAGCTGCTTGACCGGCTTGCCGACCAGCGGGCGCGGCTCCGCGTCGCCCTCGCCGGTCCTCTGCCACGTCAGCAGCGCGACCGCGATCAGCGCGCTGGAGAGCAGGAAGTGCGCGGCGACGGTGTACGGGTTGAGGCCGGTCAGGACGGTGATGCCGCCGAGCACCGCGTTGCCCATGACCACCCAGAACTGGGCCCAGCCGAGCCGGGTCAGCCCGCGCCGCCAGGGCTTCACGGCGCGCGCGGCGATGATCGCCCAGCCGACGGCCGCGCACAGCACATAGGTCAGCATGCGGTTGGTGAACTCGATCGCCCCGTGCAGGCCCATCGCGCCGGTCGCGGTGAGGCTGTCGTCGGTGCACTTGGGCCAGGTCGGGCAGCCCAGGCCCGAACCGGTCAGCCGGACGGCGCCGCCGGTCACCACGATGACGACGCTCATCACGAGCGCGGCCAGCGCGGCCCGCCGGACCGTCGCCGGGGACGGTGTCCAGCGCTGGGCGATGAAGGCCAGGGGGTTTCGCACGGCTTGGCCTGCTTGGCTGAGATTCGGCACGGCCACCATCGTAGGCGCCCCCTTGTGCATTCCTTCACGAGGGGGACGCCAAGAGCAGGGGGCGGCGGGCATGACCGACGTGGACCGGCGGAAACCGGCGCTGCCGCGGCACTCACGGGGATCGGCGCGGCCGCGCAGGCGGCGGCTGACACGCCCGCGAGCCTGGGACGTACGGCGGCCGAAGAGCCGACGGGTCCGCCGAACTGCCCACGACCATGCGCTACGGCATGTGCCTGCCGGCCGGCCACGCCCCCGAGAGCCGTTTCCCGGCCCTCGCCGAGGGCCGGGACAGCGGCTCCATCCGCTTTGTGGACTGCGTCACTCCCACTTGAACCAGCGGGCCGCCGCGCCCAGCCCCAGCACCGCCCAGACGGCGAGGACGGCGAGGTCGCCCCACGGCACGCCCGCGCCGTGCTGGAGGACGTCGCGCAGCCCGTCCGACAGCGCGGAGATCGGCAGTAGCTCCAGTACGGAACGCACCTCGTCCGGGAACCTGTCGAGCGGCACGATCACCCCGCCGCCGACGAGCAGCAGCAGGAAGACCAGGTTCGCGGCGGCCAGGGTGGCCTCCGCGCGCAGCGTGCCGGCCATCAGCAGGCCGAGACCGGAGAAGGCCGCCGTGCCCAGCGCCAGCAGCAGGAGCACGGAGAGCGGGTCGCCGTGCGGCGACCAGCCCAGCGCGAACGCGATCACCGTCAGCAGGACGACCTGCAGGATCTCGGTGACCAGCACGGAGCCGGTCTTGGCGGTCATCAGCGCCCAGCGCGGCAGCGGGGAGGCGCCGAGCCGCTTCAGCACGCCGTAGCGGCGTTCGAAGCCGGTCGCGATGGCCTGTCCGGTGAAGGCGGTGGACATCACGGCCAGGGCGAGGACGCCCGGGGCGAGGAAGTCGACGGCCTTGCCGGCGCCGGTGTCGACGATGTCGACGGCGCTGAAGAGGACCAGCACCAGCGTGGGGATGACGACGGTCAGCAGCAACTGCTCGCCGTTGCGCAGCAGCATCCGGGTCTCCAGTGCCGTCTGCGCGCCGATCATCCGGGGCAGCGGGGCCGCGCCGGGGGCCGGGGTGAAGGTGCCGGTGGCGGTCACGAACGCAGCTCCTTGCCGGTGAGCTCCAGAAAGACGTCCTCCAGGGTGCGCCGCTCGACCGCCAGGCGGTCCGGCATCACACCGTGCTGGGCGCACCAGGAGGTGACGGTGGCCAGCATCTGCGGGTCGACCTTGCCCTCGATGCGGTAGCTGCCCGGGGTGAGCTCCGCGGCGGCGGAGTCGGCGGGCAGCGCCTTGAGGAGGGAGGCCAGGTCCAGGCCGGGGCGGCCGGAGAAGCGCAGCGTGTTCTCGGCGCCGCCGCGGCACAGCTCCTCGGGGGTGCCGCCCGCTATCACCCGGCCCTTGTCGATGATCGCGACGTCGTCCGCGAGCTGTTCGGCCTCGTCCATGAAGTGCGTGGTCAGGACGACGGTGACGCCGTCCTCGCGCAGTTCGCGGACCAGCTCCCAGGTGCTGCGGCGGGCCTGCGGGTCCAGGCCCGCGGTCGGCTCGTCCAGGAACACCAGCTCGGGGCGGCCCACGACCGCCATCGCGAGCGCGAGGCGCTGCTGCTGGCCGCCGGAGAGCCGGCGGTACGGGGTGCGGCCGCAGGACTCCAGGCCGAGGCGTTCGATCAGCAGCGCCGGGTCGACGGGGTTCGCGTGCAGCTTCGCGGTGTGCCGCAGCATCTCCTCGGCACGGGCGCCCGCGTACACGCCGCCGGACTGCAGCATCACGCCGATCCGCGGCCGCAGCGCGGCGGCCTCCCGCACCGGGTCCAGCCCCAGCACCCGCACCCGCCCGTCGTCCGGACGGCGGTATCCCTCGCAGGTTTCTACGGTGGTGGTCTTCCCGGCGCCGTTCGGTCCGAGCACGGCGGTCACGGTGCCCCGCGCGACGGACAGGTCGAGCCCGTCCACCGCGGTCTTGGCGCCGTATCGCTTGACCAGTCCCGTCACCTCGACCGCGGGGTCCATTCGCATGACGGGAAGTCTACGAACCCCCGCGGGGCGCTCTGCCGGGAGGGGCGTGCCCGGATGCGGGGGGAGGGCGGGGCCGCCCGGGATGGCGGGAGGACGACGGGCCCGTCAGGGGGCGGCGTGCCTGGTGGGAGCGGTGGACGCCGGGGCCGCACCCGTACCGCGTGGAATGATCATTTCCGCAGGTCAGGTTAGGTTTCCCTAAGTGATACAGGAGACATTCACCCGGGCGGGCGCCGCTTGCCTCTCCGTGATGAATTACGCAACACTGGGCTTGTGAAAAACGTGTCCGAGGCTCAGGAGGAGCAGACGACCGGGGAGCGGAGCACCCGCAACCGGGTCGCCAGGTCCGTCCTGGTCCACGGGCCGTCCACCGCCGCCGACCTGGCGGAACGGCTCGGGCTGACGCAGGCCGCCGTACGCCGGCACCTGGACGCGCTCCTTGCCGAGGGCATGGTCGAACCCCGCGAGAAGCGGGTCTACGGGAACCGCGGCCGCGGCCGCCCCGCCAAGGTGTTCGCGCTGACCGACTGCGGCCGCGACGCCTTCGACCAGGCGTACGACCAGCTCGCCGCCGACGCCCTGCGCTGGATCGCCGAGTCCGCCGGGGGCGGGGAGCAGGGGGACGCGGCGGTGTCCGCGTTCGCGCGCGCCCGTGTCGCGGCACAGGCGGAACGCTACCGGGCCGTCGTCGAGGCGGCCGAGCCCGAGGAGCGCACGCAGGCGCTCGCCAAGGCGCTCAGTCAGGACGGGTACGCTGCGACGACACGCAGCGCGCCGGCCTCCGCCGGGAGCGCCCCCGGGCGCAGCTCCGGGGGAGAGCAGCTCTGCCAGCACCACTGCCCGGTGGCCCACATCGCCGAGCAGTTCCCGCAGCTGTGCGAGGCCGAGGCCGAGGTCTTCTCGCGCCTGCTCGGCACCCATGTACAACGGCTCGCGACCATCGCGCACGGAGACGGTGTCTGCACCACCTTCGTGCCGAAGGCCACGTCGCCGTCCGCACCATCAGCACCGAACAACACCGCAAGCAACGCCGGGAGGAACCCCGCATGACTGCCCCCCTGGAGACGGCTCACCCTGAACTCGAGGGTCTGGGCAAGTACGAGTACGGCTGGGCCGACTCGGACGTGGCCGGTGCCGCCGCCCGTCGCGGCCTCAACGAGGACGTCGTACGCGACATCTCCGCGAAGAAGAACGAGCCCGAGTGGATGCTGAAGATGCGTCTCAAGGGCCTGAAGCTCTTCGGGAAGAAGCCCATGCCCACCTGGGGCTCGGACCTGTCCGGCATCGACTTCGACAACATCAAGTACTTCGTGCGGTCGACGGAGAAGCAGGCGGAGTCCTGGGAGGACCTGCCCGAGGACATCAAGAACACCTACGACAAGCTGGGCATCCCCGAGGCGGAGAAGCAGCGGCTGGTCGCGGGCGTCGCGGCGCAGTACGAGTCGGAGGTCGTCTACCACCAGATCCGCGAGGACCTGGAGGAGCAGGGCGTCATCTTCCTGGACACCGACACGGCGCTCAAGGAGCACCCGGAGCTGTTCCAGGAGTACTTCGGCACGGTCATCCCCGCGGGTGACAACAAGTTCGCCTCCCTGAACACCGCGGTGTGGTCCGGCGGTTCCTTCATCTACGTGCCGAAGGGCGTGCACGTCGAGATCCCGCTGCAGGCCTACTTCCGGATCAACACCGAGAACATGGGCCAGTTCGAGCGGACGCTGATCATCGTCGACGAGGACGCCTACGTCCACTACGTCGAGGGCTGCACCGCCCCGATCTACAAGTCGGACTCGCTGCACAGCGCCGTGGTCGAGATCATCGTGAAGAAGGGCGGCCGCTGCCGCTACACGACGATCCAGAACTGGTCGAACAACGTGTACAACCTGGTCACCAAGCGCGCCGTGGCGTACGAGGGCGCGACCATGGAGTGGGTCGACGGAAACATCGGCTCCAAGGTGACCATGAAGTACCCGGCCGTCTACCTGATGGGCGAGCACGCCAAGGGCGAGACGCTGTCGATCGCCTTCGCGGGCGAGGGCCAGCACCAGGACGCGGGCGCCAAGATGGTGCACATGGCGCCGAACACCTCCTCCTCGATCGTCTCCAAGTCGGTGGCGCGCGGCGGTGGCCGCACCTCCTACCGCGGTCTGATCGAGATCGGCGAGGGCGCCGCCGGCTCCAAGTCCAACGTGCTGTGCGACGCGCTGCTGGTCGACACGATCTCCCGATCGGACACCTACCCGTACGTGGACGTCCGCGAGGACGACGTGTCGATGGGCCACGAGGCGACCGTCTCCAAGGTCAGCGAGGACCAGCTCTTCTACCTGATGAGCCGCGGCCTGGAGGAGACCGAGGCGATGGCCACCATCGTCCGCGGCTTCGTCGAGCCGATCGCGCGCGAGCTGCCCATGGAGTACGCGCTGGAGCTCAACCGGCTGATCGAGCTGCAGATGGAGGGCGCGGTCGGCTGACGCCGGTCCCGCCGCTCCGCCGGGTCACCCCCGGCAACCCCGTCAAGCTCGTGAGCACAGAAAGAGGCAGTAAGACAGCCATGGCTGAAACCATCCCGGCCGCCGGTGCCACCACCGAGGGCGCCATCCAGGTCGGCCAGCCCCGGGACGCCCGGGTCAGCGCGCCCGCGTCCTACGACGTGGCCGACTTCCCCGTGCCGCACGGCCGCGAGGAGGAGTGGCGCTTCACCCCGCTGGAGCGGCTGCGCGGTCTGCACGACGGCACCGCCGTCGCGACCGGTGGCGGCGTCAAGGTCGAGGTGAGCGCTCCCGAGGGTGTCACCGTCGAGACCGTCGGCCGGGACGACGCCCGGGTCGGCAAGGCGGGCAAGCCGGTGGACCGGGTCGCCGCCCAGGCGTACAGCTCCTTCGAGAAGGCCGGCGTCGTCTCCATCCCCAAGGACGCGGTGCTCACCGAGCCGGTGCGGATCTCGGTGCACGGCCAGGGCGGGGTGGCCTTCGGCCACCAGGTCGTCGAGGTCGGCGCCTTCGCCGAGGCGGTCGTGGTCATCGACCACACCGGTGACGCCGTCGTCGCGGCCAACGTCGAGTACCTGATCGGCGACGGCGCCAAGCTGACCGTCGTGTCGATCCAGGACTGGGACGACACCGCGGTCCACGCGGCCCAGCACACCGCCCTGGTCGGCCGCGACGCGACCTTCAAGTCCGTCGTCGTCACCTTCGGCGGCGACGTGGTGCGACTGCACCCGCGGGTCGTCTACGGCGCGCCGGGCGGCGAGGCCGAGCTCTACGGCCTGTACTTCACCGACGAGGGCCAGCACCAGGAGCACCGCCTCTTCATCGACCACGACACCCCGCACTGCCGGTCGAACGTGGCGTACAAGGGCGCGCTGCAGGGCCGGGACGCGCACGCGGTGTGGATCGGCGACGTGCTCATCCGCGCCGAGGCCGAGGGCACCGACACCTACGAGCTCAACCGCAACCTGGTGCTCACCGACGGCGCCCGGGTCGACTCGGTGCCGAACCTGGAGATCGAGACCGGCGAGATCGTCGGCGCCGGACACGCCTCGGCGACCGGCCGCTTCGAGGACGAGCAGCTGTTCTACCTGATGGCCCGCGGCATCCCGGCCGACGAGGCCCGCCGGCTGGTCGTCCGCGGCTTCTTCGCCGAGCTGATCCAGCAGATCGGCCTGGCCGACCTGGAGGAGCGGCTGCTGGAGAAGATCGACGCGGAGCTGGAGGCGTCCGTCGTATGACCACCGCTGAAGGCTTTGTCCGCGCCTGTGCGCTGAGCGAGCTCGAGGAGGACACGCCCAGGCGTGTCGAGCTCGGCGGCGTGCCGGTGTCGATCGTGCTCACCGAGGGCGAGGTGTTCGCGATCCACGACATCTGCTCGCACGCGAACGTCTCGCTGTCCGAGGGCGAGGTGGAGGACTGCCAGATCGAGTGCTGGCTGCACGGCTCCTCCTTCGACCTGCGGACCGGCAAGCCGTCCGGGCTGCCCGCGACGCGGCCCGTCCCCGTATACCCCGTTCAGATCCAAGGGGACGATGTGCTCGTCTCCGTCACCCAGGAGTCCTGAGACACCCATGGCAACGCTTGAGATCCACGACCTGCACGTCTCCGTCGAGGCCGAGGGCGGTCCGCGCGAGATCCTCCGCGGCGTCGACCTGACCGTGAAGCAGGGCGAGACCCACGCCATCATGGGCCCCAACGGCTCCGGCAAGTCGACCCTGGCCTACTCGCTCGCCGGGCACCCGAAGTACACCGTCACCGGTGGCACCGTGACCCTGGACGGCGAGGACGTGCTGGCCATGTCCGTCGACGAGCGGGCCCGCGCGGGTGTCTTCCTGGCCATGCAGTACCCGGTCGAGGTGCCCGGCGTCTCGGTCTCCAACTTCCTGCGCACCTCCGCCACCGCCATCCGCGGCGAGGCCCCCAAGCTGCGCACCTGGGTCAAGGAGGTCAAGGAGGCCATGGAGCGCCTGCACATGGACCCCTCCTTCGCCGAACGCAACGTCAACGAGGGCTTCTCCGGCGGTGAGAAGAAGCGCCACGAGATCCTCCAGCTCGAACTGCTCAAGCCCAAGATCGCGATCCTCGACGAGACCGACTCCGGCCTGGACGTCGACGCGCTGCGCATCGTCTCCGAGGGCGTCAACCGGGTGCGGGAGAGCGGTGAGGTCGGCACCCTGCTGATCACCCACTACACGCGCATCCTGCGCTACATCAAGCCCGACCACGTCCACGTCTTCGCCGCGGGCCGGATCGCCGAGTCCGGCGGCCCGGAGCTGGCGGACAAGCTGGAGGCCGAGGGCTACGAGGCATATGTGAAGGGAGGCGCGTCCGCATGACATTGCAGCTGCCGGGCCTGCTGGACACCGAGGCGATCCGCAAGGACTTCCCGGTGCTGGACCGGCTGGTCCACGACGGGAAGAAGCTCGTCTACCTGGACAACGCGGCGACCTCGCAGAAGCCGCGCCAGGTCATCGACGCACTCAGCGAGTACTACGAGCGCTACAACGCCAACGTCCACCGCGGTGTGCACACGCTCGCCGAGGAGGCCACGGCGCTGTACGAGGGCGCCCGTGACAAGATCGCCGCCTTCGTCAACGCCCCCAGCCGCGACGAGGTGATATTCACCAAGAACGCCTCGGAGTCGCTGAACCTGGTCGCCAACATGCTGGGCTGGGCCGACGAGCCCTACCGCGTGGACAGCGACACCGAGATCGTCATCACGGAGATGGAGCACCACTCCAACATCGTCCCGTGGCAGCTGCTCTCGCAGCGCACCGGCGCGAAGCTGAAGTGGTTCGGCCTGACCGACGACGGCCGGCTCGACCTGAGCAACATCGAGCAGGTCATCACCGAGAAGACGAAGATCGTCTCCTTTGTGCTCGTCTCCAACATCCTGGGCACGGTCAACCCGGTCGAGGCCATCGTGCGCCGCGCCCAGGAGGTCGGCGCCCTGGTGCTGATCGACGCCTCGCAGGCCGCGCCGCACATGGTGCTGGACGTGCAGGCGCTGCAGGCCGACTTCGTGGCCTTCACCGGCCACAAGATGCTCGGCCCGACCGGCATCGGCGTGCTGTGGGGCCGCCAGGAGCTGCTGGAGGACCTCCCGCCGTTCCTGGGCGGCGGCGAGATGATCGAGACCGTCTCCATGCACGAGTCGACGTACGCGCCGGCACCGCACAAGTTCGAGGCGGGTACGCCCCCGATCGCCCAGGCCGTCGGCCTCGGCGCGGCCGTGGACTACCTCAACGCCATCGGCATGGACCGGATCGCCGCGCACGAGCACGCGATCACCGAGTACGCGCTGAAGCGGCTGAAGGAGGTGCCCGAGCTGAAGATCATCGGCCCGGACACCCCCGAGGGGCGGGGCTCCGCGATCTCCTTCACCCTGGGTGACATCCACCCGCACGACGTGGGCCAGGTCCTGGACGAGCACGGCATCGCCGTGCGCGTCGGCCACCACTGCGCGCGGCCGGTCTGCCTGCGGTACGGAATTCCCGCGACCACGCGAGCGTCGTTCTATCTGTACTCCACCCCGGCCGAGGTCGACGCCTTGGTCGAGGGCCTGGAGCACGTACGGAACTTCTTCGGCTGAGGACGGACGGCGAAGCCTGTGAAGCTGGATTCGATGTACCAGGAAGTCATCCTGGACCACTACAAGAACCCGCACGGCCGCGGCCTGCGCGACGGCGATGTCGAGGTGCACCACGTCAACCCGACGTGCGGTGACGAGATCACGCTGCGCGTGAAGCTGGACGGCACGTCCATCCAGGACATCAGCTACGAGGGCCAGGGCTGCTCCATCAGCCAGGCGAGTGCCTCCGTGCTCAACGAACTGCTCGTCGGCCGCCGGGTCGACGAGGCCGTCAAGGTCCAGGAGGTCTTCCTGGAGCTGATGCAGTCCAAGGGCAAGCTGGAGCCCGACGACGCGATGGAGGACGTGCTGGAGGACGCGGTCGCGTTCGCCGGCGTCTCCAAGTACCCGGCGCGCGTCAAGTGCGCGCTGCTGAGCTGGATGGCGTGGAAGGACGCCACCGCCCAGGCTCTGGGCGATGGCGCGGTCAGGGAGTCCGCATGAGCGAGAACGCAGAAGTGACGACGACGAAGCCGGCGAGCGAGGAGGAGATCCGTGAGGCCCTCTACGACGTCGTCGACCCCGAACTGGGCATCGACGTCGTCAACCTCGGCCTGATCTACGGCATCCACATCGACGACACCAATGTCGTCACCCTCGACATGACGCTCACGTCCGCGGCCTGCCCGCTGACCGACGTCATCGAGGACCAGGCCAAGTCGGCCACCGACGGCATCGTCAACGACCTGAAGATCAACTGGGTCTGGATGCCGCCGTGGGGCCCTGACAAGATCACCGACGAGGGCCGCGAGCAGCTCCGCGCGCTCGGCTTCAACGTCTGACCCCTCGCGGGACCACGACTGCGGGACGCCGCTCCGGCGAGGAGCGGCGTCCCGCAGTCGTATTTTCGTTTGCGCTGGTTCCCGCGGGCCCGCGAGTCTTCCGCGCATGAGCAATCACTTCGCCGCCATCGGACTCGGCGTGACCGACCAGGACTCCTTCCGCGCACTCGTCTCCGGGCTCCTCGAACGCGCCGACGCGCAGCCGGTCGAGGGTGAAGTGCGGCAGCACGTGTGGACGGGCGCCGGTGGCGCCCGGGTCGTGATCGAGACGCAGGGCCGGTCGATCGCCCAGGTGCTGCCCTGCCTGGCGCCCGCCGGCGAGCCGGTGCCGGTGGCCGGTGTGTCGCTCGTGGACGAGGAGACCGCCCGGGTCGAGCTGCTGGACGGGCCCGGCGGGACGATGGTGTGCCCGCTCGCGGTGGAGCTGGAGGACCGGGCCGTCCTCCGGTCCCGGGGCGGTGCGGCCCCCGAGGGCGAACTGCGCCTCGCCGCGCTCGCGGAACGGCTCACCCTCCACACCGGGGGCAAGGCGTCGTACGAGGCCTCGCAGGAGGGCCGAGAGATCGGCTTCGCGCCCGACTACCTCATCCCGATCGGCCTGTTCAGGCCCGAGGAGGCGGGGGAGGAGTGGGTGCCCTCGGCGCACGCGGCGTTCGCCGGGGAGGTGCTGCTGGCCGAGGCCCACGCCGGCGAGTCCGGGGGCGGCCGCTTCCACCGGCTGCGGGTGCGCACCATCGCCGGCTTCGAGGTCGATGTCGCCGTGGCCGACGAGGAGTTGACGGACACCCCGGCTCAGGGGCACTGGGTCGACGGAGAGTTCTTCATGACGGGTTCGCTGGGGCTGGCCCCGGCACCGGGCGTCGCGCGGAAGCGGTGGTGGCCGCGCCGGTCGTGAGGGACCGGTCACGTGTACGGCCGTACACATCGATGTGTACGCTTGTACGCATGGCATACGCATTGCTGGGCGGGGCGATCCTCGCCGAGGTGCTGGGGACGACATCCATGAAGTACAGCGACGGTTTCACCAGGCTGTGGCCGTCGCTCGGCACCGCCACCGGCTATCTGATCGCCTTCGCGCTGCTCGCGCAGACACTGAAGTCGATGTCCGTGGGCACCGCCTACGCGATCTGGGCCGGGGTCGGCACCGCCGCGATCGCCGCCATCGGCATGGTCTTCCTCGGTGAGGCCGCCACCGCCGCCAAGCTGATCGGGATCCTTCTCGTCATCGCCGGGGTGGTCGTCCTCAACCTCGGCGGCGCCCACTGATGGCCCGCCGCTACGACCCCGAGCGGCGCCAGCGCATCATCGACGCCGCGATCCGCGTGGTCGGCGAGCGCGGCATCGCCGGGCTCGGCCACCGGGCGGTGGCCGCGGCCGCCGACGTGCCGCTCGGCTCGACCACGTATCACTTCGCCACCCTCGACGACCTGCTGGTGGCCGCGTTGCGGCAGTGCAACGAGGCCTTCTTCCGGGAGGTCGATGAGCGCGCCCTGCTCGGCTCGCCCGGCGGCGACCTCGCCGCGGAACTGGCCCGGTTCGTCGAGGAGACGGTCTCCCGGGACCGTCCCCGTGCGCACCTGGAGTACGAGCTGTATCTCGCCGCGCTCCGCCGCGAGGCCGTACGCCCGGTCGCCGCGGAATGGGTGGACCTCATGGCCGCCCTCCTCGCCCGCTGGACCGACCCGGTCACCGCCCGCGCGCTGGCCGCCCTCGTCGACGGGATGTGCCTGCAGGCCCTGCTCACCGGCCGGGACGTCGACCGGGAGGAGGCCCGCGAGGTCTTCGCCCGGATCATCGGCAAACCCGATCGAGACTGCTGACCTATACCGGCCGCGACCTGATCCGGCATCCTCACGCGCCGCATTCACGCCTTCACGTGATCGATTCTTGTAGAGCGTCGATCGGAGGGCAGTATGAAACAGGCGATGAAGGACATACCAAAGGTGGTGTGGCTCCTTGCCACCGGCATGTTCTTCGTGGCGGCGGTGAGCTTCACCTTCGTCTACCTCTTCGTCTACCTGACCGGACCGCGCGGGCTGAGCACCTCCCAGGCCGGACTCATCGCGGGTGTGGGCGGCGTCGGCATGGTCGCCGGCAACTTCACCGGCGGCTGGTACGGCGACCGCTTCGGGCACCGCCGCACCCTCATCACCGGCATGGTCGTGTCCGGTCTCGGCCTCGCGGCCCTCCCGCTGACGCCGACCGCCGCCCTCGCGGTGGTCTTCCCGGTCGCCCAGTACGCCACCGGCGTCACCCGGGCCTCCAACTCGGCACTCATCGCCTTCTCCGTGCCGGAGGGCTCCCGCCGCCAGGGCTTCGCCCTGCTGCGCTTCATGGCGAACCTCGGCGTCACCGTCGGCCCGCCGCTCGGTGCGCTGATCGCCACCACCGTCTCGTACGACTGGCTCTTCGTGGCCGACGGCCTCGGCATGCTCTTCTTCGGTGTCTACGCGCATTTCATCCTGCCCGCCAACGGCAACCACCGGCAGAAGAGCGGCCCTTCGCCCGACGCGCCGAGCCTGTGGACCGCGCTGCGCGCCCGGCCCGCCGTCCTGGTGCTGCTGGTCGCGATCCTGATAGCCGACACCATCTACCGCCAGCAGTACTCCACGCTGCCCGTGTACCTGAAGGACCACGGCATCGGCACCGGCGTCTACGGCGCCCTCATCGCCATCAACGGCGCCCTGGTCATCCTCCTCGAACTCCCGGTCACCGTCGCCCTGCGCAAGCGTCCCCCGCTGCCGATCATCGGTCTCGGGATGATCCTGGTCGGCCTCGGCTTCGCCGCGCTGTCGCCCGGCCACTGGTACATCGCCGCAGCCGTCATGATGATGGTCCTGCTGACCGTGGGCGACATCCTCTACAAGTCGCCGTCCACCGCCTACGTCGCCGACAACGCCCCCGACCATCTGCAGGGCCGCTTCCAGAGCCTGTACGCCGGCGCGTCCATCAGCGGCGTGGTGCTCGCCGCGCCGCTCGGCGGCGTGCTCTACGAGACCGTGCCGGGCGCGGTGTGGCCGCTGTGCGCGGTACTCGGCGTCGTCGCCGGCGCCGCGGTGCTCGGCGCCCGGCGGCTGTCGGGGGTGCGGGACGCGGCCGCCGAACCGGACGCGGTCAGGGCAGCGACGCAGTCCTGACGGCGGCCAGCGCCTCCGCCACGCTCGCCGTGATGTCGGTGACCGGGTAGAACACCTGCCGGATCACCCGGTCCGCGCCGACCACCAGGGTCAGCCGCTTCAGCCGCACCGTCCCGCCCGCGCGGAAGGTCGGCAGCCGCAGCGCCGCGGCCAGCGTCAGCTCCGCGTCCGACAGCAGCGGGAAGCGCAACCGCTCCCGCTCGGCGAACTCCGCCTGCTCGTCAGGACGCTGGGCGCTCACCCCGTGCACCGCCGCGCCCGCCGCGGCGAACTCCGCCAGCCGGTCGCGGTACGTGCACGACTCCAGCGTGCAGCCCGCCGCGCCAGGGATGTCGCCCCAGCCCGGCGGGTAGGAGGCGCGGTCCGCGTAGGCGCCGGCGAAGCAGTAGAGCACCGTGAAGGGGCTGTCCGCGGCCACCGGGTCGCGCGGTTCGCCGTCGGGGCCCGCGGGGAGCAGGAGTTCGGGCACGCGGGTGCCCGTCAGCGCGTGCACGCGCGCCGCCTCCCGTGATCCCTCCGCCGCGGTGCCGGTGGCCGATCCGTCGCCCAGCACCCACTGGTCGCCCCAGTCCTGCAGGGCGATCAGCACCGGCAGCAGCGCCCTGCCGCGCGGGGTCAGCCGGTACGCGTACCGGACCGGGCGCTCCTGGTAGGGCTCGCGGGCCAGCACGTCCGCGTCGACCAGCAGCCGCAGCCGCTCGGCCAGCACCTTGCGGGACATGCCGAGTTCGCGCTGCAGGTCGTCGAAGCGGTGCACGCCGCGGGCGGCGTCCCGCACGATCAGCAGCGTCCACCAGTCGCCGACCACGTCGAGGGCCTGCGCGATGGAGCAGTTCGCGTCACCGAGGTCTGTGCGGCGGGCCATGACGCTATCCTGCCAGCCGAGAGTGAGTTTCCAAAAGGAACCCACTGGAGTCCAGGAGGGGGTGCGGGCATGCGCGATGTGCCCAGGGTCGTCTGGCTGCTGGCCGCCGGGGTCTTCACGAACGCGGTCGTGAGCTTCACGTTCGTCTATCTCTTCGTCTGGCTGACCGCGGTACGGGGCCTGCCCGTCCCGGAGGCCGGACTGATCGCGGGAACGGGCGGGGTGGGCCTGGTCGTCGGCAACTTCACCGGCGGCTGGTTCGGCGACCACGTCGGGCACCGCCGCGTCCTGCTCGCCGGGTCCGTCCTCTCCGGCGCCGGACTCGTCCTGCTGCCCGCACTGCCGACCGCCGCGCTGCTGCCCGTCCTGCTGCTCACGCAGTACGCGGCGGGCACCGTGCGGGCCGCCAACTCCGCGCTCGTCGCCGTCTCCGTGCCGGAGGGCGCCCGCCGCCAGGGCTTCGCCGTGCTGCGCTTCGCGTCCAACGCGGGCTTCACCGTCGGGCCCCCGCTCGGCGCGCTCCTCGCCGCCCGCTTCTCGTACACCTGGCTCTTCGTCGCCGACGGTCTCGGCACGCTGCTTTTCGCCGCCTACGCCGCCCGTGTGCTGCCCGCCCGGGGCGCGCGCGGGGCCCGTGCCGTTCGCGCCGCCCGCGGTCACGGGTTGTGGGCGGCGCTGCGCGCCCGGCCCGCCGTCGTGGTGCTGCTGGTCGCGATCCTGGTCACGGACACCGTCTATCGCCAGCAGTACTCCACCCTGCCCGTCTGGCTCGCCGACCACGGCATCGGCACCGGCGTGTACGGCTGGCTGATCGCCGTCAACGGCGGCGTCATCCTCTGCCTGGAGATCCCCGCCACCGTCGCCCTCCGCCGGCGGCCGCCCCTGCCGATCATCGGCACCGGGCTCGTCCTCGTCGGCGCGGGCTACGCCGCCCTCGCGGGCGGGCCGTACCTGGCCACGGCGGTGACGATGATGCTGCTCCTCACGGTGGGCGAGATCCTCTACAAGACCACTGCCACCGCCTATGTCGCCGACAGCGCCCCGGACCATCTGCAGGGCCGCTTCCAGTCCCTCTACGCCGGGGCCTCCGTCAGCGGCACCGTCCTCGCCCCGCCACTCGGTGGCGCCCTGTACCACTCCGCCCCCGGCGCGCTGTGGCCGGTCTGCGCGGTGCTGGCCGGGCTCAGCGGGGCGGTCCTGCTGGTGGTCGCGCTGCGGAGGCGGCGCGGCGCGGGGGTGGGGGCGGCGGAAGGGGCGGATACCGCGGACGTGTCGGGCGTGGTGGACGTGACGGACGCGGCGGACGTGTCCGGCACTGCGGCGGGCGGGCGGCGGCGGTCCGGATGGCGGCCCGGTTGGGCAAGTGCGGGACCCAGCGACTAGCGTTCGACACATGACTGAAACGACCGCCACCTCCCGCGCCACCGGTGCCGTTGCCGCAGGCCTTGCCACGATCGCCGACGACGGCACCGTCCTCGACACCTGGTTCCCCGCGCCCGAGCTCGTGGCGGCGCCCGGCCCCGCCGGGACCGAACGGCTGACCGCCGAGCAGGCCGCCGAGCTGCTGGGCGAAGCCGCCCCCAGGGCCCTGGGCCCGGACCCGCGCCGCGGGGTCGAGGTCGTCGCCGTACGGACCGTGATCGCGTCGACCGATGACAAGCCGCTCGACGCGCACGACGCATACCTGCGCCTGCACCTGCTGAGCCACCGCCTGGTCAAGCCCAACGGCCAGAACCTGGACGGCATCTTCGGCCTCCTGGCCAACGTGGTGTGGACCTCCATCGGCCCCGTCCCCGTCGGCAACATCGAGCGCGCTCGCCTCGCCGCCCGCGCCGAGGGCCTTCACCTGGCGGTGTACGGCGTCGACAAGTTCCCGCGCATGACGGACTACGTCGTCCCCGCAGGCGTCCGCATCGCCGACGCCGACCGCGTCCGCCTCGGCGCCCACCTCGCCTCCGGCACCACCGTGATGCACGAGGGCTTCTGCAACTTCAACGCCGGCACGCTGGGCACCTCCATGGTCGAGGGCCGCATCAGCCAGGGCGTCATCGTCGGCGACGGCTCCGACATCGGCGGCGGAGCCTCGATCATGGGCACCCTCTCCGGGGGCGGCAAGGCCGTCATCTCCATCGGCGAGCGCTGCCTCCTCGGCGCCGAGGCCGGCATCGGCATCTCGCTCGGCGACGACTGCGTCGTCGAGGCGGGCCTCTACGTCACGGCGGGCACCCGGGTCAGCCTCCCCGACGAGACCATCGTCAAGGCCAAGGAGCTCTCGGGCGCCAACAACCTCCTCTTCCGCCGCAACTCCATCAGCGGCGCGGTCGAGGTCCTCCAGCGCACGGGTTCGTGGGGCGGGCTGAACGAGATCCTGCACAGCCACAACTGACCAGCGGCGGACGCGACCTGCGGCCTGCACGACCAGCGCCCTGATCTGCTGCGTAGCTGTTGGCAGTTGTCAGCGTCGGTCACCGTTGAGCGCCCTTCCACGGCCCCAGGACGGCCCGGGAGGGCGCTCGTGTGTTGAGGGACATCTGCCTCACACGTTCGATCCCGGGATGGTGCTGGTCCTGAAAGGGCGTGTTCAGCATGATCTGGCCAGGTCGTTGGAGGCTGTTGAGATATGCGGTCGTCTGCCGTCGTCGATGTCCGACTTGGATGTCAGCCGGCTCCCAAGTAGCGCTCATCATCGAGGTGATGAATGGCGGTTGAGGAGTGCGGCGCACCAGTGGAAGTGGCCGTCACTACCGTCCGAGGCGAACAGATCGTAGGTGGTCATGGCATACGCGGCCTGGTAGAGAGCCAGGGTCTCCGGATTGTGGTGGAGTTCGGCGGAGAACAGGCGTGTGAGAGTAGCAGCGTGGTGTTCTGCGTGAGGCCCGTACATGTCCCAGATGGCAGCGGTGACGGCCGCCTCGAAGGCGGGGTCGCCGGCGGTGGTGAAGAAACCGAAGTCGAGGACGGCGGTGGGGCGACCTGCCTCATCGACATGGATGTTGGGTGGCACGAGGTCCCCGTGGATGACGGTGACAGCGGTATCGGGAAGCGCTCTGAGGGCCCGAATAGCCCATTCAACCTTGGCGGAGAGACCGGGAACATGGTCGGCGAGCAACTCGTCATGGCGTTGGGTGGCACGCTCGACGAGGCCAGCGAGTGCGTCCGGAAAACGTGTGTACCCCTGCCACAACGGGCGGTCGTCGCCCTGCACCGTGAGGCACCGCATGGCCTCCGTGCCCGGGACAGTGGAGAGGCCGCGAAGGACCGTTAGGAGAGCGTCTGTTTCAAGAGCGGTCAGACCGCGTTCCGGCGGGGAGACTACGGAATCGGGACGGGGTGGCGCCCCGGTCAGCTCACGCTCATACGTGACGAGGATGCCCTCGCGCTTCTCGACGTCGAGGATCTCCGGTGTGGCGAAGGGCAGCTGGTGGCGAGCGATGTCCGCATAGACCCGGCGGGTGAGATCCAGGTGCATTGGTGTCCGTCCGCTCCACACCTTGGCGATCACGCCCTCGCCGAGCCAGTAGACGGCGCCCTCGACACCAGCGGCCAGAGGCCGGGCGGCGACGTAACCACGGTGGGCAAAGTGCTGCAGCCAGTCCGCGGTGTGTTCTTGGCGGTAGTTGACCATGAGGGAAGTACATCCACTCTCGTCGGGACATGCACGCCGATTTATGGCTAGCCACGTAGCCGGTTCGGAAGGGTGAGGCTGCGCGTCGCGCTTGAGCTGGGCGGACCCTGACCTGCGGTGTGCCTCGGTTTGGCCGTGACTCCCCGCGACAAGCTGGTCGCCGTGATCGAGGCGCAGGCGATCAACCAAATGATGGGGATCGATCCCTGCGACTTCTGCGCGACGGGCTGGGCGTGAGGCTTGCCCCCGGGGGGACCGCCGTGTCAGGACTCGTCGGCGAGGAAGTGCTCGGCGAGGGGGGTACCGGCGAACTTCTCGTTCATCTCGCGGGAGAAGAGCAGCAGCGTGTTGCGCGGCCGATGGAGCACCGCGAGTTCCTGGGCCTGTCCGGCGGCGTTGCGGGTGACCGTGACGACGACCTTCATGGGCTCGCCGAGGACCGAGGCGTCGTAGATCTCGAGGAAGCCGTTGTCGCCGAAGTCCCCGGTGAAGCTGAAGTCCTGGAACTCGTACAGTTCGCGGGCCTTGACCACGATGGAGCGAACCGCCTCCGCGCCACGCGCGGTGCCGTTCATGGCGGCGCCCTCCATGGTGACGTCGACCGCCAGGGACTCAGCCACCAGGGGTAGTGGCTGAGTCCCTGGCGGTCGTTGTCGCTGTTTTCCGGGTTCGTCATGTCATGCCTCCTTCGAAGATCCAGCCGTGGCGGCTTGTGTAGCGATCGACTGCCGGTGATCCCGACCGCAGACACGAGCATGGGCAAGCCACGACCGGCGCGGACCCGTTCCGGGCCTCCGTCGCAACCAGGATCCGAGGGGGCGGTCGCGGGATGGTGTGTTCGGGAATCGCATGCGGCCCGGCAAAGGCAAGCCGACGCGGTCCGCGGCAACCAGCACGGCATGCACACCCTCCGGCACTTCCAAGCGTTCGTGCTCCTGGACGCGATTCAGAACAGCCGCAACTGACCGCCTGCGGCCCCAGGTGGGCGAGGCAGCCGCGAGGCGGCCGAACCGCCGTCGTTCGTCAACGTTGCGGTCACCGCCTTCTGGACGTGGCCAGTTGGCTACTCCGGTCGGCTGCTATGGTGACCGCCGCGAGATTCGGGGTGAGGGGGCCGACGCCCCCTGTGTCGATGTGCGGGGGACCTGCTGTGCGGAGTCTGGTGCGCCGTTTCGTCCTCGGGGCCGTGGCGGCGACCTTGGTGATGTGCGCCGGCGCGGGTTCGCCCTGCCCGCCCCGGTCTCCCTACGCCGGGTCCAGCGGCTCCCACGGGGGCGTGCCGCGGTAGGCGCGGCCCACCATCGTGACCCAGCGGTGCACCGCGTCCTCGTTGGGGGCGAAGGGGCCCGGGCGGAAGTGCGGTGAGGTCAGGCCGCGCTGTACGGACTCGCAGGCGGCCCAGTCCTGCCGGTTCGTGCGGTCCCAGAACTCCACCGCGTACGAGGCGTCGGCCACGCCCTCGGGGACGTACCACGAGCAGGTGACCCGGGTGCGGTCCGGCGCCTGCGGGACGAGCAGGTGGGTCATCACGTAATCGGGATGGAGGGAGAGCAGCAGGTTCGGGAACAGCCCGAGGTAGAGCACCCGGCGCCGGTCGGCCCCGTCGATGAAGGCCCCCCGGGACTCGCCCGTCAGCGACATCGTCTCCGCGCCGTCGCGCAGATCCATGGCGCCGCCCACCCAGGCGCCGGGGAGCACGTAGTTGTCGCCGCTGGTGGGCGGGGACACCGCGCACAGCTCGGGGTGGATCAGGGGGCAGTGGTAACACTCGTGGTAGTTCTCGACGATCACCTTCCAGTTCGCGCGCACCGTGTACTCGTGCCGCTGGGCGGGCCTCAGCCGCTCCGGGGCGTACGGCGCGACGAGCGGCCCCATGTCGCCGAGGTGCTCGGCGAACGGCGCCGCGCCACCGGTCGCGTTCGCCATGATCCAGCCGTGCCACTCGACGGCGGGCAGTTCGACCAGACCGTGGTCCCGCCGTTCGAAGGAGGGCACGTCCTGGAAGCCGGGCGCCCTGCGCAGCGCGCCGTCCAGGCCGTACGCCCACGCGTGGTACGGACACGGGACGATCCCCCGGCTGCCCACCCCGCCCTCGGGCAGGAGTTCGTGCCCGCGGTGCCTGCAGGTGTTCGCGAAGGCGCGGACGGCGCCGCCGTCTCCCGGGCGCGTCAGCAGGACCGGGACGTCGCCCACGACCAGGGCACGTTGGGTGACGGCGGCCCCGTCGGGCCCCGTGAACAGTTCGTCGGCGCGGCCGAGGCAGCACCACGTGCCGGCGAAGAGGTGCCGCCGCTCCCAGTCGAGCACGGCGGCCGACGTGTACGCCTCGCCGGGCAGCATCGTCGACGTCCCGAACGGCCCCAGCGCGCGACCCAGTCCGCCGGACGGGACGGGGGCCTCGGGGAAGACGGCACGTGCCATGGCACACCTCCGGACAGCGCGACCTGGACCGGCGGGCATGGTATCCCGGCCACCGGCGGTCGGCGCCGTTTCCGCGGCACCGGTCTCCGCGCGGCGGGTGCGGACACCGAGGGGAGGAGCGGCTTGGGGCGCCGGGGCCGCCTGGGGCACCATGTGATGCGCGACCGGGACGAACGGGTGTCCCCTGGGGTGCGCGGGGCTTCGCAGGGGTGGGGACGGGGATCCGTCGGGGAAGGAGCGTGTCATGGCTGGTTCGGGTGGGGATCGGGAGCGCGGCGGTGCGGGGGCGGCGGCTCCCGAGGAGATGATCGCGGAGGCGCGGAAGGCGTTCTTCGTGATGTTCGGGTTCCTGATGGTCGTCTGGGTGCTGCAACTGGCCAACTACGCGGGCCACTACGCGCTCTCGCGGGACTACGGCCTGGTGTCCGGCGACGTCGGGACCCTGCCCGACGTCCTCACCGCGCCCTTCCTGCACTGGAGTTGGGAGCACATCGAGAGCAACTCGGGGCCGCTGTTCGTCTTCGGGTTCCTCGCCGCCTATCGAGGGGTGGGCCGTTTCCTCGCACTGAGCCTGCTCGTCGCGGTGAGCAGCGGGCTCGCGGTGTGGTTCCTCGAGCGGGGCAGCGTGGAGACGGTCGGCGCGAGCGGCCTGATCTTCGGGTACTTCGGCTACGTCGTGGTGCGCGGGCTCTTCGACCGGCACCTGATCGACACGCTGATCGGCATCGTGATGGCGGCCTCCTTCGCCTACATGCTCACCGTGGCCGTGCCCGGGACGCCGGGGGTGAGCTGGCTGGGGCACCTCGGAGGGCTGATCGGCGGCCTGGTCGGGGCCTGGCTCTTCCGGGACCGGCGGCCCAAGGGCGGCGCAGCCTCCCGCTCCGGGGGCGGCTCCGGACCGGCCGCTCGCGGCAACCTCCCGGTGCCGGCGGACAATCCGCGTGCCGACCTGCACAAGGAACTGGGCGACCTGGGCCTGTTGTAGCGGCGACGGCGACGCCCGGCACGGCCCCCGCGGAGGGCTCTTCCCGACCGGCGCCGCGGCAGTTCAGGGGCTGAGGGCGTCGGCCAGGAGCCGGGCCTGGCCGGGGGTGATGCCGAGGGCGAGCGGGATCCTGCGGGGGCTGTACGGGGACGAGCACACGGGGACCGGACTGTCGTCGCCGACGGACCACCGGGCTTCCTCGGACGGGTCGTGCCCGCCCAGCAGGGACGCGGCCAACGCGCCCGCTGCATCGGGGGACAGACCGCAGCGCGACAGGGCCTCCGCCACGACGCCGCATGCCTCGGCCGGCATGCCGGCGTCGCCGAGCATGGGCAGCAGGAGCAGCAGACGCTGCGCCGGGTCGGTCAGTCCCTCGGCGTCGTCCTGCCTGCTCTCGGCGAGAGTGGTGAGCTCGGCCCAGGACAGCCCGGGACCTGCCTCGTCGACGCCGCACTGCCCGAGGAAGCCGAGCCGCCCCCAGGAGGGGTGACGGACGAAGAAGTCGACATTGGCCGCGTCCTCGAAGTTGGCGTAGGCGACGTACGCCGTGTGCCCGCCGTCGAAGGGGATCCTCAGCACCGGCCAGGGCTGCTCGGGGTCGCTGAGGCGGTCCACCATCTCCTCGTAGGCGGACTCGTCCACGCCGTACCGCGCGGCCTCCTCGCCCGGGTCGCCCATCGTCAGCAGCAGGTGCGCGAGCCAGAAGGCGGGGTCCCGCGCGAGGTCCTCGCCTGCGACGAGTTCGCACTCCTCCGCGTACTCCGGGATGTGCACGGCAGCGGTCATGCCCGGAGCCTAGCGGGGGAGGGGCGGCGCGACGGAGCGGGGGAGCGCCGGGCCGCCGGGGCGCGCGCGGGCGCGACCCCGGACGCGGGGCGGTCGGCTCGCAGTGCGTCGGTGACTGAACGTGACTCCCGGGGGCTGCCCGCGCACCCCTGAAGGCGGACAGGACTCCGCGCGGCAGGGGTTCGATCAAAGTACGCCGCGAGGTGTTTATGGGCTAATTATGGAGGAATTACCACATTGGGCGTATCGGGTACCCGGCCTCATGGCGCACAGCTCCACCGACTGGTGCATGCGAGTCCCAGAACACACTCAGTGAGAAGGGTCGCCGATCATGACAGCAGAAGCCCCCGAGCGCACCCTAGGTGCCATAGCTCACGGCGAGTTCCCGGTCTTCGAGCAGATCGCCCGTATGACCATCGAAACCCTGCCGAACTCCGGTCTCGACGAACGCACGTACCACCTCGTGCGGCTGGCCGCGCTCATAGCGATGGACGCCGCACCCGCCTCGTACCTGGCCAACCTCAGTGTGGCGAAGGAAGCCGGACTGACGATCGAGGACGCCAAGGCCGTCTGCGTGGCGATCGCGCCGATCGTCGGAAGCGCACGGGTCGTCGACGCGGCGGGCAGCGTTCTGCGCGCGCTCGGTTTCGCCGAGCTGGCGGGCGAGATGGACGAGACGGAAACGTGAGTCCGGCCGCGGCCGAAGGCGGCAGGCGGTGACGCAGGCCTTGGGCGCCGAGCCCGGGGCCTGCCACAGGGGCGGGGCGGTCACGCGGTCCGCGCGGCGAAGGCGCCGGGCGCGCCGTGTGACCGCGGACGAGCCGGTCGGGGAGGGGGCGTCAAGAGGAGCAGCGATGAGCGGTCACATGTATCTGGCCTACGACTATCCGGTTCTGGGCGCCTTCTGGACCATGATGTGGATCTTCCTGTGGATCATCTGGATCTTCCTGCTGGTCCGCGTCCTCATGGACATCTTCCGCGACGACGACCTGAACGGCTGGGGCAAGGCGGGATGGTGCATCTTCGTGCTCGTCCTCCCCTTCATCGGTGTCTTCGTGTACCTGCTGGCGCGCGGCAAGGGCATGGGCATGCGCGAAGCGCAGCAGGTCCAGGCCCGGCAGCAGGCTTTCGAGAGCTACGTCCGCGAGACGGCCGGCACCCAGAGGGCGAGCCAGGCCGATGAACTGGCGAAGCTGTCGGAGATCAAGGCCAGGGGTGATCTCACCGACGAGGAGTTCCAGCGCGCCAAGGCGAAGATCCTGGGCTGACCGTTCCCGGCGAGGTCATCCTCCGGCCCGGCCCGGCCCGGCCCGCGGTTCGCCGGCTCGAAGCGCGTCAGTGAAGGCCCGGATCAGCCGGAGGTCCGTCCGGGGTCGCGGTGCCCGCGAGCCGGCCGGTGGGCAGGTGACGAGTGGACGCGAAGCCGGCGAGCGTGATGGCGGCGGCCGCGAGGACGGCGGCCTTCAGGCCCGCGAGCTGAGCGTCGGCGTAGGAGTCGGTGATCGCGTCGACCTCGGACTGCGGCACTCCGGCGCTCTCGGCGGCGGCGCGTACCTGATCGGTGCTGACGAAGCTGACGCCCGCCTCGATGGCGATGCCCGTCTGCTGCCGCACGGCGTCGGAGATCAGTGGATTGTCGGCGATCCGGGTGGTGAACGCGTTCACCAGGGCGCCGATGAGGATGGCGCCGATGAGGGCGGTGCCGAGGGAGGACCCCAGGTTCTGGGCGGTGTACTGGAGGCCGCCGGCCTCGCTGCGTTCGGATTCCCCGACGGACGACTGGACGACGTTGCCGAGCTGGGAGGCGAGCAGGCCCATGCCGAGCCCCAGAAGGGCCATCGCCAGGGCGAAGGACAGGTCGTCGATGCGGGGCTTGATGGTGGCGAGCAGCCACAGGATCGCGACGAGCAGCACCAGCAGGCCGAGCCGTACCACCGTGCGGGGTCCGGCGATCCGGCCGAGGAACGGACCGCTCATGGAGGACACCAGCATGGTGATCGAGACCGGCAGCAGACGCAGGCCGGTCTGGAAGGCGTCGAAGCCCTGGACGACCTGAAGGTACAGGGGGATGGCGAAGAACAGGCCGAGCAGGATGAGGTTCTGGTTGAGCAGCATGGCCAGGCCCGACCGCAGGGGTGGGATGCCGAACAGCGAGAACCGGACCAGCGGTTCACGCCCCCGGTCCTCCTGGCGCCGCTCCCGGACCCGGAACAGGCCCAGCGCGACGGCCCCCGCCGCGATGACGAAGAGGGTGGGGGAGAACCCGAAGACCGTGAACGGGGAGTTGCGGGGCTGCAGCCAGCCCCATGAGCTGCTCTGCAGGACGCCCAGGACCACCAGCGCCAGGCCGAGGGCGGACAGGACCGTACCGCCTGTGTCGAGCCGGGGCCTGGGCCCCGCGGGAGGGTGATCCTCGATCAGCCGGACGAAGCACAGGATGGCTGCCACGACGACCACCTCGCCGGCGAAGACCAGCCGCCATGTCAGATACGTGGTGACCCATCCACCGAGCAGAGGGCCGACGGCGATGCCCGCTCCGGCCAGGCCGCCGATGACCCCGTAGGCCACGGCCCGGTCCCGGCCGGTGTACGCCCCCGCCGCCAGGGCCGCCAGCGCCGGGAGGACCAGGGCGGCGCCCAGGCCCTCGATCACCGACCACCCGAGCGTGAGCACCCACAGCGCCGGGGCCAGCGCGGTGAGCGCGGATCCCGTGCCGTACACCACGAGCCCGAGGGCGAAGGCACGGCGGCGCCCGAACATGTCGCCGAGCTTCCCGCCGGTGATCGTGAAGGCGGCCATGACCAGGGTGTAGAGCGTGATGACGGCCTGGATGGCCGTGACCTCGGTGTCGAAGTCCTCGACCAGTTGGCTGATCGACACGTTCATCACCGAGGTGTCCAGCACCATCAGGAACTGAGCCATGCCGAGGATGACCAGAGCCCGCCAGCGCTCCACCGCGTGCACCTCCACAGGTCCCGACCTGACCACAGCATGAGCGGCACACCGTGACGTCAGCATAGGGCGGCAAAAGGTGCGTATTCCGCAGTGATGGCGGCCGGGTCACCCGGTCGGGCGCCGGACACACCCCCTCGTCCGCGGGGCGGGCGCGGGACCGCCCGAAGGCGGCACGGTGCCCCGCAGACACGTCAGAGGGGGTGCCTCCCTGTCTGGGGCACCCCCTCTGGCCTTCGCCTTTGCGGGCCATTGCGGAGAGCATGGGTGTGAACCCACGGTGACACCGCTGCCGCGACGGTTTTCGAGACTGTTGATCCTGCTCGCCGCTCGGTGGCGCGGCCGACTCCTCATCTACACGCACGACAAACGGGATTCATCCGGTCGGCGGTTCGCTCACCTGCGCAGCCGGGACGGCGACCAGCAGGTGGCCTGGTCACTGATCGCAGGAAATCTCAGCCAACCATTCCGGCGTGTAGCACTCGGTGAACGACCACTTCCGGTCCGAGTAGCGGTCGTCCGTACTGTCGGTGTACACCTCAAGCCTGCCTTGCGGCGTCAAGCGGTAGTACTCGCGAATCGGATCACCCTCGACGGTGGGATGAGTCACCTTCAGTTCTGCGCTCTCGCCGCTCGTGAGGGCTCGCCGGAGGCAGGCGATCTCCCGCACCGCCTTCTTCTCTATTTCTTCACCCTGATGCAAGCTCACCTCGCCACAGCTTGAAAACTCAGTTCTGGACGCCCAACGTTCCTTGACCGGATCGCCCAATATGCCGCAACCGGCGACCAGCAAGAACGTAGCCGCTACCGCGGCGAGCCACGGGCGGACCGAAACAGCCGCCGCACAGCGACGCCGGGCGCTGCTCTGACCTGTCACGCCGTACCCCCTTCCCGGCCGTTGGACGCGGCTCTGGAGAAACCGGTTCCGTGCGTACGCGTGCCGGATCCGTGCCAGAACGGACAGTCAGTCACGGTCAACTGCAGGACAACGGGGCAGGCCGCACCAACGGTCGAGCAGGGACTCCGCAGCGACCGTCCACGCCCATCAGCCCCGACGCATGGCAAAGGCCCAGGTAAACCGGCCCGGAAGCCTGGGCTTCCGGCAGTGAAACCTGGAGTCCACAGCTGACCAGTGCGACAGTCCCTCGGGCGTTTCCGAGGCCTCAGGGAAGCATGTCACCCCGGTTCACGCAGTCGTACTAACCATCGTCATTGCGCCCCACGCTGTCGTACGCCCAGCAGTGAAGCGCGGGCGCGAGCGTCCACATCCGCAGCGCCATGAGAGCACCGAGGCAGGCGACAGCGGCCCATCCCGCGTAGGACCGCCATCCGGAGAGCGCCAGTCCGCCGACGGCCACCAAGGCTGCGAACCCCAGCATGTAAACGATCAGCGGCCCCTCGTTCTCCCGCAGCCCGGGAAACGACTCCGTCTCGATGGTCCCCGCGAAGCTGATCAACACCACAAGCACGGCACAGGCGAAGACGAGGGCGGCTGTGCAGCCACGGGCTGCGCGCGCGTATGGCCCGGGCGCGACCTCGCCCCGTTGGACAGAGTGCTCCCCGTTCACGGCACCTCCTCGTCTGCGGGTGGGCCGCGATCGTAACGGGCCGACAGAGCACGACAGGAGGCGGGTCACCGCCGACTCGCCATCCGAAGCGAGCACTTGGTAGACCCACTGAGGGCCATTCCAGGCCCGAGGCAGCTTGTCGAATGCATGTCGGGGTCGGCAAGCAAGGCTCCGTCGGACAACACGACTGTGCAGGCCAGCCGCCTACTGCGGGCGAACGGGCGGGTTCCTTCCAAGCGCCGGCTCCGTTGTGACTTACACCCAGCGGGAACTCTCGGGGCAGGTGCCGCCCCCTGGTGGGACACAACCACCAGCGCCTGGGAACGGGCACGTGCGTTGTCATGCGCCCGTGGGACAGACGACTCCCGCGACTGGCGGCAGCCGGGAGCTGAGCCCTCATACGGAGCTCTGGGCCGTCCGTGGGCCGTGCGAGGGTGACGACGGTCTACAGATGACGACAGACGATGCCCCTTGATGACGAACTGCCCAGGAGTGGTACCGAGGCGATCGCCGCGGGTCAGACCCAGGTGTCGAGCCACATCCTGGCGTGCCAGTCGGCGTAGGGGATCGTCTGCCCGGTGTAGACCGGGAAGAAGTAGATGAAGTTCCAGACGATCAGCAGGACGAGGACCCCCGCGCCCACCGTCCCGTAGACGCGGCGGCGTTCGGTCGCACCGGGTGGGCCGAGGAGCGCGCCCAGGGCCATGGCGACGGCCAGGCACAAGTACGGGAGGAAGACGACCGCGTAGAAGGAGAAGATCGTGCGGTCCTGGTAGTTGAACCACGGCAGGTAGCCCGCGGCGACCGCGCACAGGACGGCGCCGGCGCGCCAGTCGCGGCGCAGGGCCCAGCGGTAGAGCAGGTAGGCGAGGGCGAAGCAGGCCGCCCACCACAGCAGGGGCGTGCCCAGGCCGAGGATCTCCCGCGAGCAGCCGGCTGCGGCGCGGCAGCCGTCCTTCCCGAGCTTGGGGGACTCGTAGTAGTAGGACACCGGACGCCCCAGGACCAGCCAGCTCCAGGGGTTGGACTGGTACGGGTGCGGGGAGTGCAGGCCCACGTTGAACTGGTAGACCCCGTACTCGTAGTGCCACAGGCTGCGCAGCGGTGCCGGGATCCACGACCAGGTGCCGCCGCGGCCGTCCGCCCAGTGCCGGCCGTAGCCGTTGTCGGAGAGGAACCAGCCGGTCCAGGTCACCAGGTACGTCAGCAGCGCGACCGGGACGAGGGACAGGAACGACCAGCCGAGATCCCGGCGCAGCACCGACCGGTACGGATGGCGTGCCCCGGCGAGGCGGCGGGCGCCGACGTCCCAGAGCAGGGTCATCACCAGGAAGAAGACCAGGAAGTACAGGCCGTTCCACTTGACGGCGGAGGCGAGGCCGAGGAGCGCGCCGGCCGCGAGCCGCCAGGGTCGTGGGCCGGTTCCCGCGCGGTCGCCGGTACGGCGGTCGGGCCCGGCGAAGCCGTCGCCGTCCACCGGGAGGGCCACCGCCAGCCGGGCCCGCGCGTGGTCGCGGTCGATCAGCAGGCAGCCGAAGGCCGCCAGTACGAAGAACATGACGATCAGGTCGAGCAGGGCGACGCGGCTCATCACGAAGTGCAGCCCGTCCACCGCCATCAGCCCCCCGGCCAGGCAGCCCAGCGCCGTGGAACGGAACAGCCGGCGGCCGATGCGGCACAGCATCAGCACCGACAGCGTGCCCAGCACGGCGGTCATGAAGCGCCAGCCGACCGGGTTCAGGCCGAACGTCCACTCGCCGAGGGCGATGACCCACTTGCCCAGCGGAGGGTGCGCCACGAAGTCGCCGGTGCCGGAGAGGGGGATCACCTGAGGGTGCGCCAGGATCTGCGGGTCGGCGATCTTGCGGTCCGGCCAGGTGCCCTCGTAGCCGAGGCGCAGCATGGACCAGGCGTCCTTGGCGTAGAACGTCTCGTCGAAGACGACGGCGCGCGGACTGCCGAGGTGCACGAAGCGCAGGACCCCGGCGAGGACGGCGACCAGGACGGGCCCCAGCCAGCCCATGGCCCGGGCGGCGCGTTGTGCCCGGGCCGGTCCCAGGCCCAGGGCGCGCCATGTCCGGGTGCCCGGCTCGGGGAAGGGCGGGACCAGCCGCTCGCGGGTGTCGGTACGGGGGCGTCCGCCGTAGCCGAACCGGCGCAGTCGCAGCGTCCAGTCGGTGCGGCCGGCCGCCCCACGGGCGTCGGCCGGGTCGTTGTCGGTGCGATCCGGCGTCGCGGTGTCCGTCGTCACCGGGCCATCCTAGGGACGCTGTCGGATCGTCATACTGGCCCCCGTGTTTCTCGAGAGCCTGGTCCCTGTCTCGGACGATCCTGCGGTGGAGTTGTTCGTCGCCCGGACCGCCCGCACGTCCGGGCAGCCGCTGCTGGTGATCCACGGTGGCCCCGACTGGGACCACACCTATCTGCGCCAGCCCCTCGCACGCCTCGCCGGGCACCGCCGCGTCGTCCTGCCCGACCTGCGCGGCTGCGGCCGCTCCACCCGCGGGCTGGCCGACGGCCAGTACACCCCGGACGCCGCCACGGCCGACCTCGTCCGGCTGCTGGACGTGCTGGGGATCGAGCGGACGGACGTCCTCGGCTTCTCGTACGGAGGGCTGATCGCGCAGCGCCTCGCCCTGACCGCGCCCGGGCGCGTACGGCGTCTGGTGGTCGCGTCCAGCAGCGTCCTTCCGGTGCCGCCGGACGCCTTCGACGGCTGGCGGGAGCGCGAGGAACGGATGGCGGCGGAGGCCACCGTGTGGTCCGACCCCTCGCTGTCAGGAGCGGCACTCACCCGCGCCGCGGCACTGGCCTCCGCCCCGGCCAACGTGTGGCGCGGAGACGCCCTCCCCGGCTACCTCGACATCCTCCGCGGCGTCCGCTTCACCGCGGAATGGCTGCGCCCCTGGGAGGCCGGTACGTTGCCGAGTCCCCGTCGCCCCGACGACCCCGAGCGGCTCGCGGCGCTCGGGATCCCGGTGCTCCTCCTGCACGGACGGCAGGACATGACCTTCCCGGTCGGCCTCGTCGAGCCGACCCTGCGGCTGATCCCGGCCGCGCGGGCGGCGGTCATCGAGGAAGCGGGGCACATGGCCCACATCGACCAGCCCCGCGCCTGGCTGGAGGCCCTGGAGGACTTCCTCTCCGCCGCCTGAAGCGGACGGCGACGGCGGTGACCGCGTGGACGGACTCGGCGCCGTGGCCGAGGCGGTGGGCCCGTGAGCGGCAGCCGGCGCTGACATGGGTCCGTGGTCGCCGCGAGGATCCGGTCCTGCCCCGGTGATCCGCGGACCGGGGGACCGCGCCGCGCCGTTCGTCGGCCCGGCCGCGGGACGCCGTGTCCGCGGAGGGGCCCGGGCGCTCCTTCTGCCGGCCCCGTTCCGCGGGTCGGCATGAGGGGGATCGCGCCCCGCGAGCCCCGGCTGCGCCCTTACGGGAGCGCGCGGGAGGCTGTCGCGCGCTCCGTCGAGCACCGGTGCGTCCCTGGGGCGCGTGCCCCGGGGAGCGCGCACTCCGGGTGCCGGTCCCGGTAGTGGGACGGGAGTGACGCCGCTGACGGGTGCGACCGCTGTTCGCACCACGGAAACCGGTGCGCCACCGTCAATGCCGACACGGCGCGGGTCAGTTGCGGTAACGGCGGGTGACGGTAGGCCGAAGCGCGCCCGTCGGGCGCGGACGCGTCTAGGCTGGTGCTGCGCGTTCACGCGCCCCCCGCATACAGCTGTATAGGAGACCCCGCCATGGCCGCTGACCGCCTCGACCTGCCGCCGGTGAGGCTGCTGCCCGAGGAGGAGCTGGCGCGGCTCGCACTCGCCGTACCGCTCCTCGACCGCGCGGTACGACTGGCCCGCTGGTCCGCGCCGCACGTGACCGTGGACGCGATGGGAGAGCTGACCGCGGAGGACGCCACGCGCGCGGTCCGCGAGCTGGACCTGGAAGGGCAGCCGGACGGCGCGGCCGAGACGGCGCAGGCGTGGGGTGTCGCCGTGGACGCGGGCCTGGTCGACCTCGACATCGAGGAGCCCGGCGAGGACGAGGCGGACGCGGACGAGGAGCCCGGCGCCGGGAGCGTGGCCCTGGACGAGCCCGCGGGACGCGCCGTGCCCGGTGAGGCCCTGCGGCGGCTGGAGCAGGGCGAGCCGCGCGACGTACTGGAGCTGTGGCTCGCCGCGGTGGACACGGCCCTCGCCGAGGCCGCGACCCCCGACCTCGACGGCCTGATGGAGGAGCTGGGCCCGGACGGCGAGGTCGATCTGAGCACCCTGGACTGGGACCCGGAGGAGGAGGCCGAGTTCCTCGACGGCGCCCTCGCCAACCTCTATCTCTTCACCGCCATGGAGGACTCCGGCACCGGCGACGCCAAGGACGCCGTGCCGCTGCCGGTGCTCGCGGCCTCCCTCGTCGTCCCCGAGGACGTGGAGGAGCCGAGCGACGCCCTGCTGGAGGACGTCACCGAGGTGATGATGCGCCTCGACGACCACTTCCGGCTGCTCACGACGACCGGACTGCTGGAGTACCAGCCGCTCGACGAGGCGCTGATCGAGGAGGCGGAGTCCGAGGACGCCGGGCCCGTCGAGAGCGCCGCGGCCCTCCCGCAGGAGATCGGGCCCGAGGAGGTGTCCCGCTACGGACTGGTGCGGCTGACCCCGCTGGGCGTCTACGGCGTGCGGTCCCGGATGATCGACGCCGGCATGCACGCCCCGGCCGCCGGTGACCTGGCCGGGCAGCCCGCCGCCGTCCTCCTGGAGGCGCTGTTCGAGTACCCGGACCAGATCGCCCGCCGCGAGGCCGACGCGTGGCTCGGCAACCGCAAGCCGTACGAGGCGGCCCGCGAACTGCTGGATGCGGCGCGCGGCGAGGACCGCAACGCGCCCGGCCGGCGGCTGGTCGCCCAGCAGACCCTGAGCCTGCTCGGTGACGAGGCCGAGCCGGCCCTGCGCGAGGTGCTGGCCGACCGCCAGCTCGGCGGCCTGGCCCGTGTGTGGCTGACCGAGCGCCAGGCCCCGGACGTCCCCGCGCCCGACGAGGACATGATCTTCTGGCTCACCGTCGACACGATCGCCGCCCAGCTCGACGCCGACGACGACCCGGAGTTGCTGCGCGAGCTGGTCACCGACCTCGTCGCCCGGCACGACGGATTCTTCGCCGCCGCCTGGCGGGTGGACCACCCGGCCACCGCCGACGTCCTGGAGGCGATGGGTCGCCTCCACCCCGACAAGCGGCTGGCCAAGGAGGCGCGCAAGGCCGCGTTCAAGGCCCGCTCGGCGGGACCCGCGGCGCCCTGACCGCCGGCGGCCCGCGGGCGGGGCCCGAATGTCTCGGGGAATCGGCGGCGGAACGACGCGCTCAGTTCAACTCTTGTTCGCCGTCGGGCGGCAGCGTGACTGCGGCAGAGCAGTGCCCTTGTGGCCCCAGGAGAGAACGATGTCGCTCACCCGCAGAGACTTCGCCAAGCGCACGGCCGTCACCGGTGCCGGCGTCGCGCTGGCCGGAACCGTCGACGTCCTCGCGACCGCACCGGGCGCCCTCGCCGCCGAGGCCCCGGCCACCGCCGAGGCGGCCGGCGCGTCCCGGCACCACGGCCAGCTCGGCTACGGTGAGCTGATCCCGGACCCCGAGGGCATCCTCGCCCTGCCCGAGGGCTTCTCGTACCGCGTCATCACCAGGACCGGCGTCACCACGCTGGAGTCCGGCGAGTCCACGCCCTCCAACCACGACGGCACCGCCACCTTCGAGGGGCTGCGCGGTGCCACGCTGCTCGCCAACAACCACGAGCTGGCCGGCGCCCGCGCCGACTGGCCGCACCCGGTGCCGCTGACCGAGGGCCTGGTCTACGACTCCGGCGCGGCCGGCGGCGTGACCATCGTCGAGGTCGCCAAGCACGGCGGGCACGTCGCGGAGTGGGTCGGCGTCGCCGGTACCGCCACCAACTGCGCGGGCGGCCGCACCCCCTGGGGCACCTGGCTGACCTGCGAGGAGACCGAGGACAAGGCCGGCAAGAACGGCTTCCTGAAGGACCACGGCTACGTCTTCGAGGTCGACCCCTACGACCGCAAGGCCAACCGCGACCCCAAGCCGATCAAGGCCCTGGGCCGCTACGCGCACGAGGCCGTCGTCGTCGACCCCAAGCGCGGCAACCTCTTCCTGACCGAGGACGCCTCCAACCCCAACGGCCTGTTCTTCCGCTGGACCCCGCCGGCCGGCTTCCACCACGGCCGCGGCAAGCTGCGCGACCTCCCCGAGAACGCGGGCGTGCTGCAGGCCTTCAAGTGCTTCGACTCCGGCGGCAAGTTCGTCGACGACCTGTCCCGCGCCACGAAGATCGGCACGGTCTACGGCGTGGACTGGGTGGACGTCCCGGACCGCGACGCCAGGACGACCTCCGTCCGCAAGCAGTTCGCGGCCGGCGAGGTCACCCGCGCCCGCAAGCTGGAGGGCATGTGGTGGGGTGACGGCGGCGTGTACGTCGTCTCCTCCTACGCCCGCGAGGAGAGCCCGGGCACCGCGCACGACGGCGCCGTGTGGTTCTACGACCCCAAGCGCCGCACCCTGACCCTCAAGGTCCTGCTGGGCGTCAACGCCGACCCGTCTGTCGACGGCGCCTTCGACGGCCCGGACAACATCACCGTCTCCCCCTACGGCGGTCTGGTCATCGCCGAGGACGGCGCCGGCGTCCAGCACCTGTTCGGCGCGCTCGGCGACGGCCGCACCTACCCGATCGCCCGCAACGAGCTGAACATCGGCACCGAGGAGGAGCCGGAGTACAGCGAGTTCACCGGTGTGACCTTCTCGCCCGACGGCAGGACGCTCTTCGCCAACATCCAGGAGCCGGGCATCATGCTGGCCATCACCGGCCCCTGGCGCCGTCAGGGCCACGGCGGCGCCTGCTGAGGCCCGACCGCCCGAGGGGCGTCCGGCGTTCCGTGCCCCGCACGGAACACCGGACGCCCGTGCGTTCAGAGCGCCTGCGCGGCGGGCTTGACCATGCCCTTGACGGTGCGGGAGTCGACGAACTCGCCCATCGCCGTCATCTCCCACTCGCCGGAGAACTGGCGGATCAGCTTCGCCATCATCACGCCCGTGCGCGGTTCGGCGCCGGTGAGGTCGAAGCGGACCAGCTCCTCTCCCGTCATGCCGTCGAGCAGCCGGCAGTAGGCCTTGGCCACCTGGTTGAACTTCTGGCCGGAGAAGGAGTTCACCGTGAAGACCAGGCCGGTGACCTCGGGCGGCAGGCCGCCGAGGTGGACGGTGATGGCCTCGTCGTCGCCCGCGCCCTCACCGGTGAGGTTGTCACCGGAGTGCTGGATCGCGCCGTTCAGGATCGTGAGCCGGCCGAAGTAGCAGGACTCGATGTGATTGCGCTGCGGTCCGTACGCGATGACCGAGGCGTCCAGGTCGATGTCCTTGCCGCGGTACGCGGGCTCCCAGCCGAGGCCCATGCGGACCGAGGCCAGCAGCGGCTTGCCGCCCTTGACCAGGGAGACCGTCTGGTTCTTCTGGAGGTTCACCCGGCCCTTGTCCAGGTTGATCTTGCCGGTGCCGGCCGGGGGTGCGGGCGGCGCGGGCGGGGCCGGGGGAGCGGGCGGCGAGGGCGCCACGGCGACCGGCGGAGCGGGCGGCGGGGGCGCCATGGGCGGCGCCTGGGGCGGTGCCTGCGGGACGGCGGCCGCGGGCTCGTCGACGGACACACCGAAGTCGGTGGCGATGCCCGCCAGCCCGTTGGCGTACCCCTGGCCGACCGCACGGGCCTTCCAGACGCCGGCGCGGCGGTAGATCTCGACGACGACGAGGGCGGTCTCCGTGCTCAGGGCGGGCGGGGTGAAGGTCGCGATGACGCTGCCGCTGTCGGCGTCCCGGACCGTCGCCGTCGGCTCCGTGCCGGCGAAGGTCGCCCCCGGGGCGTCGGGACTCGCCGTCACGACGATCTTCTCGATGTCCGCCGGGACGGCTACGGTGTCCACCGTGATCGCATCGGGGGCGGTGCCACCGCCGGACCGGTACGTCACACCCGGTCCCGTGGGCTGGTTGTAGAAGACGAAGTCGTCGTCGGAGCGCACCTTGCCGTTGGCGGCGATCAGCAGGCCCGACACATCCAGCCGCACGGGCGCGGATACCTCCACTGCCACGCGCGCCGCGGAGAGCGGGATGTTCGAGCCGGGTGTCATTGCGGTCATGTCCCGCTTAACGATCGTTCCGGGTTTACGGTTCCATTACTGAACGGGGTTTTGACGTGTCACGCATCGTGGTCATCAGCGGCGGCGGTACGGGGATCGGCCTGGCCGTGGCGGAGGCCTTCGTCCGCGACGGGGACCGGGTCGTGCTGATCGGGCGGCGCAAGGACGTCCTGGACGAGGCCGTGGCCCGGCTGGGCGCGGGCGCGGCCCTGGCCGTCCCGGCGGACCTGACGGACGAGGCGGAGGCGGCCGGGGTCCGCGATCTGCTCGCAGAGCGCTTCGGGCGGGTGGACGTACTCGTCAACAACGCGGGCGGCAACGTCGCGCTCGGCGGCGGCGACCTGTCGCTCGCGGAGGTGTGGACGGGCAACTTCCGGTCGAACGTCCTGACCGCCGTGCTGCTCACCGAGGCCGTGCGCGATCTGCTGGCCGACGGCGGACGGGTGCTGCTGCTCAGCTCCATCGCGGCCGTCCGGGGCGGCGGCTCCGGTTCGTACGGCGCCGCCAAGGCGGCCCTGCACCCGTACGCCTACGACCTGGCGGCGGACCTGGGCGGGCGCGGCATCACGGTCAACGTCATCGCGCCCGGTTTCATCGACGACACCGAGTTCTTCGGCGGGCGCATGACGCAGGAGCGGCGCGCGGTCCTCGTCGGGCAGACCCTGAACGGCCGGGTCGGTGTGCCCGAGGACGTCGCCTCGCTCGCCCACTGGCTCGCCTCTCCGGGCGCCGCCCACATCACCGCCCAGATCCACCAGGTCAACGGCGGCGCCGAACGCGGCCGCTGACGGCCGCCGCCGGTCAGTGGGGCCAGATGGGCGGGTGCGTGGTGAAGTGGCCGCCGAGGTGGGCGTGGTCCGGGTTGCCGGGGTCGAGCTCGCCCTGCTCGGCGACGAGCTCGGCCGCGAAGGGCTCGGAGTCGTCCTGCGGCTCGTAGCCCAGCGCCCGCGCGGAGGACAGGTCCCACCACAGCCGGGTGTTGGCGGAGCTGCCGTAGACCACGGTGTGCCGCACCTCCTCGGCGGTGAGCGCCGCGTGGAGCAGCCGCGCGCAGTCCTCGGGGCTCATCCAGACCGAGAGCATGCGCACCGACGTCGGCTCGCGGAAACAGGAGCCGATGCGGATCGAGACGGTCTCCAGGCCGTGCAGGTCCCAGTAGAGCTGGGCGAGGTCCTCGCCGAAGCACTTGGACAGGCCGTAGAAGGTGTCGGGGCGGCGCGGGGTGTCGATCGGGATGAGCGGGTCGTCCCCGACCGGGCGCGGGGTGAAGCCCACCGCGTGGTTGCTGGAGGCGAAGACGATCCGCGGCACGCCCTCCTCGCGGGCGGCCTCGTAGAGGTGGTAGGTGCCCTCGATGTTGGCGCGCAGGATCTTCTCGAAGGGGGCTTCCAGGGAGATGCCCGCGAGGTGGATGATCGCGTCGACCCCGCGCACGGCCTCGCGCAGGGCGGCGCGGTCCGCCAGATCGGCGGTGATCGCGTCCGGGGCGCCCTCGACCGGCAGCATGTCGAGGAGGCGCAGCTCGTAGCCGTACGCCGGCAGCAGCTCGCGCATCAGGGTGCCCAGGCCGCCTGCGGCGCCGGTGAGCAGGACGGTGCGGGGAGCGGGCATGCGCGGGTCTCCTCGATCGTATGTCCATGTTCATGGACATGATTCATATGTGTGGACACGCTAGGGAGTGCCTGCCCAAGCGTCAAGACTCCCCCACCTGCGGCTGTCTTCCTTGACCCTTCCTCCTGTGCTGCTTTAGCGTGATTGCGTTCATGAATATGGACATCGATCAGATGAGCGCACAGCCGCCAGTCTTCAGGGAGAACCCGATGACCGATGCCGCCTCACTCTCCGCGCGCCTCGACGGCCTGCTGTTCTTCCCCGTGACGCCCTTCGGCCCGGACGGCGCCGTCGACCTGGACGTCTTCCGCGCGCACGTCCGCCGCGGGATCGAGGCGGGGGCCGGAGCGGTCTTCGCCTGCTGCGGCACCGGGGAGTTCCACGCGCTGACACCCGAGGAGTTCCGCGCCTGCGTCGCCGCGGCGGTCGAGGAGTCCGCGGGCCGGGTCCCGGTCGTCGCGGGCGCGGGCTACGGCACCGCCCTGGCCCTGCAGTTCGCGCACCTCGCCGAAGAGGCGGGCGCCGACGGGCTGCTCGCGATGCCGCCCTACCTCGTCGTCGCCGACCAGGCCGGACTGCTGCGGCACTACGCGGCCCTCGCCGATGGCACCTCGCTCGACGTCATCGTCTACCAGCGCGACAACGCCGTGTTCACCCCCGAAACCGTCGCCGAACTCGCCCGCATCCCCCGCATCATCGGCCTCAAGGACGGCGTCGGCGACCTCGACCTGATGCAGCGCATCATCAGCGCCGTCCGCAGCTCCGTGCCCGACCGCGACTTCCGCTACTTCAACGGCCTCCCCACCGCCGAACTCACCGGCCTCGCCTACCGCGGCATCGGCGTCACGCTCTACTCCTCCGCCGTCTTCTGCTTCGCGCCCGAGATCGCCCTCGCCTTCCACCGCGCCCTCACCACCGGCGACGACACCACCGTCAACACCCTCCTCGACGGCTTCTACCGGCCCCTGGTCGAACTGCGCCGGCAGGGCCGCGGCTACGCGGTCTCCCTGGTCAAGGCCGGCGTCCGGCTGCGCGGACTGGACGTCGGCGAGGTACGCCCGCCGCTGTCCGAGCCCTCGGCCGGGCACATCAAGGAACTCGCCGAACTCGTCGACCGCGGACTCGCCCTGCTCGGCGAGGACTGACGTACGGTGGCCCGCGTCAACCCCCACCCCCAGGAGCCGCGTTGAGAGCCTCCACCTTCGTCTACCCGTGGGATGTCATCGGCGACCCGGGCGCGGCGGACCGTATCGCCGGTCTCGGCGTCCGGCAGGTCACCCTCGCCTCCGCCTACCACTCCACCCGGGCGCTCACCCCGCACCATCCCGCGCACCGGGTGGTCACCGCGCGCCACGCGGCCGTGCTCTACCCGCCCGACGACCGGCGCTGGGCGGGGCGCGCCCTGCGACCGTACACCCAGGACTGGGCCGGTGCCGCCGACGCGTACGGCGAGGCCGCCGCGGCCCTGCGGGCGGCCGGACTCGCCGTCCACTCCTGGGTCGTCCTGGCCCACAACTCCCGCATCGGGGACGAGCATCCCCGGGTGAGCGTGCGCAACGCCTACGGCGACCGCTACCCGTGGGCGCCGTGCATCGCCCAGCCGGAAGTGCGCGACTACCTGGTCACGTTGGCCGCGGAGGCCGCGGTGCGGCCGGGGACCGGGACGGGGGGTACGGAACTGGAGTCCTGCGGCTGGTACGGCTTCGCGCATCTGCACGCCCACGACAAGACCGGCGGCGTGCCGCTGCCCGGGGCCGCGCAGTACCTGATGTCCCTGTGCTTCTGCCCCGCGTGCGAGGCGGGGTACGGGGCGCTGGGCGCCGGCGCGGGCGAGGTGCGGGCAGCCGTGCGGGACGCCCTCGCGCCGGTGTGGGCGGGGGAGTGGACACCAGGGGCGGAGGAGTGGGCGGACGTCGAGAAGCTGCTGGGCGGGGATCTCGCGGGGCTCACGCTGGCGTGGCGCGGGTCTGCGGCGCGGGACGTCCAGCGGGCCGCCGTGGAGGCGGTCCGTGCGGCCGCCGCACCGGGGTTCCAGGTGCTGCTGCACGCGGATCCGCACGCGCACCGGTGCGGGGCCAACGTGGGCGTCGACCCCGCTGACGTTCTGGCCCACGCGGACGGTCTCGTGCTGCCCGGGGTGGACCCGGTGGCGGCGTGCGTGCCGCACGCGCCGGCGGGGGCCGTCCTGGCGGCGAACTTCCCCGTGGTGGGCGGGATGGGCGGCAGCCCCGGCACGTTGGCCGCGGACGCGGCACGGGCGGCGGCGGCCGGGGCGACGGAGCTCCGCCTCTACCACGCGGGCCTCGCGTCCCCGGGGGACCTGGCGTTCATCCGCGCCGCGCTTGAGGCGGTGGCCTGACCCGGGGATGCGGCGCCGTTGTCGTGTGCGGCGCCGCTGTGGTTGCCGTTGGGGATGGGGGTGTCCGGCGCGTTCAGTTGCCGCGTGTGCGCTGCGTGCGTGGTGGGCCGGGGTCGGGGCCTCCGGGGCTGCACGTCCTGGACTGGCATGTTCACGTGCATGGCGGGCACCTTCTTTTCCCGCCCCGCATGCCGCACACACATAGGCCGCAGCGTCCAGAACATCCGCCCTCCCCCGGCCGAAGGCTGGGGGAGGGCGGGGGAGAAACCGCAACCGCAACGGCGCCGCACACGGCGGAGCCGCCGGCGCGTGCGTGATCCACCCCACGACAGTTCGGGACCCGAAGGATGCACTTCGGGCCGCGAGGCCCCGAAGCGCCTGTACGTGCGGATCTGAGAAGTAGCTTCGAAGGCAGCAGTCCCGCTCTCCCGGGCGGTGAGGGGCGTATCCGTGGCCGAGACCGCGGAGCGCCCGGCTGAAGTCGAGGCCCGTGAGGTGGACGACAGGAACCTCACCGCCCGCCGCCGTCACCTTTGAAGGAGTTCCGCCGATGAAGACCGTCACCCACTGGATCGGTGGCAAGCCCTTCGGAGACGCCGCAGGCGCCTCCGGCACCTGGGGCCCCGTGACCGACCCCGCGACCGGAGAGGTCACCACGCGGGTCGCGATGGCCGGCGCCGACGAGGTCGACGCCGCGGTCGCAGCTGCGAAGGACGCCTACGCCACCTGGCGCACGTCCTCGCTCACGGAGCGGATCGCGATCCTCTTCCGCTACCGCGAGCTGCTGAACGCGCGGCGCGACGACCTCGCCGCGCTGATCACCGCCGAGCAGGGCAAGGTCCACGCGGACGCGCTGGGCGAGGTGGCCCGGGGCCTGGAGATCGTCGAACTGGCCTGCGGGCTCGGCATGGCGCTCAAGGGCGACACGTCCACGGAGGTGTCGAGCCACATCGACGTGGAGTCGGTCCGCCAGCCGCTGGGTGTGGTCGTCGGCATCTCACCGTTCAACTTCCCCGCGATGATCAGCATGTGGATGTTCCCCATGGCGATCGCCTGCGGGAACACCTTCGTCCACAAGCCGAGCAGCAAGGCCCCCTCCGCGTCCATGCTCCTCGCGGAACTCGCGGCCGAGGCCGGCGTGCCCGACGGTGTGCTCAACATCGTGCACGGCGACGAGGTCGCGGTGAACGCGCTGCTCGACCACCCGGACGTGGCGGCCGTGTCGTTCGTGGGCTCCACGCCGGTCGCCCGGCACGTCTACGCCAGGGCGGCCGCCGGCGGCAAGCGTGTCCAGGCTCTTGGCGGCGCGAAGAACCACATGCTGGTACTGCCCGACGCCGACCTCGACGCGGCCGCAGACGCTGCCGTGACCGCCGCCTACGGCTCCGCGGGCCAGCGCTGCATGGCGGTCTCCGTGGTGGTCGCGGTCGGCTCGGCGGGCGACGCGCTGGTGTCCCGGATAGCCGAGCGGGCCACGAAGGTGAAGATCGGCCCGGGCGACGACCCGACGTCCGAGATGGGCCCGCTCGTCACCAAGGCACACCGCGACGAGGTCGCGAGCTACGTCGCCGGCGCGGCCGCCCAGGGAGCCGACGTGGTGCTCGACGGCAGGGACTTCACCGTCGAGGGCCTCGAGAACGGGCACTGGATGGGCATCTCGCTCCTCGACAGGGTCAGCACCGACTCGGACGCCTACCGGAACGAGATCTTCGGCCCCGTCCTGTGCGTGCTCCGCGCGGAGACCTACGAGGAGGCCGTGCGCATCGTCAACGGTTCCCCGTTCGGCAACGCCAGCTCTATCTTCACCCGCGACGGCGGCGCGGCCCGCCGGTTCCAACTGGAGGTCGAGACCGGCATGGTCGGCGTGAACGTGCCGATGCCGGTGCCGGTGGGCTACCACTCCTTCGGTGGCTGGAAGGACTCGGCCTTCGGCGACCACCGCATGTACGGCAGCGAAGCCGTGCACTTCTACACACGCGGCAAGGTCATCACGACCCGCTGGCCGGACCCGGCCGGTTCGGACCTGGGCATCCCCGCGTCCCGCTGACCGCCCCGGGCCCGCACGCGCGGCCGCGCCGGCACCCCTGCGGTGCCGGTGCGGCCGCGGCCGTTCCCGCCGTCCTCCGGCCGGCGTTCGTGCTCGCGTCCTGCGGGCTCCTCACTCGTCGACGAGGTGTCATCCGGCCCCGGTGCCTCTGCGCTCTCGCCCCCGCACACGGACGTGCGCAACCCATTGACTCGTCCCGCGCCCCGGCCTACCTTCATCGCGTCGTACATCGTGCGTCATATGTCAGACGCCATACGCGAGATCCGAGAGAGCCGCACACATGGACCTGCTCGCCGGCACCGCGCCGACGCCGATCCCGTCCCGTACACAGGTCGTGCTGCAGACGATCAAGCACGGGATACTGACCGGGCAGCTGAAGCCCGGTCAGGCACTCGTGGAGGCCGAGCTGGCCGCGCAGTTCGGGGTGTCCAAGACGCCGGTCCGGGAGGCGCTGAAGACCCTCGCGGGCACCGGGCTGGTCGTGATGAGCCAGTACAAGGGTGTGACCGTGCGCACCGTCGGCGAGGAGATGGCGCGTCACGTCTACGACGTCCGCCTGCTGCTGGAGCCCGAGGCGCTGCGCCGCACCGTGACGCACCGGGCCCCGCTCGACGCCGCCCGTGAGGCGCTGTCGCGCGCCGACGAGGCGGGAGACCGCGCCGCCCGCTCGCTGGCCAACCGGGACTTCCACCGGGCGCTGTACATGCCGTGCGGGAACCCCCTGCTGGCCCGGATGCTCGACGACGTACGGGACCAGGCGGCCCTGGTCTCCGCCGTCGTCTGGCAGGAGACCCCCTCATGGGAACAGGAGGCCCGCGAGCACCGCGAGATCCTGGCCCGCGCCCTGGACGGTGACGCGGACGGTGCGGCGCGCCTGCTGCACGACCACATCGCGGGCTTCGTGGCCCGGGCCTTCCCGGACGGCGGCGAAGGCACCGCCCCCTGAGCCGCGGGCGCGCGGAGCGAGGGGACGGTCGTCCGCGCGCCCGAACCCCAGGGCAGAACGCAGAACCCCGAGCCGAAGGGCAACGCATGTCATTCGCGGAGCAGTCGTCGGCGCTCGCCGACGTCGTGGCGATCCCGGTCACGCCGTTCGGAGCCGACGGGGGCGTGGAGCGCGGCACCTACCGGGCGCTGTTGCGCAGGCTGCTCGACAGCGGGGTGCGGACGGTCACGCCGAACGGCAACACCGGTGAGTTCTACGCCCTCGACCCGGCCGAACGCCGCCTGGTGGTCGAGCTGACGACGGCGGAGGCGGACGCGGACACCCAGGTCGTGGTGGGCGTCGGCCACGACGTGCCGACCGCCGTCGCCGCCGCGCGGCACGCCCGTGACGCGGGGGCGCAGATGGTGATGGTGCACCAGCCGATCCACCCGTACGTGTCCCCGGACGGCTGGGTCGACTACCACCGCGCCGTCGCGGAGGCCGTCCCGGAGACCGGCGTCGTCCCGTACGTCCGCAACCCGGCGCTGAGCGGTGAGCTGATCGCCCGACTCGGCGAGCTGTGCCCGAACGTCGTCGGGGTGAAGTACGCGGTGCCCGACGCCGCCCGCTTCGCGGCGGTGGCGCGGGACGCGGGACTGGACCGCTTCACCTGGGTCGCCGGCCTCGCCGAGCTGTACGCCCCCGCCTACTGGGCGGTCGGCGCGACCGGCTTCACCTCGGGCCTGGTCAACGTCGCGCCCCGGGTGTCCCTGGAGATGCTGCGCGCGCTGCGCGACGGCGACTACGCGGCCGCGATGAAGGTGTGGGAGCAGATCAGGGAGTTCGAGGACCTGCGCGCCGAGCAGAGTTCCGCCGACAACGTGTCGGTGGTGAAGGAGGCGCTGGCGGTGCTGGGACTGTGCCGCCGCGACGTGCGCCCGCCCAGCCGCCCGCTGACCGGGGACCGGCGCGAGCGGGTGGCCGCCCTGCTCGCCGGCTGGGACCTCTGAGCCGGGACGGACGGAGGGCCGCCATGAAGAAGCCGGAAGAGCTGCGCAGCCACCAGTGGTACGGGACGGACGGCCTGCGCTCGTTCAGCCACCGTGCCCGCACCCGGCAACTGGGCTACCTGCCCGAGGAGCACCTGGGCAAGCCGGTGATCGCGATCCTCAACACCTGGAGCGACATCAACCCCTGCCACGTCCACCTCCGCGACCGCGCCCAGGCGGTCAAGCGGGGGGTGTGGCAGGCGGGCGGCTTCCCCCTGGAGTTCCCCGTCGCGACGCTCTCGGAGACGTACCAGAAGCCGACGCCCATGCTCTACCGCAACCTGCTGGCGATGGAGACCGAGGAACTGCTGCGCTCCTACCCCGTGGACGGGGCCGTCCTGATGGGCGGTTGCGACAAGTCGACGCCCGCGCTCCTCATGGGCGCCGCCAGCGCCGACCTGCCCACGGTCTTCGTGCCCGCGGGCCCGATGCTGCCCGGCCACTGGCGGGGCGAGGTGCTGGGCTCCGGCACCGACATGTGGAAGTACTGGGACGACAAGCGGGCCGGCCTCATCGGCGACTGCGAGATGGCCGAGCTGGAGAGCGGTCTGGCCCGCTCGCCGGGCCACTGCATGACGATGGGCACCGCCTCCACGCTGACCGCCGCCGCCGAGGCGCTGGGGGTCACCGTGCCGGGGGCCTCGTCCATACCGGCCGTCGACTCCGGGCACGACCGGATGGCTGCGGCCTCCGGGATGCGGATCGTCGGCCTCGTACGGGAGGACCTGAGGCTGTCGGCGATCCTGACCCGTGAGGCGTACGAGGACGCGGTGGCCACGGTGCTCGCCCTCGGCGGCTCGACCAACGCCGTGATCCACCTGATCGCGATGGCGGGACGGAGCGGTGTGCCGCTCACCCTGGACGACTTCGACCGCATCGCCCGCACGGTCCCGGTGCTGGCCAACCTCCGCCCGGGCGGCCGGTACCTGATGGAGGACTTCCACTTCGCGGGCGGCCTCCCCGGGTTCCTGACCCGGCTGCGGGACGCCGGTGTCCTGCACCTCGACCGCCCGACCGTCGCGCACCCCACCCTGCGCGAACAGCTCGCCGGGGCTCTGGTCCACGACGAGGACGTGATCCGCCCGCTGGACAACCCGCTCGCGGCCGAGGGCGGGGTCGCCGTACTGCGCGGCAACCTGTGCCCGGACGGCGCCGTCATCAAGCACATCGCCGCCGAGCCGCACCTGTTCAAGCACACCGGCCCGGCCGTCGTGTTCGACGACTACCGGACCCTGCAGCGCACCATCGACGAGCCGGACCTGGGCATCACCGAGGAGAGCGTGCTCGTGCTGCGCGGCTCCGGTCCGCTCGGCGGTCCCGGCATGCCCGAGTACGGGATGCTGCCGCTTCCCCGCCACCTGCTGAAGAAGGGGGTGCGGGACATGGTGCGGATCTCCGACGCCCGGATGAGCGGCACGAGTTACGGCGCGTGCGTGCTGCACGTGGCGCCCGAGTCGCACGTGGGCGGACCGCTCGCCCTCGTCCGCACCGGCGACCTGATCACCCTGGACGTCCGGGCGCGCACCCTGCGCCTGGAGGTCGACGACGCGGAACTGGAACGCCGGCGCGCGCGGTGGCAGGCACCGCCGCCCCGCCACGGACGCGGCTACGGCGCGCTGTACCAGGACCAGATCACCCAGGCCGACACCGGCTGCGACTTCCGCTTCCTGGCGCGCCCCGGCGAAGTGCCGGAGCCGTACGCGGGCTGACGCCGCGCCGCGCGCCACCCCGCCCCACCCGTACCGCCGCCGCGGCAGTGGCGGCCCCGCACTATTCGGCAAGCGCTTACCACGGCATCGCACCCGTACGAAGGAGTACCGGTCATGGCCGCAGCCGTGGCGAAACCACCCCGGCCCGCGCGGCTCCGGCCGTCCGGCGCGGCCCGCCGGCCATGACCGAGACCGAGCCCGCCGTCACCGACGACCTGGCGCGCCGCCTGCTCGACCGGCTCGGCGAGGCCGCCTTCGTCGAGCTCACGGCCGTCGTCGCGGTGGAGAACCCGCGCTCCCGGATCAACAGCGCGCTCGGCCCGACCGCCCAGGGCTTCTCCGACCAGTGCGCCGTCCCGCTGCGCACGTCGCGATCAGGCCCGCGCCGCGCGGACGCCGTCGCGGTGCGGGACGCCACCGGCGCCGGGTTCAGGCCGTCGCGACGCCCTCGGACGGCGCGACAGCGGCCCTCCGGCCCTCGTACCAGAGCGCCGCGCCCGTCACGACGGCGCCCACGCCCTCCCACACGCCCACGCCGACGAAACCGGACGGAGCCCTGCCGATCAGCACCGCCACGGTGAAGACCGTGAAGGTCAGCAGCCGGAACGGCACCGTCCAGCGGAAGAAGGCGCGCCAGTCGGCGAGGGCGGCCAGGACGTAGTACACGCCCATGTTGAGCGCCGCCATGGAGGAGGCGGTCAGGAAGACGAGGGTGTAGTCGCCGGCCGCGCGATGGTCCGGCCGGTGGAAGCCGAGCAGGGACAGCTGCACGGCGGGGGAGATCAGCCCGACGATGCCCAGTGCCGCGGCGAGCAGCCCGAAGACGGCCATGGTCCAGCCGGAAAGGGAGCGGGGGAGACGCACCGGTCCTCCAGAGTCCTGGGGCAGTGTGCGGAGCCCCAACTCCCTTGATACTAGGGGATGTTCAAGCCGATCCCCGACGTACCAGCTCCGTCGGGAGGATCACCCCGGACGCTTCGTCGCCGGCGATGCGGGCGAGTAGCAGCCGCACCATCTCGGCGCTGATCCGGTTCCACGGCTGGCGGATCGTGGTCAGCGGCGGCAGCGTGGCGAGCGCGGCCGGCGAGTCGTCGAAGCCGCCGACCGCGACGTCCTCGGGCACCCGCCGCCCGGCCCGCTCCAGCGCCGCCAGCGCGCCCTGCGCCATGAGGTCGGAGGCGACGAAGACCGCGTCCAGGTCCGGAGCGCGGTCCAGCAGCGCGCCCATCGCGGCCTCGCCGCCGGCCCGGCTGTAGTCGCCCTCGGCGATCAGCGTCTCGTCGGCCGGCAGCCCCGAGGCCGCCAGCTCCTCGCGGTAGCCCGCCAGCCGCTGGACACCGCCGGGGGTGTCCAGTGGTCCGGTGATCGTGGCGATCCGGCGTCGCCCGGACGCCACGAGGTGCCGCACCATCTGGTGCGCGCCGCCCCGCTCGTCGGCGGCCACATAGGCGACCCGGCCCCCCTGGCCCAGCGGCTCCCCGCAGGCGACGACCGGGACCCCGGCCTTCTCCAGCCGCTCGGCGACCGGGTTCCCGGAGTGGCTGGACACCAGCAGCACACCGTCGACGTGCCCGGCGGTGATGTAGCGGGTTATCCGCCGCCGCTCGGGCTCGTCGCCGGCGATCATCAGCAGCAGAGGTATGTCGTGCGCGGCCAGCGCCTGGGTGCAGCCGCTGAGCAGCACGTTGAAGTTCGGGTCCTCGAAGAAGCGCTCCTGCGGCTCGGTGAGCAGGAAGCCCACCGAGTCCGACCGCCCGGTGATCAGGCTGCGGGCGTGCCGGTTCACCACGTAGCCGGTCCGGCGGATCGCGGCGTTGACCGCCTCCATCGCGGCCGGGCTCACGTTGTGCCCGCCGTTGAGGACGCGCGACACCGTGCCCCGTGACACTCCCGCCTCGCGGGCCACGTCGTGGATCGTCGGGGGACGACGTCGTTCTGGGCGGCTCATACCGTTCTTCCTCCGGGGGCTGGTCAGGACTTTACGGCCCCGGACAGCAGATCCAGGCTCCAGAACCTCTGGATGACCAGGAACAGCGCGATCAGCGGCATTATCGCCAGCATCGCACCGGTGATCACCAGGGTGTAGAGGGCGGGCGCCGAGGCGCCCTGCTGGAGCAGGGTGTAGAGGCCCAGGGTGACCGGGAACTTCTCGTCGTCACCGAGCATGATGAACGGCAGCAGGAAGTTGTTCCAGATCGCCACGAACTGGAAGAGGAAGACCGTCACCAGTCCCGGCACCATCACCGGCAGCGCGATCGTCCGGAAGATCCGCCACTCCCGCGCCCCGTCCACCCGCGCCGCCTCCACCACCTCGTCCGGCACGGCGGCGGACGCGTAGATCCGCGCCAGGTAGATCCCGTACGGCGCCAGGACGCTCGGCAGCAGCACCGACAGGTAGCTGTCGGCGAGACCCGCCTCGGCCATCAGCAGGTACTGCGGGATCGCCAGGATGACCGGCGGCATCAGCACCCCCGTCAGCAGGACGTTGAAGATCGCCTCGCGCCCCCGGAAGCGGTACTTCGCCAGCGCGTAACCGCTCACCGCGGACACCGCCGTGGACAGCAGCGCGCCGAGGCCCGCGTAGAGGAGGGAGTTGAGCATCCACCGCCAGTAGACGCCGTCGCGGTACGCCGACAGCTGCGAGACGTTGTCCGCCAGGCCGGTGCCGGGCAGGAAGGTGAACGTCGAGAACAGCTCGCGGCTGCTCTTCGTCGACGCCACCAGCACCCATGCCACCGGCAGCAGGCAGTACGCCGCGCCGAGCAGCAGGACGACGGTCGGGACGAGACCGATCCGGCGGCGGCGCCGCGGCGCGGTGGCGGTGGCCGCCGCACGGGCGCCGGTCCGGCGGGTGAGGGGGGTTGCCGTGACGCTCATCAGGACGCTCCCTGCCGGGTACGGGAGTTGGCCGCCCGCAGGAAGCCGAAGGACAGGAGGAGGGTGGCGACGGCGATGACGACGGACGTCGCGGCCGCCGAGTGGATGTCGCCGCGCACGAAGGCGTCCTGGTAGACCTTCATCAGCGGGCTCCAGGTCGTGGAGATCGAGTTCGTCATCCCCTTGAGGGTCATCGGCTCACCGAAGACCTGGAAGGTCGCGATCATCGAGAAGAAGAAGGTCAGCACGAGCGCCGGCGCCACCGTGGGGATTTTGATCCGCAGCGCGATCTGCAGCTCCGAGCAGCCGTCGATCCGCGCGGCCTCGTAGATCTCGGTGGGCACCGCCCGCAGCGACGTGTAGATCACGATCATGTTGAAGCCCGTGCCGCCCCACACGGCGATGTTCGCCAGCGCGCCGAACAGGGCGCCGCCGGTGAGCAGGTCGGGCTGGGACAGGCCCAGCGTGCCCAGCGCGGAGTGGATCGGGCTGAGCGAGGGCAGGTAGAGGAAGCCCCACAGCAGCGCGGCGACCACCCCGGGCACCGCGTACGGCAGGAAGATCGCCAACCGCGAGAAGCCGCGCAGCCGAGTGCGCTCGGCGTCCAGCATCAGGGCGAACAGCAGGGCGAGGCCCAGCATCACCGGCACCACGATCGCGCCGTAGCCGAGGATGCGGGCGGCACCGTGCAGCAACTCGGTGTCGGACAGGACCGAGGTGTAGTTGGACAGCCCCGCCCAAGCCTCACCGCGGGCGTTGCGGCCCAGCCCCAGGCCCTTGACCTCGATCTTGCGGAAGCTGAGATAGACGGCGTAACCGATGGGGAGCGCGAAGGTGAGGGCGAACAGGACGACGGCGGGGACGAGGAATCCGTAGGGAGCGAGGCGCTGGGTGCGCCGGGCGGCGGGCGGGGTGGGCGGCATGAGGGGCTCGTTTCGGACGGGGGGTGGATGGGCGGAGACCAGGGGCGCGTGGTGCCCCTGGTCTCCCGGAGGGACTGCTCCGCGCGGAGGGGCTGCCTGCGCCCTACTCCGAGACCGAGAAGCCCTGCTTCCTCATGTCGGCGACCGTCGTCGACTGCACCGTGCCCAGCGCCGCGCCGAAGCCCGCCTTGTCCTGCGCCGCCTTGCCGAAGGCGTCCTTGAAGGCGCTGTAGGCCACGTTCACGTTCGGTCCCCACGCCCCCGGCGCCGTGGTCTTCGCGATCTCCGCGGCCTTGGTGTAGAAGTCCGGCTGGTTCGCGAAGAACTCCGGGGCCTGCGCGAGCGCGTCCCCGGTCTGCGCGGCCGTCGCTGCCGGGTAGATACCGCCGTTCTTCACCAGGGCCGTCACGGCCTCCGGGTCGGTGTTGAGCCAGGTCGCGAACTTCACCGCCGCGTCCTTGTGCTGGGAGTCGTTGCTGATGCCGGTCGTGGAGCCGCCCCAGCTGCCCGTGAGGTTGTCACCCGCGTTCCACTGCGGCAGCGGCGCCATGGCCCACTTGCCCTTGGTGTCGGGGGCGGCCGTCGTCAGCACACCCGGTGCCCACACGGCGCTGACCCAGGCGATCTGGGTGCCGGTGTTGAGTGCCTTGTTCCAGGCGGGGGTGTACATCGGCTGGTTGTCGATGACGCCCTCCTTGACCAGACCGCCCCAGAAGTCGGCGACCTTCGTGGAGGCGGCGTCGTCGATGGCGACGTCCCACGTGTCCCCGCTGGTGGTCCACCACTTCGCGCCGGCCTGCTGCGACAGGCCCGCGAACAGGCCGGGGTCGGTCGCCGAGAAGGTGGTCAGGGACTTCTCGGCGTCCTTCTTCTTCAGGGCGCGGGCGGTCGCGGCGAACTCGTCCCAGGTCGTCGGCACGCTCAGGCCGTACTTCTTGAACAGGTCCTGGCGGTAGTAGAACATCAGCGGCCCGGTGTCCTGCGGGATCGCGTACACCGCGTCGGAGCCGAGGGTCACCTGCTGCCACACGCCGTCGGCGAAGTCCTTCTTCGCGCCGCCCGCCTGCTTCGATATGTCGGCCAGGACGTCGTTGCTGACCAGGGTGGGGAGGGCCTGGAACTCGGCCTGCACCAGGTCGGGCGCCTTGTGCGCCTTCGCGGCGGTGATGATCTTGGTGACGAGGTCGTCGCCGGACGCCTGCTTCTTCACCGTGACCGTGATCCCGGCCTCCTTGCCCGGGCCGGCGTTCCAGATGTCCGCGACCTTGTCGAGACCTGGTGCCCAGGCCCAGTACGTGAGGCTGACCGGGCCGGACTCGGCTTTGTCTTCGGCGGTTCCGCCGCCGTCCGACGAACCGCAGCCGGCCAGCAGCGTGGTGCAGAGCGCGGCCGCGGCGAATGCGGCGACAAAGCGCTTGTTCATGGGTTCCTCCCCTGACGAGGGTGCGCGGGGGCGCTGTGAGCGTTCACAGTAGAGAAACATCTACGACACTTGTCAATGCTTGTGGCCGTGCGGTTACCTAGGCCGAGCCGCCTCATAGGCAGCTGTGCACGTTCCCAGAAATGACCCAGGAGATCCCATGGCGCGCCTCGCCTACGGCGGCGACTACAACCCCGAGCAGTGGCCTGAGGAGGTCTGGCACGAGGACGTCCGGCTGATGCGCGAGGCCGGCGTCACCATGGTCAGCGTCGGCATCTTCGCCTGGTCGAGACTGGAGCCCGAGCCCGGCCGGTACGACTTCGGCTGGCTCGACCGGCTGCTGGACCTGCTCCACGAGCACGGCATCCGCGCCGACCTCGGCACCCCCACGGTCGTGCCGCCCGCCTGGTTCTACGCCGCCCACCCCGAGGCGCTCCCCGTGAACCGCGAGGGCGCCCGGTACGGCTTCGGCTCGCGCGGCGCCATCTGCCACAGCTCGGCCGCATACCGCGAGGCCGCCGCCCGGATCACCGAGCGCCTGGCCGAGCGCTACGGACGGCATCCCGCCGTCGCCATGTGGCACGTCCACAACGAGTACGGAGTCCCCGTCGGCGCCTGCTACTGCGAGGCCTCCGCCGCCGAATTCCGGCAGTGGCTGCGGGCCCGCTACGGCACCCTCGACGCGCTCAACACCGCCTGGGGCACCGCCTTCTGGGGCCAGACGTACGGCGACTGGACGCACATCGACGCCCCGCGCCTCACCCCCACCGTCGCCAACCCGGCGCAGCAGCTGGACTACGCGCGCTTCACCGACGAGACGATCCGCGGAAACTTCACCGCCGAGCGCGACATCCTGCACCGCCTGTCACCCGGCGTCCCGGTCACCACCAACTTCATGACCGCGCTGAGCCAGTGCGACTCCATGGACTACTGGGCCTGGGGCCGCGAGGTCGACCTCGTCACCAACGACCACTACCTGATCACCGACGGCCGCCGCACCCACGTCAACCTGGCCATGGCAGCCGACCTCACCCGCTCCGTCGCCGGCGGCGCCCCCTGGCTGCTGCTGGAGCACTCCACCAGCGGCGTCAACTGGCAGCGCCGCAACCCCGCCAAGGCCCCCGGCCAGATGGCGCGCAACAGCCTCGCCCATGTGGCCCGCGGCTCGGAGGGCGCCCTGTTCTTCCAGTGGCGGCAGTCCCGATACGGCGCCGAGAAGTTCCACTCCGCGATGCTGCCGCACGCCGGCACCGACAGTCGCGTCTGGCGCGAGGTCGTCCGGCTGGGCGCGGACATCGCGGCCCTCGCCGAGGTCGCCGGCACCCGGACCGTCGCCGACGCGGCCGTGCTGTGGGACTGGCAGTCCTGGTGGGCGCAGAAGCTGGAATGGCGGCCGAGCCAGGACCACGACGCGCGCGAACGCGCCGACAGCTTCTACGAGGCCCTCTTCGACCGGCACCTGACCGTCGACTTCGCCCGTCCCGAAGGCGACTTGTCGGCTTATCCCCTTGTCGTCGTCCCCGCGCTCTATCTCACCACCGAGGCCGCGGGCCGGAATCTGCGCGCGTACGTCGAGGGCGGCGGCACGCTGCTGGTCTCCTACTTCTCCGGCGTCGTCGACGAGCACGACACCGTCCACCCGGGCCCCGTGCCGGGCGCCCTGCGGGACGTGCTCGGGCTGACGGTCGAGGAGTTCGCGCCCCTGCTCGACGGCGAGCGGGTCCGCCTGGAGGGCCCCGGCGGTCCCGCGCTCACCGGCGACCTGTGGACGGAGGTCGTCGTGCCGCGCGGCGCCGAGCCGGTGTGGACGTACGCCGACGGCCCCGCCGCCGGCCGCCCCGCCGTCACCCGGCACGCGCTGGGCGAGGGCACGGCCTGGTACGTCTCGACCCGGCTCGGCCCCGCGGAACTCGGCGCGGTCCTGGCCGCCGCCGCGGAGGACGCGGGCCTGCCCGAACGGGCCGAACTGCCCCGCGACGTCGAGGTCGTCCGCCGGGCCGGCGAGCACGGCACCTACGTCTTCGTGATCAACCACACCGAGGCAGAGGTGAAGGTGCCCCTTGACGCGCCGGGCACGGAACTGCTCACCGGTGAGCGGGTGATCGGCCGGCTCAGCGTGCCGCCGGGCACGGTCCGGGTGCTCCGGGAGGAGTCCTGACCGGGGCGGTCAGAGGCGGCGCGTGGCCAGGGTGAGGCGGTCGCGCGCGTCGAAGAGGGCGTCCTTGATCAGTTGCTCGTGCGCCGGGGTCAGCCGGGCCACCGGCACCGAGCAGCTGATCGCGTCGCGGGCGGGCGTCCGGTAGGGGATCGCGACGCCGAAGCAGCGCAGGCCGAGGGTGTTCTCCTCGCGGTCCACGGCGTAGCCCTGCTCGCGGATCTGGTGCAGTTCGGTGATCAGCTTCTCGCGGTCGGTGTGCGTGTGCTCGGTCAGCGGTTCGAGCGTCTCGGGCAGCAGCTTGCGGACCTGCTCGTCGGTGTACGTGGCGAGCAGCGCCTTGCCGAGCGAGGTGGAGTGGGCCGGCAGGCGGCGCCCGACCCGGGTGAACGGCCGCAGGTAGTGCGAGGACTGGCGGGTCGCCAGGTAGACCACGCTCGTACCGTCGAGACGGGCCAGGTGGATGGTCTCGCTCGTGTCGTCCGAGAGCCGGTCCAGGGTCGGCCGGGCGGCGGCGACCACCTCGTCGCCGTCGATGTACGAGGTGCCGACCAACAGGGCGCGCACCCCGATGCCGTAGCGGGTGCCGGTCGCGTCGGTCTCGATCCAGCCGAGCTCCACGAGCGTGCGCAGCAGCATGTAAAGGCTGGACTTGGGGTAGCCGACGGCCTCCTGCACGGCGGCGAGGCTGTGCATGCCGGGCTGGCCGGCGAAGAACTCCAGCAGCTCCACCGTCCGCACCGCGGATTTGACCTGCGCGCCGCCCTCACCTGCAGCCATCTGGAGTGGACCCCTCTTGTTCGGCCGGGACCCGCACAAGTAGGCTCCCGAACAGATTCACAGTTGCGGATGCTGTTCAGTATATCGAACGAAAGGCCTGGAGGTACCCGCGGTGGCCGTACCAGTGTGGAGCGTCGATCCCCGAACCGGGAAGCAGCGGGAGCAGGTCGCCGTCGAAGCCACCGCCGAGGAGGTCGACGCCGTCGTCCGCGCCGCCGCCGCGGCCTTCCCGGCGCTGGCCGACCGCGAGGTCCGGGCCCGGCTGCTGCGCACCGCGGCCGACTTCCTGGAGGAGGCCGGCCCTCGCATCCTGGAGGCCGCCGACGCGGAGACCGCCCTCGGGCCCGCCCGGCTCACCGGCGAACTCGGCCGCACCGCCTACCAGTTGCGTGCCTTCGCCGAGATCGTCGAGGAGGGCGCCTTCCTCGACGTCATCATCGACCACGCTGACCCGGCGCTCGCCCCGCCCCGGCCCGACCTGCGGCGCTACAAGATCCCGCTCGGCGTCGTGGCCGTCTACTCCGCCAGCAACTTCCCGCTCGCCTTCTCCGTCCCCGGCGGCGACACCGCGAGCGCGCTGGCCGCCGGCTGCCCGGTCGTCGTCAAGGCCCACCCCGACCATCCGGCGACGAGCGAACTGTGCGCGGACGCGCTGCGGCGGGCCGCCGTCGAGGTGGGCCTCCCGGCCGACGTCGTGTCGGTGGTCCACGGCTTCCAGGCCGGCATCGACCTCATCAAGCACCCGCTGGTGTCCGCCGCCGGGTTCACCGGCTCGGTACGGGGCGGGCGCGCCCTCTTCGACGCGGCCGCGGCACGACCGGTGCCGATCCCGTTCCACGGCGAACTCGGCAGCCTCAACCCGGTGGTGATCACGGAGGCCGCGGCGGAGGAGCGCGCCGAGCAGATCGGCGCGGGACTGGCCGGGTCCATGACGCTCGGCGTCGGGCAGTTCTGCGTGAAGCCCGGCCTGGTGCTTGCCCCCGCGGGCGAGGCCGGCGACCGGCTCCTCAAGTCCCTGGCCGCGTCGGTGGCCGACGTCGCCCCCGGCACGCTCCTCGACGCCCGTATGCGGGACAACTTCATCGCGGGCGTACGGGAGCTCACGGCGCTGCCAGAGGTGGAGGCGCCGGTCGAGCCCGGCGACGGCGGCGAGCACCTGGTGCGGGCCGGCTTCGTCTCCGTCCCGGCGGCCCGGCTTTCCGAGGGCGGCGAGCACGACGGACTGCTGGAGGAGCACTTCGGGCCGGTGACGGTCGTCGCGCGCTACACCAGCGCGGAGGAACTCGAGGGCGTGCTCGCACGGCTCCCCGGGAACCTCACGGCCACGGCGCATCTCGGCGAGGCCGAGGCGTCCGGGCCCGGTGCGGAACTGCTCGGCCGCCTCACCCCGCTGGCGGGGCGCGTCGTGGTGAACGGCTGGCCCACCGGCGTCGCCGTCGCCCCGGCCATGCACCACGGCGGCCCGTACCCGGCCACGACCTCGACGTCCACGTCGGTCGGCGGCACGGCGATCGAGCGGTGGCTGCGGCCCGTCGTCTACCAGGACGCGCCGCAGGCGCTGCTGCCGGCGGAGTTGCGGGACGAGAACCCGTTGGGGCTGCCGCGGCGGTATGACGGGCGTCGCGAGGCCTGACCTCGCGTGCGGGTCGTTTGTGGTTGCGGCTGTGGGGGGTCGGGGTTGCCCGGCGCGTTCAGTTGCCGCGTGTGCGCCGCGTGCGTGGTGGTCCGGGGTCGGGGCCTTTGGGGCCGGCCATTCTGGACCGCATATTCACGTGCATGCCGGCACGACCTCGATCTGTCCCGGATGCCGCACACACATATGCGTCAGCGTCCAGAACGCCCACCCTCCCCCGGCCTTCGGCCGGGGGAGTACCCCGGCGCGGCACCGTCCCCGGACGAACAGAGCGCAGCCCCGCACTGACCGCGCCGGGCAACCCCACCCCCGACAGGAACCACGGCCGCGCCGCGCACAAGGGGGCGGCGCGGCCGTGCCACCGGGCACAAAGCGTCAGCGCACCGGCGTGAAGTCGCGCGCCCCGATGAACTCCGGGCGGCGGACGGGCGCCGCGAAGGGTTCGACCGCCGCGTTCTCCACGCTGTTGAAGACGATGAAGACGTTGCTGCGCGGATACGGGGTGATGTTGTCCCCCGAGCCGTGCATGCAGTTGCAGTCGAACCACACCGCGGACCCGGGCGGTCCGGTGAAGAGCCGGATCCCGTGCCGGCCCGCCAGTTCCGTGAGCGCCGCGTCGGAGGGCGTGCCCGCGTCCTGCATCTGCAGGGACTTCTTGTAGTTGTCCTCCGGGGTGGCGCCCGCGCAGCCGAGGAACGTGCGGTGCGAGCCCGGCATGATCATCAGGCCGCCGTTGGTGTCGTGGTTCTCGGTGAGCGCGATCGAGACGGACACCGCGCGCATGCGGGGCAACCCGTCCTCGGCGTGCCAGGTCTCGAAGTCCGAGTGCCAGTAGAAGCCGGAGGCGCCGAAGCCCGGCTTGACGTTGATCCGGCTCTGGTGGACGTACACGTCCGAGCCGAGGATCTGGCGGGCCCGGCCCACGACCCGCGGGTCGCGGACCAGTTCGGCGAAGACCGGGCTGATCTTGTGCACTTCGAAGACCGAGCGGATGTCCTGGGACTTCGGCTCCACGATGGACCGCTCGTCGGCGCGCACCGCCGGGTCGGCGCACAGCCGGTCCAGCTCGGCGCGGTAGCGGGCCACTTTGGGGCGCCGGGCCGCGGACGGCACTTCCCCAGGCGGCCGCCGGGCCGTCCACAGGGCCCGGCGGCGGCCGCTCCGGCCTGCCCGGGCCGTGGAAGGAGCGCGGTCAGGCGGTCCAGGCGGTCCAGGCGGCCCCGGCGGCCGCCACGGCCGGCTCCGGGTCCGCCGCCAGCGCGGTGCCCAGGGCCCGCAGCGTGCGGGCGACCACGTCCGGATCGGCGTCCCGGCCGTAGTGGTTGACCCGGACCATCTCCTTGGCCAGCGCCCCGCCGCCCGCGACCAGCGGCAGCCCCGGCTCCAGCGCCAGGGCGTGGGCGACCAGTTCGTCGGCGGCGACGCCGTCCAGGGTGCGCAGGGTCGTGGCGACCGGCGCGGCGTCCTGATCCCGGTACACGTACGGCTCCACGGCGGCGGCCAGCGCCGCCGCACCGGCCCGGGTCGCCGCGGCGGCGGCGCGGTGCCGGGCGATCACCGCGTCGAGGCCGGCCTCCTCGATCCGCTCCAGGCCGGCCTCCAGCGCCAGCATCTCCAGCTGCGCCGGCGCGTGCGGCAGCGCCCTGCGGCCGGTGTCGATCCAGCGCTCCTTCCAGTCCAGCAGCGACAGGTACGAGCGGCGCGGTGCCGCCGGGTTGTCCGCGAGGCGCCGCCACGCTCGCTCGCTCACCGACACCGCCGACACCCCGGCGGGCCCGCCCATCGCCTTCTGGGCGCCGATCACGCACAGGTCCACGCCCCACGCGTCCACCAGCAGCGGCTCGGCGGCCACCGAGGCCACCGCGTCCACCATGAACAGCGCGCCGTGCGCCCTGACGACCTCGCCGATCTCCGCGACCGGGTTGGTGTTGCCGGTGGCGGCCTCCGCGTGCACCAGCGACACGAAGTCGATCTCCGGGCGGGCGGACAGCGCCCGCGCCACGTCCTGCGCGGTCACGGCGGCGTGGAAGGGGACGTCCAGGTCCACCACGGTCGCGCCCGCGTCCCGCAGCCAGTTGCCGAAGGTCTGGCCGTACGGACCGGTCACCACGTTGAGCGCCGTCGAGCCCGGTCGCGCCCCGCCGCGGATGCAGCCCTCCAGCGGCAGCAGTGCCTCGCCCTGCGTGATCACGACGTCCTGCGCGGTGTGCAGCAGCGCGGCCACTCTCCGCTCGATCGCGGCGAAACGTTCGGCGGTCAGCGGGGGCAGGTCGAGCAGGGGATGGGACACGGTGGCGGTGCTTCCTTCGTCGAGGGGGTGTACGGCCCGAGGGTACCCACCGGCTCGTAGAGTGCTGACATGGCTGATCGCGAGGCGTCGCAGGCGCTGCACATCAAGGGCCGCATCCTGGCCGGGCCGGACGACCTCCGGGACGAGCTGTGGGTGATCGGCGGCCGTGTGACCTACGAGCGCCCCGCCGGCGTCCGCGACCTCACCACCGTCGAGGGCTGGGTCCTGCCCGGCCTGGTCGACGCCCACTGCCACGTCGGCCTGGACCATCACGGCCCCGTCGACGCCGGCACCTCCGAGAAGCAGGCGCTCACCGACCGCGACGCCGGCACCCTGCTGCTGCGCGACGCCGGTTCGCCCTCCGACACCCGGTGGATCGACGACCGCGAGGACCTGCCGCGGATCATCCGGGCCGGCCGGCACATCGCCCGCACCCGCCGCTACATCCGCAACTACGCCTGGGAGATCGAGCCCGAGGACCTGGTCGCGTACGTGCGCCAGGAGGCCCGGCGCGGCGACGGCTGGGTGAAGCTGGTCGGCGACTGGATCGACCGCGACGCCGGCGACCTCACCGCCTGCTGGCCGCGCGGCGCCGTCGAGGCCGCCATCGCCGCCGCCCACGAGGAGGGCGCCCGCGTCACCGCGCACTGCTTCGCCGAGGACTCCCTGCGGGACCTGGTCGAGGCCGGCATCGACTGCGTCGAGCACGCCACCGGCCTGACCGAGGACACCATCCCGCTCTTCGCCGAGCACCAGGTGGCCATCGTCCCCACCCTGGTCAACATCGCGACCTTCCCCGAGCTCGCGGACGGCGGCCAGGCCAAGTTCCCGCGCTGGTCCGACCACATGCGCAGGCTCCACGCGCGCCGCTACGACACCGTCCGCGCCGCGTACGACGCCGGAATCCGGATCTTCGCCGGCACCGACGCAGGCGGCTCCCTCGCCCACGGACTCGTCGCCGGCGAGGTCGCCGAGCTCGTCACCGCGGGCCTGCCCGCCCTCGACGCGCTCTCCGCCGCCACCTGGGCCGCCCGCGAGTGGCTCGGCCGCGACGGCCTCACCGAGGGCGCCTCGGCCGATCTCGTCGTCTACGAGTCCGATCCCCGCGCCGACGTCCGCGTCCTGACCGCGCCCCGGCGCATCGTGCTGCGCGGTCGCGTGGTGGGGTGACCCGGCGGACGCGGCGGGGCCACGGTAGCGAAGCACCGCGGCCGGTGCGCCCGTAATGATCCCGTCACGCCGATTCGGGTGATTCTGTACGGGAAAGGCAGGTCCGTCCCCTTACGTCGTGCTGCGATCGGTCGTACCGGCCGACACCGCAACGGGACGGGGAGCACGATGACCAGGCAGGGACCGCAGAAGTACCCGGGGGCCTCGCGAAGGTACTGGTACCAGGACGACTACGGCGGGGACGCGATGGAGGTCAACGCCGTCGTGCTGCACACCACCGAGGGCAGGAGCGTGCCGTCGTACGGGGGCGGGAGCAGCGCGCCCAATCTGACGGCGAAACCGGACTTCGAGGACGAGAGGCTCGTCTGGTACCAGCACTTCGACATCGACGTCTCCTCGCGCGCCCTGGTCAACCGGCCCGGCGGGGTGGAGACCAACACCCTCAACGTGTGCCAGGTGGAGCTGGTCGGCACCTGCGACCCCGAGCGGCACGAGGACTGGGGGCCCGCCAACCGGCACGTCTACTGGCCCAAGGCCCCGCAGTGGGCACTGCGCGAACTCGCCGAGTTCCTGGCCTGGATGCACACGGAGCACGGCGTGCCGCTGAAGGGGCCGAAGCTGTGGCCGCCCTATCCGCGCTCGTACGGGAGCGCCGGCGGGCAGCGGATGACCGGGCGGGAGTGGAACGCCTTCCGCGGGATCTGCGGCCACGAGCACGTGCCGGAGAACTGCGTGCACCCGGACACTCCCGTGCTCCGCGCCGACCTGAGCTGGGCGCGGGCGGCCGACCTGGCCGTCGGCGACGAGATCGCGTGCTTCGACGAGGAGGGCGGGCAGGCGGAGCGGGGCGAACGCCGGCTGCGCCGCGGGGTGGTGACCCGCAACGACCCGGCGTGCAAGGACGCGTACCGGGTGACCACCGGGCGCGGCGAGGTGGTGGCGACCGCCGACCATCCGTGGCTGGTGCGGCTGCCGCACGGCGACGGGTGGGTGACCAGCCGTGAACTCACCCCGTTCAAGCACCGGATCGTGGCCCTCGGCGAGGGCGCGGCCACCGCTCCGGGCGCCTGGGAGGGGGCGGCGGTCACCGACGCGACCGGCGAGGCGGAGGTGCTCGCGGTCGAGCACGTGGGGGAGCGGCCGATCGCGTCGCTGTCGACCTCGGCCCGCACCTATGTGGCCCACGGCCTGCTGTGCCACAACTCCCACGGGGACCCGGGCGCACTCGACTTCGCCAAACTGCTCGAATACGCACGATCGCAGGTGTGACACACGGGAACGCGTGTGCCGCGGGTTTCGAATATGGGGGCGAAAACCACCCTTTGGAGTGAACTGGGCCCAGGCGGGTGCCGGTTCACTCCCCGTACGTAAATCATTACGGGGTCGACGTCGCCCGGCGAGCGCGCTGTCCCCTTCAGCGGCGCTGTGGCGACTCCATGACCATTTGGGGGTTTTCCACTTTGTCCAGCTCTCCCTTCAGCATGCCCGCGCGCCGTCCCGCCGCCGCGCTGGGCGCCGCCGTCGCGCTGGCGGCGGGCGCCCTCGCGCTGGGGCCCGCGGCCCCGGCCGCCGCGACCGGGGGGACCCACGGCTCGTCCGGCAAGGCCGGTGCGGTCGTCCTGCGGACCGGCCTGGAGGTCTCACTGCTCCGCAAGTCCGTCGACGTGCCGCTGAATCTCACGCTCAACGAGGTCCACGCGCCGGGGAGCGCCGACGAGACCGCGCTCACCGCCACCCTCGACGGGGTCGACCGGGGCAAACCGTTCAGCGTCCTGCGCGCCGACGTCGCCACCGCCCGGGCCACCGCCGACCGCCGCAAGGCGGAGGGCTACGCCAACCTCGTCCACGCGCGGGTCAACCTCCCCGGACTCCCGTTCCTCGGGCTCATCAAGGCCGACACGATCACCTCGCACGCGACCTGCGAGGCCGGCCGCAAGCCGGTCGCCGACGTCGAGATGCCCGGCCATGTCTCCGTGCTCGGCAAGCGGGTGGACGTATCGGCCGGCGGCCCGACCGTGGTGAAGGTGCCCGGCGTGGGCGAGGTCCGCCTCGACCTCGCCAAGAAGGCCGTCACCTCGCGCACCGCCGCCGCCACCGCCCTCGAACTGTCCGTCGAGGTCAACCCGCTCAAGCTCAACGTCGCGGAGGTGAAGGGCACCGTCACCCTCGTCGAGGCCACCTGCGAGACTCCGCGCCGCGGGCACGGCTCCGGCGGCCACCACGACGGCGGCGGCAAGGGCGACGACTCCGGCAGCGGGGAGCAGCCGCAGACCGGCGGCGAGTCCGAGCAGCCGTCGGAGTCGGCGGAGCCCGCGCAGTCGGCCGAGCCCTCGGAGTCCGCGCGGGCCGAGCAGTCCCCGCAGGCCGCGCCCGCGGCCGCCGGTGACCTCGCCGAGACCGGCAGCAGCTCCATGACCCCGTATCTCGCCGGTGGTTCGGTGCTGCTGTTCGCCGCCGGATTCCTCGTGATCCGCAAGACCCGCCGCAAGCCGGCGGCCGAGAGCGCCCGGGACTGACGGGACCGGGTGACCCCAGGGGGGGGCGGACCGGGGTCGAGGGGGGGCGTGGAGGGCGGCCGGGTGTTCGGGGCCGCCCTCCACGCGCGGCTCCGCGACCGCTCCTCGCGCCAGCTCGTCCGCGTCTGAAAAGGGTGGTTTCCACTACCCTGTTGGGGAGTGTCCGCGCGCCCGTCGCGGACGGGGCCGGGGGGTCGCATGTTCGGGGGACGGTACGAGTTGCGGGCGCTGCTCGGCTCCGGCGGCATGGCCCGCGTCCACCTGGCGTACGACACCCGGCTCGGCCGGACCGTGGCCGTCAAGACCCTCCTGCCGGAACTGGCCCGGGACCCGGAGGCGCGGCGCCGCTTCGCCCGCGAGGCACGGGCTGCGGCCGGGCTCAACCACCCCGGCATCGTCACCGTCCACGACCAGGACGAGGTCACCACCGGCGACTCGGTCGTCCCGTACCTGGTGATGGAGCACATCGAGGGCCGCACCCTCGCCGAACTCGCCCGCGAGCAGGCCCCGATGGAGGTGGAGCGGGCCGTCCGCATCACCTGCGACATCCTCGACGCCCTCGCGCACGCCCACACCCGCGGCCTGGTCCACCGCGACGTGAAGCCGTCCAACGTCCTGATCACCACCGGGGGCGCGGTCAAGGTCGCCGACTTCGGCATCGCCCGGGTCGTCCACTCCCTGTCCCGCATCACCGGCACCGGCTCCGCCATCGGCACCCCCGGCTACATGGCTCCCGAGCAGTGCGCCGGGGACGCCGTCGACGCCCGCAGCGACCTGTACGCCGTCGCGTGCATGCTCACCGAACTCCTCACCGGGACCGTCCCCTTCGCCGGGACCACCCCGCTGTCGGTGATGTACGCCCACGTCCACCGGACGCCGATGCCGCCCTCGGCGCGCAACCCGCTGGTGCCGCCCGACCTCGACGCCATCGTGCTGTCCGCCCTGTCGAAGAACCCGGCGCTGCGCCCGCGGAGCGCCGAGCAGATGAGGAACGCCCTCATGGGCCGGCTCGCCGCCCGGACCCCGCCGACGGGCCCGCCCGCGCTGCCCCCGCCGCCCACCCGGCCGCCCGTCGCGCCCCATCCGGCCTACCACCCGCCCTCGTACGGGCCCCGGACCGCCCCGGCCGGGCCGCCCTCGTACCCCACCCGGCCCGCCTGGGACACCCCGGTCCCGGTGCCCCGGCGCCGCCGCTGGGGCGTGATCGCCGCGGCGACCGCGGCTGTCGTCGCCATCCTGGTCACCGTGGCGGTCGTCCTGGACCCCTTCGGCGAGGGCCCGAAGAAGCCGTCCACCCCCACCGCCCAGGACCTGATCGCCGCTCGCAGGTCCGCCGACGGCTACAACGGCGCCCTCAGCGGGGCGGTCAACCCGTCCAACGCCAAGGGCGGCACCCTCGAACTCGTCTCCGCCTACGCCCCCGACTCGCTCGACCCGGCCCGCACCTACTCCCCGCTGGTGTGGAACCTCGGCCGGCTCTATCTGCGCAAACTCGTCGACTTCGCCCCGCAGCCCGGCGCCGCGGGCACCCGGCTCGCCCCCGACCTCGCCACCAGCACCGGCCGGATCTCCGACGGCGGCCGCACCTACACGTACACCCTCAAGGAGGGCGTCACCTTCGAGGACGGCACGCCGATCACCTCCAGGGACGTCAAGTACGGCATGGAGCGCACCTTCGCCAGGGACCTCTACCCCGGCGGCCCCACCCACCTGCACGACCTGCTGGACCAGGGCCAGAGCTACCCCGGTCCCTACAAGGACAGCGACCCCGCCGGGCTCGGCCTGAAGAGCGTCGAGACCCCCGACGACCGCACCATCGTCTTCCACCTCGCCGCGCCCTTCGCGGACTTCCCCTACGTGCTGGCGCTGCCCATGTCCTCGCCCGTCCCGAAAGCGGCGGACACCACAACCGAGGACAACTACCAGAAGCAGCCGGTCGCCAGCGGGCCCTACCGCATCGCGTCCTACGACCCCGCCAAGGGGCTGCGGCTGGTGCGCAACGACAAGTGGGATCCGGCGACCGACGCGATCCGCACCGCCCTGCCCGACGCGGTGGAGCTCACCATCGCCACCGACACGGCGGCCGTGGACACCGCCCTGATGAACGGCACCGCCGACCTCGACCTCGCCCAGACCGGCGTCCAGGAGGCCACCCGGACCAGGATCCTCGCCGACCCCGCGCTCAAGGCCCGCGCCGACCTCGTGCAGACCGGCGCCGTCCGCTACTTCTCACTGCAGACCGCCGTCGCTCCCCTCGACGACTACCGCTGCCGCTGGGCCGTCCAGTACGCCACCGACCGCAGCCTGCTGCGCGACGCCATGGGCGGCAAGGACGCGGGCGACATCGCCGGCGGCATGCTCCCGCCGACCATCGGCGGCTACGACCGGCACCTGGACACCTACGGCACCACGACCGGCGGCGCCTACCCCGAGCAGGCCCGCCGCTTCCTCGGCGAATGCGGCCACGCCAAGGGGTTCAGCACGGTCGTCGCCGTCAGCGGCAGCGATCCGGCCGCCCGCAAGGCCGCGCAGTCGCTCAGCGACCAGCTCGCCGAGGCCGGTATCAAGACCACCGTGCAGACCCCCGAGGCCGCCGACTTCTACGCGGCCCTCGCCGACCAGCAGAAGATCAAGGAGAAGGGCTGGGGCATCGTCATGACCACCTGGCAGTCCGACTGGCCGTCCCCGGCCGGCTTCCTCCGACCCCTGCTGCTGCCCGGCAGCCCCGCCAACTACGCCGGACTCGACGACCGGGAGATCAACTCCCTGATGGACGAGGCCGACTCCGAGACCGACCGCAACGCCGCCGACAACCTCTGGCGCACCGTCGACTCCACCGCCCAGGACCGCGGCACGCTCCTGCCCTTCCTCCACGAACGCCGCCTCAACTACCGCTCCGAACGCCTCACGAACGTCTATGTCCACCCGGCCCTCGGCGGGGTCGACATCCAGGCGCTGGGCGTCAGGGGCTGATCGCCTTGGCCAGGGCGGCCGCGAAGCGGTCCGTGGTGGCGGGGTCGCGGACGGCGAGGCGGAGCCAGTCGTGGGTCAGGCCGGGGAAGGTGTCGGCGCGGCGGACGGCGAAGCCGAGGTCGCGCAGGCGCTCGCGCACCGCGGCGGCGTCCGGCAGCCGTACCAGGACGAAGGGGCCCCGCGCGGGCCCGGCAACCTCGACGTCCGCGAACTCGGACAGCCGGGACAGCAGATGCTCGCGGTCGGCGGTGATCCGGTGGGCCGCCTCCTCCGCCTCCGTGAGGGCCGCGGGGGCGCAGCACGCCTCGGCGGCGGCGAGGCCGGGTGCGGAGACCGCCCACAGCGGCTGGGCGCGGCGCAGCGCCGCGAGGCGCTCGCGATCGCCGAGCACGTAGCCGACCCGCAGGCCGGCCAGGCCCCAGGTCTTGGTCAGGCTGCGCAGCACCACAAGGCCGGGCAGGTCTCGGCGGGCGGCGAGGCTCTCGTGCTCGCCCGGTACCGCGTCCATGAACGCCTCGTCGACGACCAGGGTGCGGCCGGGACGGGCCAGCCGGGCCAGGGTCGCGGCGGGGTGCAGCACGGAGGTGGGGTTGGTCGGGTTGCCGACGATCACCAGGTCGGCCGCCTCAGGCACCGCCGCCGGGTCGAGCCGGAAGCCGTCCTCCGCCCGCAGCAGGACGCGGCGCACGGCATGCCCGGCGTCCCGCAGCGCCGCCTCCGGCTCCGTGAACTGCGGGTGCACGACGACCGCGTGCCGGGCCCGCGTGGTGCGGGCCAGCAGCACGAACGCCTCCGCGGCACCCGCAGTGAGCAGCACCTCCTCCGGCGGGCGGCCGTGGCGGGCGGCCACCGCCCGGTGCGCGGCACGGTCGTCGGGGTAGCAGGCCAGCCCGTCGAGGGTGGTCGTCAGCCGTTCCCTGAGCCACTGCGGCGGCGTGCCGGCGCGCACGTTGACGGCCAGATCGGTGAGGTCCTGGCCGCCGTCGCGGACCTCGGCGTCACCGTGGTGCCGAAGATCGTGGCCGGCGGCATCGCCCGCGTCACCAGCGTCGCCCGCGCCGTCGGCGGCACCGACGGCCGCCGCGTGCCGCAGGTCGACGCCGGGCTGCGCCTGCGCCCAGCCCTCCGCCTGCTGCCGGAGCCGCTCCTCCAGGGCCGCGTCCGCCGGGAAGCAGGGCAGCACGACGATCCGCCGTGCGCCCAGCCGTAGGCAGCGTTCCAGCCCCGCGGGGACGTCCGGTGCGGCGGTCGTCAGGAAGGCGGTCTCCACACCGGCGTATCCACGGCCCTCCCACAGCAGCCGCGCGGTACGCGCCACTTCGGCGTTGGCCGTGGCCTCGGGGGAGCCGGCGCCGACCAGCAGCACCATGGTGCCCGCCAGGTCCAGCGGCGTACGGGGCCCGCCGCCCAGCGCCGCGTCGACGCGCCGCTCCAGTACGTCGTCGGGCGGGGTGATCACGGTGCGCTCTCCTCCATCGCGGCGTGCTCGGGCGTCCGGCGCCGCGCCACGGCCGCGGTCGCCCTCGCCACGCCGCCCGCGGGGGCGGACTTCCTCTTGCGTACCAGAAGTTCGCCGCCGGGCGCCGCGGCGAGCGCGGCCGCCTCCGCCACGGAGGGCGTGCCGACCGCGGCCAGCGGCGCGCCCGAGGGGCTCGGCACGTCGACCGCGGCCAGCGTACGCGCGTCGTACGTCACCAGGGGGACGCCCAACCGCGCCGCGGCCCCCGCGACGCCGGGCTCGCCGGCCTTGGCGTCGACCGTCGCCAGCGCCACGACGGACGCCTGCGGCACCCCGGCCTCGGCGAGCACGGACCGTACGAGCGCGAGCACTTCGGCCGCCGGGACGCCGCGGCTCGCGCCGAGGCCGACGACCACGCTCACCGGGGTCCGTCCCCGCCGGCGGCGCAGGAGGCGGCGAACCGCCGCGCCAGGGACGGTTCCGCGGCCCAGTGGACGTGCAGGTACGACGCGTGCACGCCCCCCTGAACGAAGCCCTCCACGCGCCGTTCCGGACGGGTGAGTCCCCAGGCGGGCGTGGCCCCGGCGGCGGGCTCCACGACGGTGCGGTGGAACTCGTGGCCGCGCACCCGGGTCCCGGCGGCCGCCAGGGCGTTGTCGGCGACGGCGACCGCCTCGCGGTAGCCAAGCGTGAGCCGGTCCGACATGCGGGCCGTGATGTCCAGGACGCCGCACATGGGACGTCCGTCGAGTTCCCGCCCGAGGTAGAGCAGGCCGGCGCACTCCGCCGTGACGGGCCCGGCGAAGGCGGCGACGGCCTTGCGCAGCGGCTCGTTGGCGGACAGCTCGTGGGCGTACATCTCGGGGAAGCCGCCGCCCAGGACCAGTCCGGCGGCGCCGGGCGGCAGGTGCTCCTCGCGCAGCGGGTCGAAGGTGACGACCTCCGCCCCGGCGGCCGCGAGCAGTTCGACCTGCTCTGCGTACGAGAAGGTGAACGCCGCCCCGCCCGCCACGGCGACCACCGGCCGGGCGCCCGGCGCCGCCGGACCGGCCGCGGCCTGCGGGTCCCAGGGCTCGTCGGCGAGCGGGGGAACGCTGCGCGCCAGCGCCAGCAGGGCCTCCATGTCGCAGCCCGCCCGCACCCGCGCCGCCAGCGCACGGACCGCCTCGACGGCGTCGGCGCGCCGTTCGGCGACCGGCACCAGGCCGAGGTGCCGCGAGGGCGTGCCCACCGCCGTGTCGCGCCGCAGGGCGCCCAGCACCGGCACACCGGCGCCGTCCAGGGCGTCGCGCAGCAGCTCCTCGTGCCGGTCGGAGCCGACCTTGTTGAGGATGACGCCCGCGACCCGCACCTCCGGGTCCCACGAGGCGAAGCCGTGCACCAGCGCCGCCACCGACCGGGACTGCGACGAGGCGTCCACCACCAGCACCACCGGTGCCCGCAGCAGCTTCGCCACGTGCGCGGTGGACGCCAGCTCGCCCATCCCCGAGGCCCCGTCGAAGAGCCCCATCACGCCCTCCACGACGGCCAGGTCGGCCCCGCGTGCGCCGTGCAGGAACAGCGGGGCGATCCGCTCCGGGCCGCACATGTACGCGTCGAGGTTGCGGCCCGGCCGGCCGGTGGCCAGCGCGTGGTAGCCCGGGTCGATGTAGTCGGGGCCCACCTTGTGCGGGGAGACCGCGAGCCCGGCCTCCGCGAAGGCGGCCATCAGCCCGGTGGCGACGGTGGTCTTGCCGCTGCCCGAGGCGGGGGCGGCGACGACGAGCCTGGCTACCACTCGATGCCCTTCTGGCCCTTCTGCCCGGCGTCCATCGGGTGCTTGACCTTGCCCATCTCGGTGACCAGGTCCGCGAAGTCCAGCAGCGGCTGCGGGGCGTTGCGCCCGGTGATCACGACGTGCTGCGTGCCGGGCCGGTCGCGCAGCACCGAGACGACCTCGCCGGTGTCGATCCACCCCCAGTGCAGGGGGTACGCGAACTCGTCGAGCACGTACAGCCGGTAGGTCTCGGCGGCCAGGTCGCGCTTGACCTGTTCCCAGCCCTCGCGAGCGGCGTCCTCGCTCGCCGTGATGTCGCGGATGTCCCGCTGCACCCAGGACCAGCCCTCGCCCATCTTGTGCCAGGCGACGGTGCCGCCCTCGCCGGACGCGCCGAGCACACGCAGTGCCCGCTCCTCGCCGACCTTCCACTTCGCGGACTTGACGAACTGGAACACCCCGACCGGCCAGCCCTGGTTCCACGCCCGCAGCGCGAGCCCGAAGGCGGCGGTCGACTTCCCCTTGCCGGTCCCGGTGTGCACCATGACCAGCGGCCGGTTGCGGCGCTGGCGGGTGGTCAGCCCGTCCTGCGGCACGACGCTCGGCTGTCCCTGTGGCATTACGCGGCCCTCCGCACATCCCGTACCAGTGCCGCGACGCTGTCCGCGCGCAGCTCGTCCAACGTCACTGCCGTGCCCCGCAGTTCACGTGCCAGCTCGCCGGCGAGGCCGAGGCGCACCGGCCCGGACTCGCAGTCGACGACGACCGAGGCGGCGCCCTCGGCCGCCAGCAGACGGGCGGCCCGCCCGGCCAGCGCCACGGGCTCCGGCCCGCCGGTCGCCCGGCCGTCGGTGACGACCACCAGCAGCGGCCGGCGTGAGGCGTCCCGCAGCCGCTCCACGCGCAGCACGTCGTGCGCCTTGAGCAGCCCGGCGGCCAGCGGGGTGCGGCCGCCGGTCGGCAGTCTCTCCAGGCGCGCCGCGCCCGCGTCGACCGACGAGGTCGGCGGCAGCGCGAGCTCCGCCGTCGCGCCGCGGAAGGTGATCAGGCCGACCTTGTCGCGCCGCTGGTAGGCGTCCAGCAGGAGTGAGAGCACCGCGCCCTTGACGGCGCTCATGCGCTGCCGGGCGGCCATCGAGCCGGAGGCGTCGACGACGAAGAGCACCAGGTTGCCCTCGCGCCCTTCCCGTACGGCCTCGCGCAGGTCGTCCCGGCGGATCACCAGGCCCGGGCCGCCGCGTCCGCGCGCCCGCTGGTGCGGGGCGGCGGCGTGCACGGTCGCGGCGAGGTGCAGCTTGGACAGGGTGCCGCGGGGGCGCCGGGCGCCGGTCGTCCGTCCGTGCGCCGTACGGGCCCGGGAGCGGCGCCCCGCGGCGCCCTCGCCGAGGCCGGGAACGGTCAGGGCGCGGGCCTTGAACGGCTCGGCCGCCGGTACCGCGGCCCGTTCCCCGGCGCCGCCCGGGGCGGCCTCCGCGGTCCCGGCCGGCTCCGCCGATTCGGCCGGCTCCCTGGGCGGGGTGATGTCCGGGGTGCCGCCGTCGCCCGGGGGCGGCGTGCCGCCGCCGTCGGGGCCGCCGCCGTCAGGACCGGGATCCGGGTCCGGGTCGTCGTCCTTGCCGCGGTTGCGCTCCAGGGTCTCGTCGAGCTTGTCCTCGTCCAGACCGGGCGCGTCGAAGGGGTTGCGGCGGCGCCGGTGCGGCAGCGCGAGCAGCGCGGCCTGCCGCACGTCGGCGTCGGTCACCTCGGTGCGCCCGCCCCAGGCCGCCAGCGCGGTCGCCGTCCGCGCCATGACGATGTCCGCGCGCATCCCGTCCACCTCGAAGGCCGCGCAGGTCGCGGCGATCTGCCGGAGCGCGCCGTCCCCGAGCCGCACCGACGGCAGCAGCGCCCGCGCCGCCGCGATCCGCTCCCGCAGCTCCCGCTCCTCGGCCCGCCACGCGGCGGCGAATCCGGCCGGGTCCGCGTCGTAGGCGAGGCGCCGCCGGACGACCTCCACCCGCTCGTCGGTGTCCCGGGACGCCGCGACCTCCACGGTGAGACCGAAGCGGTCCAGCAACTGCGGGCGCAGCTCGCCCTCTTCGGGGTTCATCGTGCCGACGAGGAGGAAGCGCGCCGCGTGACGCACGGAGACGCCCTCCCGCTCGACGTAGGACGCGCCCATGGCGGCGGCGTCGAGCAGCAGGTCCACCAGGTGGTCGTGGAGGAGGTTGACCTCGTCCACGTACAGCACCCCCCGGTGCGCGTCGGCCAGCAGCCCGGGCTCGAAGGCCTTCACACCCTCCGCCAGGGCCCGTTCGATGTCCAGGGCGCCGACGAGACGGTCCTCGGACGCCCCGACCGGAAGCTCCACCATCCGCGCCGCACGGCTCTCCAGGCCGCCGTCCGGGCCGTGCGGCCCGTCCGGGCACGCCGGGTCCGGTGCCGCCGGGTCGCAGCTGAACCGGCAGCCGGGCACGACCTCCACCGGCGGCAGCAGCGCCGACAGCGCGCGTACGGCGGTCGACTTGGCGGTCCCCTTCTCACCGCGCACCAGCACACCGCCCACCGCCGGGCTGACCGCGTTCAGCAGCAGCGCCAGCCGCAGATCCGCCATCCCGACGATCGCGGTGAAGGGATAAGAGGTGCTCACGCGGCCTCCTCGGTCGAACGGTCACAGCGGCAGTGCTCACGGGCGGCCCGGGGCCGGTGCCCCGTCGGGGTGCTCACGGCGCACCCGGGGGGACGAAGGGCAACCCTGCAGGGGGGCCCTGCTCGATGAGGCGCAGGAGGGCGCCGGTGTCGGCGTGCTCCTCGATCAGGTCGCCCAGCCGGTCCAGCTGCTCCTCGCGGAGCGCGGCGAAGGCCGTGTCCGGGGCGGGCACGAAGCGCCGTCCGGCGGCCTTCGCGACCCGGCGCAGGAAGGCGCGGCGGAAGCCGTCGCTCTCCAGGGAGCCGTGCCAGTGGGTGCCCCAGACCGCGCCGGTGCGGCAGCCGTCCAGGAAGGGCTCGTCGCCGCCGCGGACGTCGGCGACGCCGTGGTGGATCTCGTACCCCTCGACCGGTTCGCCGTACGCCTTCCCGCAGGGCCGGGCCAGGGTCTTCTCCACGGCGAAGCGGACCCGCACCGGCAGCAGGCCGAGCCCCGGCACCGTGCCCGCCCGCGACTCGACGTCGTCCTCGATGGACTCGGCGAGCATCTGGAAGCCGCCGCAGATGCCCAGCACCGGGCGGCCCTGGGCGGCCCGGCGCGCGACGGCGTCGGCGAGTCCGCGCTGCCGCAGCCACTCCAGGGCCTTGACGGTGCCGCGCGTGCCGGGGAGGACGACAAGGTCGGCGTCGGCCAGCTCCTCCGGCCGGTCGACGAAGCGGACGACCACGCCCGGCTCGGCGGCGAGTGCGTCCACGTCCGTGAAGTTCGACATCAGCGGCACCGCCGCCACGGCGACCCGCAGGATGTCCTCGCCGTGCGGCGCCGCCGTGGCCGACTCGCGGACCGTGCCGCGCAGCGACACCCGCAGCCCGTCCTCCTCGTCGATGCCGAGGCCGTGCCGGTACGGCAGCACCCCGAAGAAGCCGCGCCCGGTCAGCCCGCGCAGCATCTCCAGACCGGGCTCCAGCAGGGACACGTCGCCGCGGAACTTGTTGACCAGATAGCCGCACACCAGGGCCTGGTCCTCCGGGCTCAGCAGCGCCGTCGTCCCGAAGAACGAGGCGAACACCCCGCCCCGGTCGATGTCGCCGACGACGACCACCGGGAGCCGGGCGGCCCGCGCCAGGCCCATGTTGACGATGTCGCCCTGCCGCAGGTTGATCTCCGCGGGGCTGCCGGCGCCCTCGCAGATCACCGCGTCGTGGCGGCTCCGCAGCTCCTCCAGGCAGCCGGTGACGGTCTCCAGCAGCTTCGAACGCCGCCCGTTGTGGTAGCCGCGGGCGCTCATCTCGCCCACGGGCCGGCCCAGGAGGACGACCTGGCTCGTCCGGTCCCCGCCGGGCTTCAGCAGCACCGGGTTCATCAGCGCCGAGGGCTCCACCCGGGCGGCCTGGGCCTGCATCGCCTGGGCCCGGCCGATCTCGGCGCCCTCACGGGTCACGTACGAGTTCAGCGACATGTTCTGCGCCTTGAACGGCGCCACGGACACACCCTGCCGCGCCAGCCACCGGCAGATCCCCGCGGTGACGACGCTCTTGCCCGCGTCGGACGTGGTTCCGGCGACCAACAGGCCCCCGCCGCTCATGCGCGCCTCCTCCGGCTCCGGGCGACCGCGCCCCACGTCAGGCGCCCGCCCACCGCGACCGCCAGCGCCAGCGCGCCGACCCGCCGCGACAACCGCGCCGCCCGTTCGATGTCCCCTACCTGCACCGCCCGGTTCCCCGCCCCCAGCACGGGCCGGTGCTCCACCCGTCCGCCATAGGCAAGCGTCCCCCCGAGGCGCACGCCCAACGCCCCCGCGAACGAGGCCTCCACCGGACCGGCGTTGGGGCTGGGGTGGCGCCCCCCGTCCCTGCGCCACGCACGCCACGCGCCACGGGGGTCGGGCCCGGCCAGCACCGTGAGCGCGGCGGTCAGCCGGGCACCGGGGAATCCGGCCACGTCGTCCAGCCGGGCCGCCGCCCAGCCGAAGCGACGGTGCCGTGGCGACTTGTGGCCGACCATCGCGTCGAGGGTGTTCACCGCCCGGAAGCCCACCAGCCCGGGGACGCCGCCCAGCGCGCCCCACACGAGCGCGCCCACGACGGCGTCCGAGGTGTTCTCCGCGACGGACTCCACCACCGCGCGGGCCAACTGGGTCTCGTCCAGCGCCTGCGGGTCGCGGCCGCACAGATGGGGCAGCCGCTCGCGCGCCCCCTCGGTGTCCCCGGCCGACAGGGCGGCGCCGATGGCGCGCGCCTCCCGTACGAGGGAGGTCCCGCCGAGTACGGCCCAGGTCGCCACCGCGGTGAGCGCGGCGGACCCGGGAGCGGAGCGGCGCACCGCGCGTGTGAGACCGGCCGCGGCCGCCACCGCGCCGCCCGCGCACAGCGCCGTGTGGAGGGCGCCCCGCCCGCGGTGGTCGCGCCACAACGCGTTTTCGAGTGCGGCGGCCGCGCTCCCGAACGCCGCCACCGGGTGACCGCGACGCGGGTCGGCGAGGGTGAGGTCGGCGAGCCAGCCGAGGGCGGCACCGGCGGCGAAGGCGCACGGCGCCGCGGCGCCGGTGTCGGGTGAACGGCCGGAGCCGCGCATCACAGGAGTCCTCACTCAGGGTCCGCGCCCTGGTTCGACGTGACCGGCGACGAGAGTCTCCTGGCTCCCGGATCGGCGGCACCCCCGGCCTTCCAGCCCCTGTTCGGGCCGTGGCCATGGGCGGGGGTCCGCTCCCCGGTGACAGTGGCGGGACCGCGCCGGATTCGCACCGGACTTCCTCTCCTGCCGCCGTTTGGCGGTTCCGATACCACCACGCGCCGCTCCGGCCCGTCAACTCACCGCGACGACCCCGGGAAAAGAAGAAACCCCAGCTCACGGTCGGATGACCGGGAGCTGAGGTCAACTTCACACGGTGCCGCGCCACGCGGCGCGGTGCGGGACCGCGGCGTCAGGCGACGATCAGGAAGATCCCGTACGCCACGGCAGCCGCGCAGAGCGCGAAGCACGCGTACGCGCCGGTGCGGGCCAGGACGGTCGAGCCGCCGGCGGAGCCGGTGCCCGCCTCGCCGGCGGCCGCGCCCTGCTTGGACAGGCCCACGATGCCGAGGGTGAACAGGCCGACGAGTCCGACGGTCACGGCGAGGCTGACGCCGAAGACGGAGCCGAGGGCAGCCCAGTCGATGTGCATGATGCTGGTTCCTTCCGGTGCCGGTGCGGCGCCGCCGTCAGGCGGAGGCCTGGGCGGGGTCGGCGTCGACGGTGACGGCGGTGAGACCGGCGGGCGGCGGGATCACCGCGGCGATGGCCGTGGTGATGACGCCCGGCTCCCCGGCTGTGCCGTGGGCCTCGTTGACGTTGGTGTGGTCGACGGGCTTGCGGCGCGAGGCGATCCAGATCGCGGTGCAGGCGGCGAGTGCCAGGACGGCGACCGCGGTGACGCCCAGGTCTCCCTGGTCGGCCAGGAGCGCGGCACCCGCCGCGACCAGGCCCGCGGCCGGAAGGGTGAGCCCCCACGCGGCGAACATGCGGCCCGCGGTGCTCCAGCGGACGACGCCGCCCTTGCGGCCGACGCCGGCGCCCATGACGGAGCCGGAGCAGACCTGCGTGGTGGAGAGCGAGAAGCCGAGGTGCGAGGAGGCCAGGATGACGGCGGCGGCGCCGGTCTGGGCGGCGAAGCCCTGCGGCGGCTGGATGTCGGTGATGCCCTTGCCCATGGTGCGGATGATCCGCCAGCCGCCGATGAAGGTGCCGAGGGCGATGGCCATGCCCGCCGACACGATGACCCACAGCGGCGGGTCGGAGTCGGGGGCGACGACGTTGCCCGCGATCAGGGCGAGGGTGATGACACCCATGGTCTTCTGTGCGTCGTTGGTGCCGTGCGCGAGGGAGACCAGACCGGCCGAGGCGATCTGCCCGGCCCGGTAGCCCTTGGCGGTGGCGGCCGGGTCGGTGTTGCGGCCGATGCGGTAGGTCAGGCGGGTCGCCAGCATCGCGGCGACACCGGCGACCACCGGGGCGCAGACGGCCGGGATCAGGACCTTCATGACGACCGCGTCACCGTTGATCGAGCCGAAGCCCGCCGAGGCGACGGAGGCGCCGATGAGGCCGCCGAACAGTGCGTGGGAGGAGCTGGAGGGCAGGCCCGCCAGCCAGGTCAGCAGATTCCAGACGATGGCGCCGACGAGCCCCGCGAAGATCACTTCGGGCCTGATGCCCGCGCTCTCGTCGAGGATGCCGCCGGAGATCGTCTTCGCCACCTCGACGGAGAGGAAGGCACCGACGAGGTTGAGCGCGGCGGACATGGCCACCGCCGTCTTGGGCTTGAGTGCGCCAGTGGAGATGGTGGTCGCCATCGCATTGGCGGTGTCGTGGAAACCGTTCGTGAAGTCGAACACGAGTGCGGTAATGATCACGATTCCGATCAGGAGCGTGATGTGTTCCATTGACCCAGGCATTCGTTCGATCGGACAGTGGCGGTGGCGACCGTACGGAGTCTGGATGAACGGAAGGTGAACGAGGGGCGGCGCGGCGGTGCCGGTGCGTGCGGAGGGTGTGACCCGGGATGTGTTTCGCCCTGTAATCCAGCCCTTTGCGAGCTTCTGCCGCACCGCATCGGTGCCGCCGAAGAGATCCTGGTCACGCGATCCGGGGCGCACCCCGCCCCGAGCCCCGCCTCCCCAGCCGCAGCCCGCATCCTTGCGCCCGAAGGGCGCGAGACGAACCCGCCCCCATCCACCCGCCGGCACCGGACATACCGGCCGGGTGCACCTAGTGGCGGCCCGAGATGCGGTCCGCGATCCGGGCGACGCGGTCGGTCTCCACGCTGCGGCCCGTCTGCTCGCGGCGGTCGGCGGCGCGGTAGGCCGCGTACAGCCCGTGGACGCCGATCCACCGGAAGGGCTCGGGTTCCCAGCGGCGCACGCGGTGGTGCACCCACGGAAGGGCCGTGAGCTCCGTGCCGTGCGCCTGCCCGGAGTCCAGCTGCACGAGGTCCCGCAGCGTCCGCGCCGCGAGGTTCGCGGTCGCGACCCCACTGCCGACGTAGCCGCCGGCCCACCCGAGGCCGGTCGAACGGTCCAGCTCGACGGTCGCGCACCAGTCCCGCGGTACGCCGAGCACCCCGGACCAGGCGTGGTCGATCCCGACCCGACCCGTGGTGGGGAAGAAGCGCACCAGGATCTCGCGCAGCGCCTCGATCGTCGCCGCCTGCGTGCGCCCGTCGTTGTCCGTGCGCGAACCGAAGCGGTAAGGCACCCCGCGCCCGCCGATGGCGATCCGGTCGTCGGCGGTGCGCTGCGCGTACATGTACGCGTGCGCCATGTCGCCGAGCGCCTCCCGGCCCTCCCAGCCGATGGTGTCCCAGACGTCCGCGGGCAGCGGCTCCGTGACGACCATCGAGGAGTTCATCGGCAGCCAGGACCGCTTCTGGCCCTTGATCGCGGCGGTGAAGCCCTCGGTGCAGCGCAGTACATAGGGGGCGCGCACGCTCCCGAACGGGGTGAGCGCGTGCTTCGGCTTGACCTCGGTCACCGGGGTCGACTCGTGGATCACCACACCGAGCGCCTCCACCGTCCGGGCCAGCCCCTGCACCAGCTTCACCGGGTGGATGCGGGCACCGTGCGGCGTCCAGGTGCCGCCGGCCGTCCCGGCCACCCGGATCCGAGCGGCGGACTCGGCCGCGCCCAGCAGCAGCCGGTCCTTCTCGCCGAAGGCGACCTCGGTCTCGTGGAACGCCCGCAGCCGGGCCAGCTGCGCGGGGGAGTGGGCGACCTCCAGCACGCCGCCCTTGTGGATGTCCGCGTCGATGCCCTCCTCGGCGGCGACCCGGATCACCTCGTCCACGGTCTCGTTCATCGCGCGCTGCAGGGCGACGGCTGCGTCACGGCCGTGCAGCCCGGCGTAGCGGTCGCGGCCGGCGATGCCGTTGTACAGCCAGCCGCCGTTGCGGCCGGAGGCGCCGTAGCCGCAGAAACGCTGCTCCAGGACGACGATCCGCAGGAAGGGCACGGCCTTCTTCAGGTAGTACGCGGTCCACAGTCCCGTGTAGCCCCCGCCGACGATGCAGACGTCGGCGGTGGTGTCACCGGGCAGCGGCTCACGCGGGACGGGGAGTCCCGACTTCGCGTACCAGAAGGAGATGCCGCCGTTGACCGTGGTCATGGTGCCCCTGCAATTCGTATGCGTGATCGGTCCTGATGGTGTGCCGGGACGTTACTGTGCCCTCGGAGCGTGCGGCAACGGTCAACCTGTCAGGATCAGCGCTCGGAGGTGGCACGGATGTCGGTGCGGAACGCGGTGGGGCGGGCCTGGTCGGAGCTGGTGGACACGGCCTGCCGCTCGGTCGACGACGGCCTGGTGGTCGGTACGTCCGGCAATGTTTCGGTGCGGGTGGGCGACGACCTCGTGCTCGTCACCCCCAGCGGCGTGCCCTACCACCGGCTCGGCCCGGACGACACGGTCGGTGTCGACCTCGACGGCAAGCAGGTGCTGGGCGAGCTGCGCCCGACCAGCGAGCTCGCGATGCACCTGGCGATATACCGGCACACCGACGCCGGCGCCGTGGTCCACACGCACGCCGTCCACGCCACGGCCGTCTCCACCCTCCTGTACGAGCTGCCCGCCATCCACTACATGGCCGCCGCCCTCGGCGGCCGCATACGCGTCGCCGACTACGCCACCTACGGCAGCGAGGAACTGGCCGCCAACGTCCTGCGCGCACTGCGCGACCGCACGGGCTGTCTGCTGCGCAACCACGGCACCATCGTCTACGGCGACGACCTCGAGCAGGCCTACGACCGCACGGCCCAGCTGGAGTGGATGTGCCAGGTCTGGCTCGCCGCCCGCTCGGTCGCGGGGTTCTCCCCCTCCCTGCTCTCCAAGCGCGAACTCGCTCGCGTGGCCGAGAAGCTGCGGGAGTACGGCCAGCCCGGCGACGAGGAGCACGGGGTGTTCGAGGAGCACGAGCCGCACGAGGCCGACGGGCACCACGGGGCCGCCCGGGCCGACGTCCCCCGGCCCCGTGAGGCCCCTGAGGCCGGCGAGGACGGGCGGAGCTGAGCCCGGACGGCCCCGCCCACTGGCCGCCCCGTGCGACCGCGCCGACACTGGAACGGATGCGCCTCACCACCGCGGCGGCCCTCGCCGCCACGACAGCGTTCGGTGCCGGGGCGGCCGCGGTGGCGGCCGGGCGGCATGTGTCCGAGCTTGCCCTGCGGCCGACCGCGACCGGCGTCGACCCGGACCCGCTCACCGTCCACTCCGTGACCGCCCAGGAGATCACCCTCACCAGGACCCTGGGCAGCGGCCGGCGCGGTCTGCACGGCCTCATCGCCGCCGGGGTGCACGCCACCGTCGGCGAGGTGCTGACGACGGCTCCCGACTCGGTGACCCGCCGTCTGGTACGCATCAACCGCGGCGCCGTCGCCGCGGGCGACCGGGTGCGGCTCACCCCGCAGGTCCACATCGGCACCCCCGGCTCGGCCCTCGGCCTGGAGTTCCGCGACGCCGAGATCCCCGCCGAACTCGGCCTGCTGCCCGCCTGGTTCGTGCCCGGGGCCCGTGACACCTGGGTCGTCCTCGCGCACGGCCTCGGCACCGGCCGCGAGCTCGGCATGAACGTCATGCCGTTCCTGGCCAAACTGCGCCTGCCCGTCCTCGCGTTCGCCTACCGCAACGACGCCGGCGCGCCTCCGTCCTGGGACGGCATCGGCCACCTCGGCGACTCCGAGTGGCGCGACCTCGACGCGGCGATGCGCTACGCGGTCCGGCACGGCGCGCGCCGGCTGGTGCTGCACGGCTGGTCCACCGGCGCGACGATGGCGCTCCGCGCCGCCTGCCACTCCCCGCTGCGCACCCTGGTGTCCGGGATGGTCCTGGACTCACCGGTACTCGACTGGCAGAGCACGGTACGCGCCGCCGCGGCCGCCCGGGGTGCGCCCCGCGCGCTGCTGCCACTCGGGGTGCGCGCCGCGGAGGGCCGCACCGGCCTGCACGCGGAGCGGATCGCCGACGCCGCCGCCCCCGACCGGCTGGACGTCCCCGCCCTCGTCTTCCACGGGCCGGACGACACGCTCGCCCCCTGGGGCCCGGCCCGCCAACTCGCCCGGCTGCGCCCGGATCTCGTCACGCTGCACGCGGTCAGCGGCGCCTCGCACGCGGCGATGTGGAACGCGAACCCCTCAACATACGAGGAGGCTCTCCGCCGCTTCCTCACCCCCCTCCTCTGACGCCCGCCATACCCCTCCTTTATATGCGGACAAAACATTATCTCTGCCATCATTCCGCTCGGGGTCAATCCCTGTGCGGGGACGCTCGTTTGGGTTTCCGGGTGCTCACCCGCAAGACTGCTCCCGTGACGTCCCGTATCCCGCGAGACACTCCGCTGCGTCTTGTCCCGCGCAGGCCACTCGCCACCGCGCGCCCTGCCGCCACAGTGCGGCGAAGCCGCCCGCCGCGGCCGCCGGAGGGAATCCCGGCGCTGCCCGAGCTCGCCCGCAGGGCGCGCACCGAACTCTCGGACGCCGTGCGGCTGGCCCGCTGGGCCGACTCGGAGACCGGCGCCGCCGCCCCCGGGACCGCCGGGATACTGCGGGACCCCGACGTACTGCGGGCGGTCGCCGCCCTGGGTATGGCGGAACGGCAGGTGCGCGCCGCGTGGGACCGGGCCCGGCTGACCGGTCTGATCGAGCTCCACAAAGGCGGCGCCGCCCGCCCCGGCTGGCGGCTGCGCGCCTGGGACCGCGACGACACCGCCGTCCTGCGTGGCTGGGTCGCGCTTTTCGACGCCTGGTCGCTGGCGCACCCCGCGGCGCTCGAGCCGGAGTGCGCCGACGCCGACCCCTCACTGGTCGCCGAGGTCGTCGAGGCCGCGCCGCAGCTGCTCTCCCTGCTCCACCTCTCCTCCGGTCCGGTCGCGGTGGCCGTCCTGCTGGACCTGTTGCGGCAGCGTGTGGCCGAGCTACGCGCGGAGCGCCACGAGCCCCCGGCCGGCGGGGGCCGTGACGAACTGCCCGCGCTGCTGGACTGGACGCTGGACGCGCTGGCCCGCGTCGGCGCCCTCAGGCCCCGCGACCCGGCCCGCCCCGGCGAGGTCACCATCACCGCCCTGGGCAGCTGGGCGGTGTGGGTGAAGCTGGAGCAGATCTGCGTGGCGGCGCAGGGCCCGGCCGGGCACTTCGAGCACTCTGCCGAGGAGATGCTCAAGGCGTGCGTCGGGATGTCCCCCGGCGCGGCCCGCGACGAGTACAAGGCCTGGCTGGCGGCCCGCCCGGTCGCCCAGGCGGTGGGCGAGTTCCTCGACGTGGCCCGCGGCGACGACGCCCTGCTGCGCGCCCTGGCCTTCGAGGCGCTGCGCGTCGTCGGCGGCCCCGCCGAGCCCGCCGTCCGGTACGTGGTGGACGAGCCCGGCCTGCGGCCCTACGCGCTGCTGTGGCTCGCCGAGCACGAGGGCGCCGACCCGGAGGACGTCGCCGCGCTGCTCACCCGCGAGGAGTCCACCTGGCTGTGGGTGGACACCGCGGCGGCCGTCGCCGACCACGGCGAGAGCCACCTCCTGGTGAGCCATCTCGAAACGGCCGTCCAGGGTTCGGTCACCCGCCTGCTGGAGGAGCTGCGGCACGCCGGCCACCCCCGCACCGTCCAGGTGCTGGTCGCCCTCGCCGCCGCCCACCCCGACCCGGCCCTGTCCAAGGCGATCCGCCGTGCCGCCTTCCAGGTGCACACCGGGGGAGAGTGACCCCCGGAACCTGTCGGCTCTACGCCGGTATCCGCGGCACGTAGGTGCCGAAGGACCAGAGGTTGCCCTCCGGGTCGAGGGCCGTGTAATCCCGCGACCCGTATTCCTGGTCGGTCAGCGGCAGCACGACCTCGGCGCCGGCCGCGACGGCGCGCCCGTGGTGGGCGTCGGCGTCCTCGACGGCCACGTACACCGACACGGCGCCGAGGTCCCCGGCGATCCGGCTGAACGCGCTGCCGGACCGCTGGCTGCCGAGCATCACCACGCCGTTGCCGTAGGTCGGTTCCGCGTGCTCGACGGCGCCGTCCTCGCCCTCGTGCACCGCGACCTCCGTGAAGCCGAAGGCGTCCTTGAGGAAGGCGATGGCCGCCTTCGCGTCCTTGTGGCGCAGCGTCGGGTAGATGGTGGGCGCGGTTCCGTTGCCGGCCATGGCGATCACTCTCCCCTTCCGGGACCCAGCGGTCCTGTGTGACGTGGATCTCAGTCTGGCAGGGGGGTCCGACAACGGCCCCGCGCGCGGACGTCCCCCCGGTCAGCGCCGGAAGGTGTCGCAGTCCCCGGGGTCGCCGGTGTCCAGCCCGGTGGTGAACCACTGCTGCCGCTGCGCGGAGGACCCGTGCGTCCAGGCGTCCGGGGTCACCCGGCCCTGCACCCGGGACTGGATCGCGTCGTCGCCGACGGCCGCGGCCGCGTCCAGGCCCTTCCGGATGTCGTCCTCGTCGAGCACGCTGATCATCGGACTGCCGGTGTCCTCGTCGAGCGTCTGTGTGGCGTTGCGTCCCCACACGCCCGCGTAGCAGTCGGCCTGGAGCTCCACCCGCACCGAGTTGCTGCCCGGGCCGGTGAGCCGGTCCTGCGTCCGGCTCAGCGTTCCCACGAGGTCCTGCACGTGGTGCCCGTACTCGTGGGCGACGACGTAGCTCTCGGCGAAGGGCCCGCCCTGTGCCCCGAAACGGCTGGTCAGGGTCGAGAAGAAGTCCAGGTCCAGATAGACCTTGCGGTCCTCGGGGCAGTAGAAGGGCCCCGACGAGGGGTCGGCCACCCCGCAGCCGGTGCGGATGGGCCGGTCGAAGAAGACGGTCGGCGCCGGCTCGTAGGTCATCCCCCGCTTCCGGAACTCCGACGCCCAGTACGCCTGCACATTGTTGATCACCGCGACCATCCGGCACTCCTGGCGGGCGTTGGCGTCCGCGCCGGTACGGCAGCCGGTGGCCAGGTCCGAGCCCGAGGTGGCGCCGGGCGCCCGGCCGGACGGGTCGGAGGAGAGCCCGAGCTGGTCGGGGCTGATGCCGAAGATCAGCCCGAGCACCAGGACGATCAGCCCGGCGATGCCGCCCCCGACCATCTTGCCCCGGGGCCCGCCGCCGGACGGTCCGCCGCTTCGCCGGTCCTCGATCTGGGAGGTGTCGAGCGATGCGTCGTCGTCGAACTGCATACGTCCGATTATCTGCCGGTTTGTGCGCCGTGGCCCGTCGCGGACCCCGGGGACGCCCCGCCCTCGCCCCCTGGCCGAAAACCGCTTGCCGGGGACCCGGACCGCCCCCGGTAGACTGGAGGCATGGCAGTAATCCTCACGCATTAGACGGCGTCCGACCGCGACCACCGCGACCACATCGTCCGACTGCCGTCCGCCACGTCCTGGAGCTTCTTCCCGTGATTACTGCCACCGGCATCGAGCTGCGCGCCGGCGCCCGCGTCCTCATCGAGTCCGCCTCCTTCCGCATCGCCCGCGGCGACCGTGTCGGCCTTGTCGGCCGCAACGGCGCCGGCAAGACCACCCTCACCAAGGTGCTCGCGGGCGAGGGCCTGCCCGCCGGCGGCACCGTGACGCGTTCCGGTGAGGTCGGTTATCTGCCCCAGGACCCGCGCACCGGCGATCTCGACGTCCTCGCCCGCGACCGCATCCTGTCCGCCCGCGGCCTGGACACCGTCCTGCGCAAGATGCGCGAGAACGAGGAGCGGATGGCCAACGGCAAGGGCGCCACCCGCGACACCGCGATGAAGCGGTACTCCCGCCTGGAGACCGAGTTCCTCACCAAGGGCGGCTACGCGGCCGAGGCCGAGGCCGCCACCATCGCCGCCGCCCTGGGCCTGCCCGACCGGGTCCTCGCCCAGCCGCTGCACACCCTCTCCGGTGGTCAGCGCCGCCGCGTCGAGCTGGCGCGCATCCTCTTCTCGGACGCCGACACCCTGCTCCTCGACGAGCCGACCAACCACCTCGACGCCGACTCGATCGTCTGGCTCCGGGACTTCCTCAAGACCTACCGCGGCGGCTTCATCGTCATCTCCCACGACATCAACCTGGTCGAGACGGTCGTCAACAAGGTGTTCTACCTGGACGCCAACCGCTCCCAGATCGACGTCTACAACATGGGCTGGAAGCAGTACCTGACCCAGCGCGAGGCCGACGAGAAGCGCCGCAAGCGCGAGCGCGCCAACGCCGAGAAGAAGGCCGCGACCCTCAACGCCCAGGCCGACAAGATGCGCGCCAAGGCCACCAAGACCGTCGCCGCCCAGAACATGGCCCGCCGCGCCGACAAGCTGCTGTCCGGGCTGGAGGCGGTGCGGCAGTCCGACAAGGTCGCCAAGCTGCGCTTCCCCGACCCCGCGCCGTGCGGCAAGACCCCGCTGACCGCCGAGGGCCTGTCCAAGTCGTACGGCTCGCTGGAGATTTTCACCGACGTCGACCTGGCCATCGACAAGGGCTCCCGGGTCGTCATCCTGGGCCTCAACGGCGCCGGCAAGACGACCCTGCTGCGGCTGCTGGCGGGCGTCGAGCAGCCCGACACCGGGGAGGTCGTGCCCGGGCACGGCCTCAAGCTCGGCTACTACGCCCAGGAGCACGAGACCCTCGACGCCGACCGGACCGTGCTGGAGAACATGCGCTCCGCGGCCCCCGACATGGACCTGGTCGCCGTGCGCAAGATCCTCGGCTCGTTCCTCTTCTCCGGCGACGACGTCGACAAGCCCGCCGGAGTCCTGTCCGGTGGTGAGAAGACCCGTCTGGCGCTCGCCACCCTCGTCGTCTCCAGCGCCAACGTGCTGCTGCTCGACGAGCCCACCAACAACCTCGACCCGGCCAGCCGCGAGGAGATCCTCGGCGCGCTGCGCACCTTCACGGGCGCGGTCGTCCTCGTCACCCACGACGAGGGCGCGGTGGAGGCGCTGCAGCCGGAGCGGATCATCCTCCTGCCCGACGGCGTCGAGGACCTCTGGGGTCAGGACTACGCCGACCTCGTCGCGCTCGCCTGATCCCCCCGGAGCCCGCGGCCGATCATCCGTGTGGATCACTCCACTGGATCATTCGGCCGACGGGTGATCCTTCATCTGTGTGAGACCGGCTCGTACTCCGGCGCGGGAACGTGCGAAATACCGGACGTGCGAATGGATCAGCCGTGTCACATGCGGAAACTCCTTACCGACCTTGATGACCTGCCTTTTCTCCGGCGGGCTCGGCGGCCGGACGGGAAGGGCCCGGCGGAATGCCGGATTCCAGGCGTCCGGTGTCCGGTGTCCGCGTCAACAGCGCTCCAAATGTTGTCGCACGGACCTTGCCGAATGGGTGGCCAGGAAGTCTCCTAGGGGTGATCATGAGAGTCACAGAGCGCACTTCCCTAGAGGAGGCACGGGTGGCCGAGACTCTGAAGAAGGGCAGCCGGGTGACCGGCGCCGCGCGCGAAAAGCTCGCGGCAGACCTCAAGAAGAAGTACGACGGTGGAGCAAGCATCCGGGCGCTGGCCGAGGAGACCGGCCGCTCGTACGGCTTCGTCCACCGGATGCTCAGCGAGTCCGGCGTGACCCTGCGCGGTCGCGGCGGAGCGACACGGGGCAAGAAGGTTTCCACGGCCTGACGGCGGCCGGGCGCCTCGCGCAGCGGTTTCGGAGTCGTGGCAGGGCCACCCGGTCGCAGAAACGGCCGACCGGGTGGTTACTCTTCGGTAATCCAGACTGCGGATCGCCCGGAGGTGCCCGATGTCCGACCCCACTGTGCTGCTGGAGCGTGACGGCGTACGGCTCGTGACGGAGGATTCCGTCGCCACCGTCACGTTGTGCAACCCGGCCAAGCGCAACGCCCAGTCGCCTGCCCTGTGGCGGGCGTTGGACGAAGCAGGCCGGCTGCTCCCGGGCGGCGTACGGGTCGTCGTGCTCCGCGCGGAGGGCGTGTCCTTCTCCGCCGGGCTCGACCGGCAGGCCTTCACGCCCGAGGGATTCGACGGCGAGCCGTCGTTCATCGACCTCGCGCGCGCTCCCGAGGGCGAACTCGATGCCACGATCGCCGAGTACCAGTCGGCGTTCACCTGGTGGCGGCGGAACGACATCATCAGCATCGCCGCCGTGCGGGGGCACGCCATCGGTGCGGGTTTCCAGCTCGCTCTCGCCTGCGATCTGCGCGTCGTCGCCGACGACGTGCAGTTCGCCATGCGCGAGACGAGCCTGGGCCTGGTGCCCGACCTGACCGGTACCAAGCCGCTGGTCGAACTGGTCGGCTACGCCCGGGCGCTGGAGATCTGTGCCACGGGCCGTTTCATCGGCGCCCAGGAGGCGTGGAGCACGGGCCTGGCCAACATCCACGTCCCGGCGGCGGAGCTGGACGCCACCGTCGAGGACCTGGCCGCCGACCTGCTGGCCGCGCCCCGGGACGCGGTGATCGAGACCAAGGCCCTGCTCCGTGAGGCCGCCGGCCGTTCGTACGACGGGCAGCGCGCCGCCGAGCGCGCCGCGCAGGGCCGCCGGCTGCGGGACCTGGCGGGCGTGGGGGAGTAGCGGTCCGCCGCCTCAGCCCCCCGCGATGTCGGTCACCACGACGGTCGTGACGTCCCGCGTCACGGCCGTCACCGCCGTGGCCACCGCCCGCCCGACCTCCAGCGCTCGATGCCCGGCGTCCACCGCGATCTGAACCTGCGAAGGATGCCGCCGGCCGCCGAGCCGTGACGTCAGCCCGGCGACCCCGGGCACCGCGGTCGCGGCCCGGCCCGCCGCCGTCGTCGTGGCCCGCGCGCCGGTCGGCGTGTCCTCGGCCCCCGCGGGCCGCGCCGCGGGGGCGCTTTCTTCCTCCAGCAGCCCGGTGACGGTCAGGTCGATCGCCTCCGGGTCCAGGCCGATGCCCCGGGTCGCCGCCTCCCACAGCGCGTCGCGCAGCCGCCCCGCCGACTCCGGCAGCGGATGCTCCGGGGTGGCCTCGAAGTCTGCCTCCACACGCAGCGGCCGCCGCGGCAGCGCGCCGGACGGCGCGGAATCGGGCAGCGGATCCGCCGCGTCCGCGGCTTCCGGCCCGTCCGCCGCCGAGCCGATCCGCAGCGTGCCCAGACGGACGCCCGGCACCCCGGCGGCGGCCGCGCGCAGCACTCCGGCGGCAGCGCTCTCGGTGACCCACACCGTGTCCTCCGGCCCGCCGAGGGGGAGTACACGGCCGAGCCCGAGTTGCCGGCGCACTGTCCGGGCCAGCCCGTCCGCGGTCATCGGCCGTCGCCTCCCTCCACCACGCGCGTCCGCGCGTGCCGCCATCCCGGCCCTGATCGCTGCATCCTCACAGCGCGACGGGGCATGCCCACATAGTGTGGTGCACGGAGCAGCCCGTACCGCTCCCGCCGTCGGAATCCCGAAGGGAAGAGGTGCGATGACCGAGACCGCGCAGCAGGCGGAGGACCGGGGCAGGACCCTCGAGAAGGGGACGATCCCGGCCGGCAACGGCATGTCAGGGCGGCGGGCGCCTCTCGGTGATCCCGCGACGCGCGGGCGCACCACCATCGCGGACGGCGTGGTGGAGAAGATCGCCGGACTCGCGGCACGCGACGTGGAGGGTGTGCACGCCCTGGGCTCAGGCGTCTCCCGTGGCTTCGGCGCGGTCCGCGACCGGGTGCCCGGCGGCAGGTCCGTGACGCGGGGGGTGCGGGCCGAGGTCGGTGAGGTGCAGACCGCCCTCGACCTCGACATCGTCGTGGACTACGGCGTCTCGATCGTGGCGGTCGCGCACGGGGTGCGCGAGAACGTCATCGCGGCCGTCGAGCGGATGACCGGTCTCGAGGTCATCGAGGTCAACATCGCCGTGGGCGACGTCAAACTCCCCGAGGACACGGACGACGACGACCAGGAGCAGCGGGTCCAGTGAGCGGTCCCGGGCGGAGGGCAGGGAGCGGACGATGAGCATGGCCGTGCTCGGTTTGATCGTCGGGATGGCGCTCGGATTCGCCGGATACTTCGGCGGGTTCGCGGCCTTCCTGCTGGTGGCGGCGCTCGGCGCCGTCGGGTTCGTCGTCGGCCGGTTCCTCGACGGCGACCTGGAACCCGGGGAGTTCTTCCGCGGCCGGGACCGGAGGCGGTGAGCCACCCAGATGACGGCCACGCTGCCGGCACCGACGCCCCCCGTCCCGCCCCTCGTCCCCGGCGAGCGCGGCTCGCTCCGCATCGCCGACCGCGTCCTGGCGGGGATCGCCGCCCAGGCGGCCCGCGAGACGCTCGCCGACGCCCCCGGCCGGGAGCGTGTGCCGCGCGGCGCCCGGCCCCGGGCCACCGTCTCCGTCCACCGCGAGCAGGCGTACGTACGACTCTCCGTCGAACTCGGCTACCCCGTCGACATCGGTGCGGTGTGCCGGGCGGTACGCCGCCATGTCGCCGCCCGTGTCGAGGAGTTGACCGGTATGGCGGTCCTCGGGGTGACCGTGGAGGTCGAGCGGCTGCACTCGCGGGCCGGCCACATCCCGGAGGAGGCGAGGGTCTGGTGAGCGACCTCGATCCGCCGGCCGGCCCCCCGCCCGGTTCCCGCGCGCGGCGCTTCTGGTCCGCGCGCCGTGCTCCGGCCGCGGTCACCGCGGTCCTGCTGGCCGCCGGGGCCGGGCTGTTGCTCTACGACGTCGCCGCGGTGCGCGCCGGACGGCCCGGGATGGCCTGGCGCCGGATCCTCGCGGACGAACTGGCCACCCGTCCGCTGGACGACCCGTGGATCATCGCGGGTGCCTGCGTCGCCGTGGTGCTCGGCCTGTGGCTGCTGGTCGTCGCCGCCACTCCCGGGCTTCGCGACGTGCTCTCCATGCGCCCCGGAACCGCGCCGGTACGGGCGGGACTCGACCGCCACGCCGCCGAACTCACCCTGCGCGACCGCGCGGTGGAGGTCTCCGGCGTACGCTCGGCGCGCGTCACGGTCACCCGCCGCACCGCCACCGTCCGCGCCGTGATCGCCTTCCGTGAGACCGAGGAGGTCCGCGCCGATCTGGCCGCCGCTCTCGCCGAGGCCATGGAACAACTGGGCCTGGCCCGCCCGCTCGGCCTCGCGCTGCACGTCCGCCGGATGGAAGAGGGGTGAGGCGCGGTGCGCGCCACCGTCAACCGTGTCGTCCTCGCCCTCGTCGGGCTGGCCCTGCTCCTCGTCGGCGTCGTCGTGCTCTGCGGCGCGACGGGCCTGCTGCACCGGCCGTACACCGGCCGCGACGACGTCCTGCTCAGTGACGCGGACCGGACGCGCTACGAGGGCGCCTCCTGGTGGTGGCCGACCGTCATCGCCGTGCTGGCCGTGCTCGTGCTGTGCGCCCTGTGGTGGCTGCTCGCCCAGGTGCGCGACCGAAGGCTCCGCCGGCTGACGGTGGACGCCGACGACGACGGCATGGCCCTACTGCGGGGCCGGGCCCTGGAGGAGATCATCGCGGCCGACGCGGGCCGGCTCCACGGCGTGGACCACGCCACCACCGCGCTCACCGGCACGCCCACCGCGCCGCGGGCCCGGCTGCTGCTCGCCCTCGCGCCGCACGCCGTCCCCGGCGAGGTGCTCGCCGAGCTCGACTCCGCCGTTCTGGACCGTGCCCGCGTGTCCGCGGGCCTGCCCCTCCTTCCCGCCGAGGCGCGGTTGCGCGCGGTCAGCCACCGGGCGGCCCGCGTCACGTGACCCGGCGCGGGCCCCGGGCCCCGGGCCCGTGCGGACTAGAAACCGCTCCGCGCCCCGCCGTCCACCGGGAGCATGATCCCCGTGAGATAGGACGCCGCGGGTGACAGCAGGAAGGCGGCGGTACGCCCGAACTCCTCCGGGGTGCCGTAGCGGCGCAGCGGGATGCGCTCGCTGAGCCGGGCGCGGGCGGTGTCCGCGTCCCCGGTGAGCGCGTCGAGCTCGCGGACCCGGTCGGTGTCGATCCGGGCGGGCAGCAGACCGACGACCCGGATGCCGCGCGGGCCCAGCTCATTGGAGAGGTTCTTCGCGTAGCCCGCCAGGCCCGGCCGCAGGCCGTTGGAGACGGCGAGCCCGGGAATGGGCTCGTGCACCGAGCCCGACAGCACGAACCCGATCACGCCACCCTCCCCGAGCTCCTCCGCGGCCGTCCGCGACAGCCGTACGGCGCCCAGGAAGACGGACTCGAAGGCGTCCCGCCACTGGTCGTCCCCGATGACGTCGGAGCCGCCCGCCGAGGGCCCGCCGACGCTGATGAGGAAGCCGTCGAGCCTGCCGAACGCCCTGCGGGCGGCCGCGACCAGCCGCTCGGGGGCCTGCGGCTCGGCGTTGTCCGCGACGACGCCCGTCGCCCGCTCCGCGCCGCCCAGCGCCGCGACGGCGGCGGCGACCGGCTTCTCCGAGCGGCCGCTGACGACCACCCGCGCGCCGTCCGCCACCAGTTCGCGCGCGGCCGCGAAGCCCAGCCCGCGCGTCGCGCCGGTGACGACGTACACCCTGTCCTTCAGCCCAAGATCCATGCCCGTCATCGTCCCTCATCGCGCCCGGAGAACGTGAGCGCGGTGTTGACCAGGCCGATGTGGCTGAACGCCTGCGGGAAGTTGCCGAGCTGGCGCCGGTCGACCGGGTCCCACTCCTCCGCGAGCAGCCCCACGTCGTTGCGCAGGCTCAGCAGCCGCTCGAACAGCTCGCGCGCCTCGCCGGTGCGGCCGATCCGGTGCAGCGCTTCGGCGAGCCAGAACGAACAGGCCAGGAAGGCGCCTTCGCCGCCGGGCAGCCCGTCCACGCTGCTGTCCTCCAGGGTGTAGCGACGGACGAAGCCGCCGTGGTCCAGTTCCCTGCGCACCGCCTCCACCGTGCCGACCACCCGGCTGTCGCTGACGGGCAGGAAGCCCACCTGCGGGATGAGCAGGGTCGCCGCGTCCAGTTCCTTGGAGCCGTAGTACTGAGTGAAGGTGTTGCGCTCCCGGTCGAAGCCCTTGCGGCACACCTCCCGGTGCACCTCGCTGCGCATCTTCCGCCAGGCGTGCACGTCACCGGACAGGTGCGGGTGGCCCTCCAGGGTGCGCACGGCCCGGTCGGCGGCCACCCAGGCCATCACCTTGGAGTGGACGAAGTGCTGCCGGTCGCCGCGCACCTCCCACAGGCCCTCGTCCGGCTCCCGCCACTTGGACTCCAGGAAGTCCATCAGCGTGCGCTGCACCGCCCAGGCGTGGGACTCGTCCCGCATCCCGCAACTGCGGGCGAGGAAGAGCGAGTCGAGGACCTCGCCGTAGACGTCGAGCTGGAGCTGCTTGGCGGCGGCGTTGCCGGTCCGCACCGGCAGCGACGCCTCGTACCCCGCCAGCCAGTCCAGCTCCTCCTCGGGCAGCCGGCGCTCGCCGGCCAGCCCGTACATGATCTGCAGGTCGGCGGGGTCGCCGGCGACCGCGCGCAGCAGCCAGTCGCGCCAGTGGTAGGCCTCCTTGAGGTAGCCGGTCTCCACCAGCACGTTCAGGGTGAGCGTCGCGTCGCGCAGCCAGCAGAAGCGGTAGTCCCAGTTCCGCACGCCGCGGATCTCCTCGGGCAGCGAGGACGTCGCGGCGGCGACGATCCCGCCGCTGGGCGCGTACGTGAGGCCCTTGAGGGTGATCAGCGAGCGCAGCACCGCGTCCCGCCAGGGACCGTCGTAGCGGCACATGGCCGACCAGGACTCCCAGTCCTGGCAGCTCTGCTCCAGCGCCCGGAAGGGGTCGATCAGGCGCGGGCGGCTCTCGTGCGAGGGGTGCCACGTCAGGGCGAAGGCGATCCGCTCGCCCTCGGCGACGGTGAAGTCGGCATGGGTGGCGAAGCCCTTGCCGTACATCGGGACCTGGGGCTCGCTGCGCAGCCACACCGAGTCGGGACCGGCGATCGCGACGCGGTGGCCGTCGGTGCGGCGCATCCAGGGGACGACGCGCCCGTAGTCGAAGCGCAGCCGCAGCTCGCTGCTCATCGCCACGCGGCCGCGCACGCCCTCGACGATCCGCATGACGTCCGGCGCGCGGTCGCGCTGCGGCATGAAGTCGATCACCTTCGCGGTGCCGTCGCCGGTCTCCCAGACGCTCTCCAGCACCAGGGTGCCCTCCCGGTAGGCGCGGCGGGTGCAGGGCTCGTCGCGCCAGGCGGAGGTGGGGGCGATGCGCCAGTTGCCGTTGTCCTCGTCGCCCAGCAGCGAGGCGAAGCAGGCGGAGGAGTCGAAGCGGGGCAGGCACAACCAGTCGACGGAGCCGCTCCTGGAGACCAGCGCGACCGTCTGCAGGTCGCCGATGATCGCGTAGTCCTCGATGAGTGCCGGCACGATCGGCCTCCGTCTCTCCCCCTACGAGGGTGCCCCCCGGGCTAGGGCGACGCGACCGCAGCGGCGGCCGGCTCGGCCGTCCCGCCCTCGGCCGTCCCGCCCTCGGCCGTCCCGCCCTCGGCCGTCCCGCCCTCGGCCGTCCCGCCCTCGGCCGTCCCGCCCTCGGCCGTCCCGCCCTCCGCCGCCGTGTCGCGGGCGGCGAGCCGCTCCCGCCGTTCCCGGCGGACGAGGATGACCCAGCCGACCGGCACCATGGCGGTGAACAGCCACCACTGGATCGCGTACCCCATGTGCATGCCGATGCCGCTGTGGTCGGGCTCCGGAATCAGCTCGGGCTGCCGCCCCGACGGCTTGGGGGCGGTGGCGGCCAGCTCGATGTAGCCGCCGACCGGCCGCTCGGCGGCGGGCAGGTCCTTCGCGACCAGCCCGCTGTTGATCAGCATGATCATGCGGTCGGGCAGGCCGCCCTTGTTCCTGATGCCGGTCTCCGCGGTGGTCTCGTCGGGGCGCAGCCGCCCGGTGACGGTGACCTCGCCGGACGGGGCGGCGGGGACCTTCGGCAACTTCGTCAGATCGCCGCCGGCGGCGATCCAGCCCCGGTTGACCAGTACCGCGCGGCCGTCGGCCAGGACCAGCGGGGTGATCACGTGGTAGCCGATGCTGTCGCCGTCGGCGGCGGTGCGCTGCCGGGCGACGACCTCGTGGGCCGTGTCGTAGTGCCCGGTCGCGGTGACCGTGCGGTAGATCTGCTGCTTCGGCACGACCGTGCCGGGCCCGGTCAGCGACTCGACCGGAACGGGCTCCGCCCGGAGGTTGTCCGAGATCAGGTGGTTGTTGGCCACCCGGCGCTCGTGGCGGTGCAGCTGCCAGAAGCCCAGCTTGACCATGGCGGGCATCAGGAGCAGTGCGACGAGGGTGAGGATCACCCACTGCCGGGACAACAGGAAGCGGTACACCCCACGACCGTACAACTCGCTCGCGGGGCGCTTTCCGGAGGGGTCGGACAGCGCGCCCGCGCGGCCCCCGGACTCAGCCGCTGCCGGACACCGAGCCGACGCGGTCAACGATGCCGCTGCGGCCCTCCGCCTTGGAGCAGTGACCGCCGCAGTACCAGTGGCCGTCGACCTCGACCCCGTGGCCGACGATCCGCACCCGGCAGTGTTCGCAGATGGGCGCCATCCGGTGGATGGCGCATTCGAAGCTGTCGAAGACGTGCACGGCCCCCTGGGCGTGCACCTCAAAGCTCATCACGTAGTCGTTTCCGCACACTTCGCATCGGGCCATGAGGCCCAGGGTGCGGGCCGCGCCCGGGCGCGGCAATCGGACGCCGGGTGCGTCGCCGCCGCATCACTCGAACGGCGCTGTCAGCCGTGCACGTCCGGGGCGGGGGCGACGTCCCTGAGCAGCTCGGCGAAGCGGCGCTCGTCGAGGACCGGAGTGCCGAGCTGCCGGGCCCGCACGGTCTTCGTGGTGAGCGACTCCGGGTCGTTGGTCACCAGCAGGCTGGTCAGCCGGCTCACACCGGACGACACGTGCAGCCCGGCCTCGGTGGCGCGGTCCTCCAGCAGTTCGCGGTCGATGCTCGTGTCGCCCGAAAAGGCGACCCGCATGCCCTGGACCAGCGGTCCCCCGGGCTCCAGCCGCCCCGGGTTGGGGTAGGGGCAGGCGGGCCGCTTCCGCGAAGGCCGCCAGCTCATCGGCCGGTACGTGGAGCGGTAGCCCCCGGAGACCGACTGCGCGGGGACGGCCGTGTCGATCCACTCCGTCAGCGGGCGGCAGGCGTGCAGCGGCAGCCGCAGCCCGCCGGCCGCCGCCTGCCGGAGGCTGGGGCGGAACACCTCCGCCAGCACGCGCGCGTCGTCCAGGGCGTGGTGGGCGCGCTGCTGGACGACGCCGAAGTGCGCGGCCAGCGACTCCAGCTTGTGGTTGGCCAGCGGCAGCTCCAGCGCCTTGGAGAGCACGATGGTGCACAGCCGATGCTCCACGGGCGCCACGGTGCCGGCCCGCGCGAACTCCCGGGCGAGCATCGACCAGTCGAAGACCGCGTTGTGGGCGACGAGCACCCGGCCCGACAGCCGTTCCGCCAGTTCTTCGGCGATCTCGCCGAAGAGCGGGGCGCCGGCCAGCACGTCGGAGGTGAGGCCGTGGATCCACACCGGCCCCGGATCCCGTTGCGGGTTGACGGTGGAGTACCAGTGGTCCTCCACCTCGCCGCGCGCGTCCAGCCGGTAGACGGCCGCGGAGACTATCCGGTCGTCGCGGCCGAGGCCGGTGGTCTCGACGTCCACGACGGCGTATCCGTCGGGGTAGGCCTCTGGCCACGACGGTTGCGGAAGCTGGGGCGCGTGCATGGAGGAACACAATACGGGCGGCCACCGACAGTTCCCGCCGGCACCTGCCCTGCCCGACCGCAGGACCGCTCGGCGGACGACCCCGGGAGGAGCCGGTGAGGAGCCCACGAGGACCCCGGAGCCAGTCGGTGACCAGTTCCGAAGCAGCCCCGAAGCAGCCGGGATCAGTCCGGGACGAGGGATTCCACCAGGGCACGGCTCGACGAGGTGAAGAGCCGTTCGAGGTCCGGGGCGCCGCCGGGACCCGGGCCAGCGCCGGGTCGTCGTCCTCGGTGGCGGCGTCCCACAGCTCGCTGCCTGCCGGGTGCTGCGCGGGCGCGCGCTCCCGGTCGCGTTCCACGAGCACGAACCCGATGACGTGGAACTCCACCGCCCGCACGGCATCGGCGGCCCGTGTCCCGCGCAGCCCCGCCGCGTGCACCTCCTGCGCCAGGGCCCGCTTCGCGGGCAGGAACATCAGCTCCGTCAGACCCGTTCGTGCACCGTGGCGATGACGAGCCCCGCGGCGGCGTCCAGGACGTCCTCGCGGCTCAGCACCGGTCTGGGCGTGGCTGTCGCCGTTCGCGGAGACGAAAGGCCCGCCGAGCGCCTGCCTGGACCGCAACGTCTTCGTCTGCGCCACCGACACCAAGCGCCGCGAGCCGGCCCAGCGTTACGAGATCGGCGTCGGCAACATCCTGTGGGTGAGCGACTTCCCGCACCCCGAGGGGACCTGGCCGCGCACCCGGGAGTGGCTGCGCGACACCTTCAACGACATCCCGGTGACCGAGACCCGGCAGATGCTGGGCCTCGCGGCGGCCGAGGTCCTCGGATTCGACACCGAGGTGCCGGCGCCGCCCGCCCGGCGCATCGGTCCCACGCCGGCGGAGCTCGGCCGGCCCGCCGACCAGGGCGCCGTCGAGGCGTCGTGGGCGCGTGCCCGCGACACCGGCCGGCACTGGCCCACCGGCCACGACTGCCCCTTCGTGGGCACGGAGGCGGGCACATGAGGTACACGGTCATCTCCGCGGACTGCCACGCGGGAGCCGATCTGCTCGACCACCGGCCCTATCCGGAGCGGCGTCACCATGAGGCGTTCGACGCCTGAGCGGCGACGTACGCGAATCCGTGCGAGGACCTGACGGCGCCAGAGGCGGACCGCAACTGGGACCCCTCCCGGCGGCCGGCCGAACTGGAGGCGGACGGCATCGTCGCGGAGGTGGTCTTCCCCAGCACCGTCCCGCCGTTCCTCCCCAGCGGCTCGCTGACGGCCCCGGCCCCCACCGCCGGGGAGTTCGAGTTGCGCTAGGCCGGACTGCGCGCCCACAACCGCTGGTTCGCCGACTTCTGCGCCCTGGCCCCGGGCAGGGGGGCCGGGGTCGCCCAGATCCTCCTGGACGACGTCGACGAGGCCGTACGGGAGGTGCGCCGGGCCGAGGAGGCGGGCCTGACCGGCGGCGTCCTGTCGGTTCGCGTGTGGTGACGCATCGGCGATGCGCGCGGTGACGCGTGGGCGCCGCGCGCGGCGATACGGGGCCTTCGCGGACCCGGCCCGTACCCCCGGGTAGAACCGAACGGTAACGACCTCTAGCCGGGGGCGCCGCGCGCCCTTATGGTGCGCGCATGCCGCAACTGCCCGATGCCGTGATGTGGTCGATACCCGCGTTCGTGCTGCTCACCCTCCTGGAGCTGATCAGCTACCGGATCCATCCGGACGACGACGCCGCCGGGTACGCCGCCAAGGACACCGCGACGAGTCTGTCGATGGGACTCGGCAGCCTGTTCTTCGATTTCCTCTGGAAGATCCCGATCGTCGCGATCTACACCGCGGTGTACGAGCTGACCCCGCTGCGCGTGCCCGTGGTGTGGTGGACGATCCCGCTGATGCTGCTCGCGCAGGACTTCTTCTACTACTGGCAGCACCGCGGCCACCACGTCGTCCGCATCCTGTGGGCGTGCCACGTGGTGCACCACTCCAGCCGGAAGTTCAACCTCTCCACCGCGCTGCGCCAGCCCTGGACCGGGCTGACGTCATGGGTCTTCTACCTGCCCATGATCGCCTGCGGGGTGCATCCGGCGGCCCTGGCGTTCTGCTCCTCGCTCAACCTCGTCTACCAGTTCTGGATCCACACCGAGCGCGTCGACAAGCTGCCCCGCCCGGTCGAGTTCGTCCTCAACACCCCCTCGCACCACCGCGTCCACCACGCCTCGCAGGGCGGCTACCTGGACCGCAACTTCGGCGGCATCCTGATCGTCTGGGACCGGCTGTTCCGCTCCTTCGCGGCGGAGACCGAGCGTCCGGTCTTCGGCCTGACCAAGAACATCACCACGTACAACCCGCTGCGCGTGGCCACCCACGAGTACGCCGCCATCGCCCGCGACGTCGCCGCCGCCCGCACCTGGCGCGTCAAGGCGGGCCACCTCCTGCGCGGCCCCGGGTGGCGCCCGCAGGGCGAGGAGTCCGCCGCGTGACGCGGGAACGCGCCGCCCGCGCGGCGCTCGCCCTGTTCGCGGTGGCGGCCGTCGTCCACCTTGCCGCGCAGCTCGTGGACTCCGGGACGGCCGACCACCTCACCAAGCCCGTGCTGGTGCCGCTCCTGGCGGCCTGCGCGGCGCTGCGGGGCGGCCCGCGGCTGCTGGTCGCCGCCCTGCTGTGCGGCTGGGCCGGCGACGTGCTGCTGCAGCTCGACGGGGACACGCCGTTCCTCGCCGGGATGGGCGCCTTCGCGGCCGGGCACGTCTGTTACCTCACACTTTTCGTCCGCCGCGGGGCCTTCGCCGACCGGCGCCGCGCCGCCGCGACGGCTGCCGGGTACGCGGTGGTATGGCTCGCCGCGCTTGTCCTGGTGTGGCCGGGCCTGCCCTCCGGACTGCGGATCCCGGTCGCCGTGTACAGCCTGCTGCTGACGGCGATGGCGGCGGCCGCGGCCGGTCCCGGACCGCGGGCGACGGCGGTGGGCGGGGCGCTCTTCCTGCTCTCCGACACCCTGCTGGCGACCCGCCTCGCCGACCTGCCGCAACTCCCGGCGGCCGACTTCTGGATCATGCTCACCTATCTCGGCGCGCAGTACCTGCTCGGCACCGCCCGGTACGGTGGTACGACATCATTCGTACAACCAGCGAGGACGACCTCCGTATGCGCGCCACCGTGATCCACGCCCCCCACGACATCCGGGTGGAGGAGGTGCCGGACCCGGTGGTCCGGCAGCCCACCGACGCGGTGGTGCGCGTGGTGCTGGCCTGCATCTGCGGCAGCGACCTGTGGGCGTACCGCGGCGAGTCGGCCCGGCAGCCGGGGCAGCGCATCGGGCACGAGTTCCTGGGCGTGGTGGAGGAGACGGGTTCCGCCGTCTCCGGGCTGAAGCCGGGCGACCTGGTCGTGTCGCCCTTCGTGTGGTCCGACGGCGAGTGCGCGTACTGCGCGGAGGGGCTGACCACCTCCTGCCCGGCCGGCGGCTTCTGGGGCCAGGTCGGCTCCGACGGCGGCCAGGGCGAGGCCGTGCGCGTGCCGTTCGCGGAGGCCACGCTGGTGCGGCTGCCCGCCGAGGCGCTCTCCGACGACCGCCTGCTGGCCGCTCTGCTCACCCTCTCCGACGTGCTGGGCACCGGTCACCACGCCGCCGTCGGCGCCGGCGTACGGCCCGGCGCCACGGTCGCGGTGGTCGGGGACGGCGCGGTCGGCCTGTGCGGCGTGCTGGCCGCCCGGCGGCTCGGCGCGGAGCGGATCATCGCGCTCGGCCGGCACCAGGTGCGCACCGACATCGCGCGCGTCTTCGGCGCCACCGACGTCGTCGCCGAGCGCGGCGAGGCCGCCGTCGAGGCGGTCCGCGAGCTGACCGGCGGTCACGGCGCCCATGCGGTGATCGAGGCCGTCGGCACCGAGCAGTCGATGCGCACCGCGGTCGCCGTCACCCGTGACGGGGGTGCCGTCGGCTACGTCGGCGTCCCGCACGGCAGCGGCACCGGTCTCGACCTGAGCGACATGTTCGACCGCAACGTCTCGCTGCGCGGCGGCGTCGCCCCGGTCCGCACCTACATCCCCGAGCTGCTGCCGGACGTCCTCGACGGCACCATCGACCCGTCCCCGGTCTTCGACCTCACCGTCGGCCTGGACGGCGTCCCGGGCGGCTACAAGGCGATGGACGAGCGCGTCGCGCTGAAGGTCCTCGTCAAGGCCTGACCGGAACCCGGACAGCGGACCGCCCGGCGGGGATCCCGCCGGGCGGTCCTTGCGTCACGCGGGGCGCGTCACTTGGTGACGGCGTCCAGGGCGTCGACGATGCCGTGGCCGTAGAAGCTGGTCACGTGCCGGCCGGTGGTGCAGGTGGCGTCCTGCACGCCGTTGCCGTCCGGGTCGTACAGACCCGTCGGGCAGCCCGGGTCGTCGGCCTGGGCCTTGAGCATCCACTGCAGCTGGGCCGGAGTGGCGTGCGGGTGGCGGCTCTTGATGAGCGCGGCGACGGCGGCCACGTGCGGGCTGGCCATCGAGGTGCCCTGCAGGTAGCCGTAGGTGTTGCCGGGCAGGGTGGACAGGATGCGCCCGTTGCCGGAGGGGGTGGCGGGGATCTGGTACCGGTCGCCGCCGGGGCCCGCGACGTCGACGACACCGAGACCGTAGCTGGAGTAGTACGACTTCAGGTTCTGCACACCGGTCGCGGAGACGGTGACGACGCCCGGCAGCTGGGTCGGGATGTCCCAGCAGACGTGCGGGTCGATGGTCCGGGTGACCGGGGTGGTGTCATCGGGGCTCGTCGCGTCGACGATCGCGTCCGAGTCCAGGTCGTGGTTGGAGTTGCCCGCCGAGGCGACGTTCAGCACGCCCTTCTTGTGGGAGTACTGCGCGGCCCGGTTGACGGCGTCGACGATGGCCCGCTGGTCGGGGTCGCCGAAGCAGTTGTAGAGCCACGGGTCGATGTAGTAGCTGTTGTTGGTGATCTCGACGCCGTGGTCGGCGGCGAAGACGAAGGCGCAGACCACGCTCTCCGGGAAGAAGAGCTGGGTGTCCGGGTCGGCCACCTTGATGGAGGCGACCTTCACGCCCGGGGCGACACCGGCCACGCCGATCCCGTTGCGCGCGGCGGCGATCTCGCCGGCCACGTGCGTGCCGTGGTAGGCGTCCGGGCTGTACGGACGCCAGGCGCCGGGGCTCGTGTCGGCCTTGCCGCCCACGCAGTTGGCGGACTGCGACGCCGAGAAGTTCGCCGTGAGGTCGGGGTGGGTGTCGTCGACGCCGGTGTCGATGACGGCGACGGTGACCTTACGGCTGCCCGGGTTGATCACGGCGGCCTTGTCCGCACCGATGGCGCGCAGATCCCACTGGTCCGCCTCCATCGGCTCCTGGCCGGCGGTGGCGGCGGACTCCGCCGCGGCGGCGTCCGCCGCGCTGATCTTCTCCGGCGCGCCCAGTTCCGTCGTCGACGCCGTGGACAGCGCGGCGGTGCGGGTGGCCCCGGCCGTCTGCACACCGCGGACCTTGCGCATGTCGGCGGCGAACGCGGGGTTCGCCGAGTGGACGACGATCACGCCGATCTTGTCGTACGTGGTGACGATGTCACCGCCGTTGCGGGACACGGCCCGCTCCACGGAGTCGATGGTGCCCCTGTCGGTCTTGGTGTTGACCACGTACGACAGCAGAGGGCCGTCGTAGGCGGCGCTGCTGCCGCCCGAGGTGGTTCCGACGGTGGCGGCCGAGGCGGCGTTCGGCAGGAAGGCGAGAGCACTCGCCACCGCGACACCGATGGGTATCGCGAAGGCGCGGCGCCGTCTTGGCAGAGGAGCCATGGGTTCTCCAATCGTCCAAACACCCGTCCTGGCGGCTGGGTTGCCTTTGGACGGGTACATGACGCTGGAAGCTATCGGTGCGCTCCGTGCCCGATCAATGGCTCCGTTGAGAAAGCTGGAGTTCCGGTTCGCGACGAAGAATCAGTTTTCAACTACCGCCCCCTGTCGAAGGCCGTGGCCGCGCCTTTACCATGCGCGGGTCCGATCTTTGCGTGACGTAGCTCACGTCGGCGGAAGTGCGCCGGCGCCTGCCCGCGTCGCGTGCTCGTGCCCGCTCAAGCTCCGCCCCACAGGAGGCATCGTGGACCCCGCACGACAGTCGGCAACCTCCGGTCCGCCCTCTGCCGCCTCGTACGCCGAGGTGCAGGCCAGCGCGGAGTTCGCCCAACTGCGCCGCTCATACCGCTCGTTCGCGTTCCCGCTCACGGTCGCGTTCATCACCTGGTACCTGCTGTACGTCCTGCTGTCGAACTACGCCGGCGGCTTCATGGACACCAAGGTCGTGGGCCACATCAACATCGCCCTCGTCTTCGGGCTCGCGCAGTTCGCCACCACCTTCGGCATCGCCGTCTGGTACTCGCGGCACGCGAACGCCCGGCTCGACGCCCGCGCCGACGCCATCAGGGCGCGCATGGAAGGCCCTGCCCCCCAGGGCACCGACGACCCGGAGAGCACGGAGGCCACCGCATGACCGCGCTGCACACCACGGGAGTCCAGGTGGCCGCGGCCGGCGCCGGCGACCACCGGACGCTCATCATCACCCTGTTCTCGGTCTTCGTCGCCGCGACCCTCGGCATCACCGTCTGGGCGGGCCGTCAGACCAAGGACGCCACCGACTTCTACGCCGGCGGCCGCTCGTTCAGCGGCTTCCAGAACGGGCTGGCGATCTCCGGCGACTACATGTCGGCCGCGTCCTTCCTGGGCATCGCCGGATCCATCGCCCTCGTCGGCTACGACGGCTTCCTCTACTCGATCGGCTTCCTCGTCGCCTGGCTGGTGGCGCTGCTGCTGGTCGCCGAACCGCTGCGCAACTCCGGCCGGTTCACCATGGCCGACGCCCTCGCCTTCCGGCTGCGGCAGCGCCCCGTGCGCACCGCCGCGGGCATCTCGACCATCGTTGTCAGCATCTTCTACCTGCTGGCCCAGATGGTCGGCGCGGGCGCGCTGGTGGCCCTGCTGCTCGGCATCACCGGCGAGGGCCCGCGCCGTCTGATCGTCGTCCTCGTCGGCGTGGTCATGGTGCTGTACGTGACCATCGGCGGCATGAAGGGCACCACCTGGGTGCAGATGGTCAAGGCGGTGCTGCTGATCGGCGGGACGCTGCTGATCACGATCCTGGTCTTCGCCAAGTTCCACTGGAACCTGTCCACGCTCCTGGGCGCGGCCGCGGAGAAGAGCGGCAAGGGCGCGGCCTTCCTGGAGCCGGGCCTGAAGTACGGCGTCACCGCGACCTCGAAGATCGATTTCATCTCGCTCGGCCTCGCCCTCGTCCTCGGCACGGCAGGCCTGCCCCACATCCTGATCCGCTTCTACACCGTGCCCACCGCCCGGGCCGCCCGTACGTCGGTGAACTGGGCGATCGGCATCATCGGCTGCTTCTACCTGATGACGATCGCGCTGGGCTTCGGTGCCGCCGCCCTGCTCACCCCCGAGACGATCACGACCTCCAACGCGGCCGGCAACACCGCGGCCCCGCTGCTTGCCCAGGAGATCGGCGGCGGCGCGGACTCCGCGGGCGGCGCGATCCTGCTCGCCGTGATCTCCGCGGTCGCCTTCGCCACCATCCTGGCCGTGGTCGCGGGCCTCACCTTGGCCTCCTCGTCGTCCTTCGCGCACGACCTGTACGCCAACGTCATCCGCAAGGGGACGGCGAGCGAGAAGGAGGAGGTCGCCGCGGCGAAGATCGCGGCGGTCGCCATCGGAGCCGTGGCGATCCTGCTCGGCATCTTCGCGGGCAAGCTCAACATCGCCTTCCTGGTCGCCCTGGCCTTCGCCGTCGCGGCCTCCGCGAACCTGCCGACGCTGCTCTACAGCCTGTTCTGGAAGCGCTTCAACACCACCGGGGCGCTGTGGAGCATCTACGGCGGTCTGATCACCTCCGTGGTCCTGGTGGTCTTCTCGCCCGTGGTCTCGGGCAAGGCGACCGCGATGTTCCCCGGCGAGGACTTCCACTGGTTCCCGCTGGAGAACCCCGGGATCGTCTCCATCCCCGTCGGCTTCCTGCTCGGTGTGCTGGGCACGCTCCTGTCCAAGCCGGAACCGGACGCCGACCGCAAGTACGCGGAGCTGGAGGTCCGCTCCCTCACCGGAGCGGGAGCGCATTAAACATACTGTTGAAGATCAGTGCCGTCCCGTAGGCTGCCAGGTAACGGGACGGCACTGCCGTCCCATCGACCGGACGCCAGAGGGAGGCGCCGTGCTGATCGACACCTACGGCCGGATCGCCACCGACCTGAGGGTCTCGCTGACCGACCGCTGCAATCTGCGGTGCACCTACTGCATGCCCGAGGAAGGCCTGCAGTGGCTCGGCAAGCCGGAAGTCCTCACCGATGACGAGATCGTCCGTCTGGTGCGGATCGCCGTCACCGTGCTCGGCGTCAAGGACGTCCGCTTCACCGGCGGTGAGCCCCTGCTGCGTCCCGGCCTCGTCGGCATCGTCGAGCGCTGCGCCGGACTGGAGCCCCGCCCCCGGCTCTCCCTGACCACCAACGGCATCGGCCTGGCCCGTACCGCCCGCGCCCTGCGCGAGGCCGGTCTGAACCGGGTGAACGTCTCCCTCGACACCCTGCGCCCCGACGTCTTCCAGACCCTCACCCGCCGCAAGCGGCACGAGGACGTCGTCCGCGGCCTGGAGGCCGCCCACGCCGCCGGCCTGACCCCGGTCAAGGTGAACACCGTGCTGATGCGCGGCGTCAACGACGACGAGGCCCCCGAACTGCTGGCCTGGGCCCTGGAGCACGACTACGAGCTGCGGTTCATCGAGCAGATGCCGCTCGACGCCCAGCACGGCTGGCAGCGCAGCGACATGGTCACCGCCCAGGAGATCCTGGAGAGCCTGGGGACCCGCTTCACGCTGACCCCCGAGCCCGGCTCGGCCCGCGGCCACGCCCCCGCCGAGCGCTGGCTGGTCGACGGCGGCCCCGCCCGGGTCGGTGTGATCGCCTCCGTCACCCGGCCCTTCTGCCGGGCCTGCGACCGCACCCGGCTCACCGCAGACGGCCAGGTGCGCAACTGCCTGTTCGCCCGCGAGGAGACCGATCTGCGCGGCGCGCTGCGCTCCGGCGGCTCCGACGAGGAGATCGCGGAGCTGTGGAAGACGGCGATGTGGGGCAAGAAGGCCGGCTCCGGCCTGGACGACCCCTCGTTCCTGCAGCCCGAGCGGCCCATGTCAGCCATCGGCGGCTGAGCCGGCCTCCCACTCCTCGAAGGGCGCGACGTCCTTCAGGAACCCCCGGACGCCCAGGAACTGCGACAGATGCTCGCGATGCTCCTCGCACGCCAGCCAGGTCTTGCGGCGTTCAGGGGTGTGGAGCTTCGGGTTGTTCCAGGCGAGCACCCACACGGCGGGGGCGCGGCAGCCCTTGGCGGAGCAGATCGGCGATTCGTCGTTCACGAACCCCATCCAAACATGGCGACGCCGGGCAGCCACGGGGGGAGCCGCCCGGCGTCGGTCCGTCGCTCCGACGGGGGATGCGGAGCGCGTACGAAGTATGTCACGCGGAAACCCCCGCAGTGCAGTGGATCCCCATGATTGATCTGAGCTTTTCTTGAGCTTCGAGGGCGCGGAACCGCTCAGCTCTGACCGGAATGGTGTGGTCCGTCCGGTTCTGTGGTCCGTTCCGTCGGCAGCAGCGGCTCGCCGGGGCCGAGCGCCGGCCGCACCGGCGGCGGGATCCGGGACGACGGCAGCCCGCGTGCGTTCTCCCGCCCGGCGTTGGCGATGACGACCGCCACGTACGGCAGCACCAGCCCCAGGACCAGCGCGATCCAGGCCAGCGGGGCCGAGACGTTCCACAGGACGACCGCCAGGATGAACGACAGGGTCCGGATCGACATCGAGATCATGTACCGCCGCTGCCTGCTGCGGACGTCCTCGGTGAGCCCTGCCGCGGTCCCGGTGATCCGGAAGACCTCGGCACCGCTCCGCTTCCGCGTCACATTCCACCACCTGCTCGAAACGCCGGAAGTCACCCACTTCCAGCACGGTCCACGTTACGCCGCGGGTCTGCCGCATTGGAGACCGGGGAGGCCGCCTTCGTGTGACGACGCCCGCCGTACGGCGTATGGCCGCCTTCTGCATGCGGCGTACCCGGACCACACCGAGACTGGGCGCATGAACTGGTTCTGGGCGATCATCGTCGGCATCGTGCTCGGCTTCCTGGCGAAGCTGCTCCTGCCGGGGAGGCAGGACATCCCCTGGTGGCTCACCATCATCTGCGGCATCCTCGGAGCCATCCTGGGCAACGCGGTCGCCGGATGGATCGGTGTCCGGCACACCGGCGGTGTCGACTGGATCAGGCACATTCTGCAGATCCTGGGCGCGATCCTCGTGGTCGCCGTGATCACTCCGCTGTGGGCCTCGATCCGGGGCAGGCGGCGGCACACCGCCGCCTGAACCCGGCTCAGACGACGTGCTGCCGCAGATGCGTGGGCGGCACCCGGTCGGTGAGCCACACGCCGTTGGCGCTCACCCGGAACACGTGGCCCGTGGCGGCCAGCCCCGCCGCGTCCACCGCCAGCACAACGGGACGGCCGTGCCGCGCACCCACGCGCACGGCCGTCTCCACGTCCGCCGACAGATGCACGTCCCGCCGGGACATCGGCTTGAGCCCCTCGCGCAGCACGATCGGCAGCGTCGTGCTCGCCGTGCCGTGGAAGAGGACCTCCGGCGGCTCCGCGGGGGCGAGCCCGAGGTCGACCTCCACCGAGTGCCCCTGACTGGCCCGGATCCGCCGGCCGTCCTCCGAGAACGCGTACCGCTTCTTGTTGTTGCCGGCCACGACATGGTCCAGCTCGGCGCGCGAGAAGCGCCGGCCCGCCCGGGAGGACGCGGCGATCAGCTCGTCCACGTCCACCCAGCCGCCCTCGTCGAGGGTGATCCCGATCGAGGCCGGGTCGTGCCGCAGCACCCGTGCCAGGAACTTCGAGACCTTGACCAACTGCTTCTCGTCCATCGCCCCACCCGTCGTCGTGGTCAGACCCCCTGGCTGACCGAGCTCATGTTGAAGTCCGGGACCCGCATCGCCGGGAACGCGGCACGGGTGAACCAGTCGCCCCACTCGCGCGGCAGCGTCCGCTCCGTACGGCCCACCTCGGCGGCCCGGCCCAGCAGGTCCACCGGCGACTCGTTGAACCGGAAGTTGTTCACCACACCGGTCACCTCGCCGCCCTCGACCAGGTAGACCCCGTCCCGGGTCAGGCCGGTCAGCAGCAGCGTCGCCGGATCCACCTCGCGGATGTACCACAGGCACGTCAGCAGCAGACCCCGCTCGGTGTCCGCGACCATCTCGTCCAGCGACCGCTTGCCGCCGCCGTCCAGGATCAGGTTGCCGCCGGCCGGCGCCAGCGGCAGCCCGGTCAGCCCGGCGCTGTGGCGCGTGGTGAGCAGCCGGTTGAGCACGCCCTCGCGCAGCCAGTCGGTCGGCTCGACGGGCAGCCCGTTGTCGAAGACCGACGCGTCGTCACCCGACGCGTGCGCGATCACGAACGGCGCGGACTCCAGCCCCGGCTCATGGGGGTCGCTGCGCAGCGTCAGCGGCAGCTCCGAGAGCTTCTCGCCGACCCGTGTGCCCCCGCCCGGCTTGCTGAAGACCGTACGGCCCTCCACCGCGTCCCGGGCCGCCGCGCTCCACTGCTGATAGATGACCAGATCCGCCACGGCCGACGGCGGCAGCAGCGTCTCGTACCGCCCCGCGGGCAGGTCGATCCGGCGCTCCGCCCAGGCCAGACGCTGCGCCAGGTCGGCATTGAGGGCCGCCGGGTCGACATCGGTGAAGTCGCGGGTGGCGGCGCCGGCCCACGCCGAGCGGGACATGTCCTCGGACTTGGCGTTGAGCTCCAGGGTGCCGCTGGGCTGGTCGTGCCGGAGCCGGAGCCCGGTGGACGTGCCCAGGTAGGTGGAGGTGACGGAGTGGTAGGCGAAGCCGTACAGCCGCCGCCCGCCGGCGCGTGCCGCCGCGAAGGACTCGCCGAGGGCGGGCGCGAACGCGGCGAACACCTCGGAGGAGGTCTCGGCCGGCGGCTCGGTGAAGGAGGAGCTGGCCGGGATCCCCTCGACCAGCGGCTGGGCGTCCTCGGCCGGGCCCGCGTCCCGTGCGGCGGCCTCCGCGGCCCTCACCAGCGGCTCCAGTTCGTCCGCGGTGACCGCGGCGCGGGACACGACGCCGGAGGCGGTGCCCTGGGCGCCGTTCACCGTGGCGATCACCGTGAGGGTGCGGCCGCGGGTGACGCCGTTGGTGGTCAGCGCGTTGCCCGCCCAGCGCAGGTTGGCCGAGGACCCCTCGTCGGCGATGACGACGCAGCCGTCCGCCCGGGACAGCTCCAGGGCGCGCTCGACGATCTCGTGGGGCTTGGAGAGGGTGCTCATCGACCGGCCTCCTGCGTGGTGTTGAGGATGTTGACCCCGCGGAAGAGCGCGGACGGGCAGCCGTGCGAGACGGCGGCGACCTGACCCGGCTGGGCCTTGCCGCAGTTGAAGGCGCCGCCCAGTACGTAGGTCTGCGGCCCTCCGACGGCCTCCATGGAGCCCCAGAAGTCGGTGGTGGTGGCCTGGTAGGCGACGTCGCGCAGCTGCCCGGCCAGCCGGCCGTTCTCGATCCTGAAGAAGCGCTGCCCGGTGAACTGGAAGTTGTAGCGCTGCATGTCGATCGACCACGAGCGGTCGCCCACGACGTAGATGCCGCGCTCCACACCGCTGATCAGCTCCTGCGTCGACGGCCCGTCCGGCGCGGGCTGCAGCGACACGTTCGCCATCCGCTGCACCGGCACATGGCCGGGGGAGTCCGCGTAGGCGCATCCGTTGGACCGCTCGAAGCCGGTGAGCCTGGCGATCCTGCGGTCCAGCTGGTACCCGACGAGGACCCCGTCCTTGACCAGGTCCCAGGACTGCCCGGCGACGCCCTCGTCGTCGTAGCCGATGGTCGCCAGTCCGTGCTCGGCGGTGCGGTCACCGGTGACGTTCATGTGCGCGGAGCCGTACTGGAGCTTGCCCAGCTGGTCGAAGGTGGCGAAGGAGGTGCCCGCGTAGGCCGCCTCGTAGCCCAGCGCCCGGTCCAGCTCGGTGGCGTGGCCGATCGACTCGTGGATGGTCAGCCACAGGTTCGACGGGTCGACCACGAGGTCGTACGAGCCCGCCTCCACCGACGGCGCCGCCATCTTCTCGGCGAGCAGCCCGGGGATCTGCGCGAGCTCCGCGTCCCAGTCCCAGCCGGTGCCGGTCAGATACTCCCAGCCGCGGCCGGCGGGCGGCGCCAGGGTGCGCATCGAGTCGAACTCCCCGGAGTCCGGGTCCACCGCGACGGCGGTGAGCTCCGGGTGCACCCGCACCCGCTGCTGGGTCGTGGTGGTGCCCGAGGTGTCCGCGTAGAACTTGTTCTCGTGGACGGTCATCAGGGAGGCGTCGACGTGCGACACGCCGTCGGCGGCCAGCAGCCGCCCGCTCCACTCGGACAGCAGACCCGTCTTGTCGGCATCGGGCACCTGGAAGGGGTCGATCTCGTAGGAGGAGACCCACACCCGGTCGGCGTGGACCGGCTCGGCCGCCAGCTCCACCCGCTCGTCCGAACCCGCCGCCGCGATCACCTTGGCGGACAGCTTCGCCATCGCCACCGCCTGCCCGGCCACCCGCGCCGCGGCGTCCATCGTCAGGTCCACCCCCGAGGCGAACCCCCAGGCCCCGCCGTGCACCACCCGCACCGCGTAGCCGACGTCGGTCGTGTCCGACGACCCGGACGCTCTGCCGTCGCGCAGTCGCCAGGAGGCGCTGCGCACCCGCTCGAAGCGGAAGTCGGCGTGCTCGGCCCCGAGGGCCCGGGCGCGCGCGAGCGCCGCGTCGGCGAGTGCCCTCAGGGGCAGCGCCAGGAATGACTGATCGACCTCGTGGGGCACGACGGCCTCCCCTTCTGTCCAATCGTCAATGTCTCCGCAGTGAATCATGCCGCTCCGACAATCCGGTCGCCCGCCGTTTTCTGTAGGGACTCGACAGCGACTCGCACACGCCCCTGTCGGGGGTCGATTCCCCGTACCGCTGCGTAGGCAGATAGTTTTTTGGAGTACCAGACCACTACGGAAAGGGTGATCCGTTGAGCCGCTCGGTTCTCGTCACCGGAGGAAACCGGGGCATCGGCCTCGCCATCGCCCGGGCCTTCGCCGACGCGGGCGACAAGGTCGCCGTCACCTACCGCTCGGGCGAGCCCCCGGAGGGGTTCTTCGCCGTCAAGTGCGACATCACCGACGGTGAGCAGGTCGAGCAGGCGTTCAAGGAGATCGAGGCCCAGCAGGGCGCGGTGGAGGTGCTGGTCGCCAACGCGGGCGTCACCCGCGACCAGCTGCTGCTGCGGATGTCCGACGAGGACTTCACCTCCGTCCTGGACACCAACCTCACGGGCACCTTCCGGGTGGTCAAGGCCGCGTCGAGGAAGATGCTGCGGGCCCGCAAGGGCCGCATCGTGCTGATCTCCTCCGTCGTGGGGCTGCTCGGCTCGGCGGGCCAGGCCAACTACGCCGCGTCCAAGGCCGGCCTGGTCGGCTTCGCGCGGTCCCTCGCGCGTGAGCTCGGCTCGCGCAACATCACCGTCAATGTGGTCGCCCCCGGTTTCGTCGACACCGACATGACCCGGGTGCTCACCGACGAGCAGCGGCAGAACATCGTCGGCCAGGTCCCGCTGGCCCGCTACGCGCAGCCGGAGGAGATCGCCTCCTCGGTCCGCTTCCTCGCCTCCGACGAGGCCGCATACATCACAGGAGCCGTCATTCCCGTCGACGGCGGATTGGGCATGGGTCACTGAGCATCATGAGTGGAATCCTCGCTGGAAAGCGCATCCTCATCACCGGCGTGCTGATGGAGTCCTCCATCGCCTTCCACACCGCGAAGCTCGCCCAGGAGCAGGGTGCCGAGATCATCCTCACGGCGTTCCCGCGGCCGACGCTGACCGAGCGCATCGCCAAGAAGCTGCCCAAGCCGGTCAAGGTCATCGAGCTCGACGTCACCAACGAGGAGCACCTGGCCTCGCTCGCGGACGTCGTCCGCGAGGAGCTGGGCGGCCTCGACGGCGTCGTGCACTCCATCGGCTTCGCGCCCCAGGACGCCCTCGGCGGCAACTTCCTCAACACGCCGTTCGAGTCCGTCTCCACCGCGATGCACGTCTCCGCGTACTCGCTGAAGGCGCTCACCATGGCCTGCCTGCCGCTGATGCAGGAGGGCGGCTCGGTCGTCGGCCTCACCTTCGACGCGCAGTACGCCTGGCCCCAGTACGACTGGATGGGTCCGGCCAAGGCGGCGCTGGAGGCCACCTCCCGCTACATCGCGCGGGACCTCGGCAAGCAGAACATCCGCTGCAACCTGATCTCGGCCGGGCCGATCGCCTCCATGGCCGCCAAGTCCATCCCGGGCTTCGGCGAGCTGGCCGACGTCTGGAACCACCGCTCCCCGCTGGAGTGGGACCTCGCCGACCCCGAGCCGGCCGGCCGCGGCATCGTCGCGCTCCTCAGCGACTGGTTCCCCAAGACCACGGGTGAGATCGTCCACGTGGACGGCGGTCTGCACGCGATCGGCGCGTGATCGCCCGGGCTCCCTCGGCTCATGCGTGACGGCCCCGGCGCCGCCTTCGGGCGGCGCCGGGGCCGTACGCGCGTTCGGGCCGTTGTCCCCCGTTCGGCCCAGCAGACCGGGTGCCGGGGCGGGCGGGGCCGCCAGGATGGCTGTGCGGGGGTGAGCCCGGGGGTGAGCGGAGGGAGGGCGTGAATCGTGCGTGTCTACGTGTGCGCCGCGGCGGTGGCCGTGGCGGTGGCCGCGGGCGCGGCCCCGGCGGCCGCGGCCACCGGGGCCGCGACACGGCTGCCGGACGTCGCGGAGTGCCGGACCTCGGTGCAGGGCGGCGAGGGCGTCGCCGTGTGCTTCAACCCCGACCCTGACCTGGACCGCGTGCAGCTGCACATCGAGTGCCGCCGCTGGTGGGACCCGGACGTGGACGGGGCCCCCGTCCCGGTCGGGCCTGCGGTGACGGTGACGCTGAGCGACCGCTGCTGGAAGGAGATCCAGAACGTCTGGGTCACCGGGACGCTGGACGGAAGCGGCAGCTGAAGGCGTGCCCCGAGGCCTCGGAGGAGGCCGTCTCCGGATCGCCAGCCCGGATCGCCTCGACGAGCCGGGCGTGGTCCACGTACTGCTCGGGGCGCAGTTCCTCGCCGACGTCCGCGCGCAGGAAGGCGCGCAGCACCTCGCCGAGGTCGGCGTAGAGCTCGGCGACGACGTCGTTGTGCGAGGCCGCCACGACGGACAGGTGCAGCGCGGCGTCGGCGTCGACGAAGGCGTCGGCGCTGCCGGACTGCCAGGCCCGTTCGCGCCGGTCAAGGGCCGCGTCGAGCTGCTTCAGGTCGCGGTCCGTGCGCCGCCGCGCGGCGAGCGCGGCCGCGGAGGCCTCCAGGGCGCTGCGCAGCTCGGCCACGTGCCGCGGGTCGGCGTCGGCGAAGCGGCGGTGCATCACCCCGGCGAGCTCACTGGTGGCCAGCACATAGGTGCCGGAGCCCTGCCGGATGTCGAGCAGCCCGTTGTGCGCCAGTGCCCGGACGGCCTCGCGGACGGTGTTGCGGGCCACCCCGAGCTGCTCGACCAGCTGGGTCTCGGTGGGGATCCGCGACCCCACCGGCCACTCGCCGGAGGTGATCTGCGCGCGGAGCTGCGCGATCACCTGGTCGGCGAGGGCGGAGCGCCGGGGCGAGGTCAGGGGCATGGACTCTCCTCAACATTCATCCCATCATTCTATGATGGCTGGCATGCGTGACGACGAAGCGACGCTCGACCCTGCCACGGAACGGGCCACCATGCCCCCACACATCCCCGCCGCTCCGCAAGGCATGCGGCGGACCCGGATCCTGGTGGCCGTCGCGCTCGTCCTCGCGGCGCTCAATCTGCGTCCGGCCATCACCAGCCTCGGCGCCCTGCTGGAGGAGGTCCGCGACGGCCTCGGCATGAGCGGTACCGTCGCCGGACTGCTCACCTCCGTCCCCGCGCTGTGCTTCGCGGTCTTCGGGGTGACCGCGCCCCGGCTGGCCCGCCGCCGCGGCCCGGGCGTCGTGGTCTGCGCGGGCCTGGCCGCCATCGCCCTCGGGCTGTTCCTGCGTCCGTTCGCCGGCGGCACGGCCCTCTTCCTCGCCGCGAGCGCCCTGGCCCTGGGCGGCATAGCCGTCGGCAACGTCCTGATGCCCGTCGTCGTCAAGCGCTGGTTCCCGGACCGGGTCGGCACCATGACCGGGCTCTACTCGATGGCCCTCTCCCTCGGTACCGCGCTCGCCGCGGCGGTCACCGTCCCCGCGACCCGGGCCCTGGGCGGCGACTGGCGGCTCGGCCTCGCCGCCTGGGGCGTGCCTGCCGCCGTCGCCGTGCTGCCGTGGCTCGCCCTCGTACGCGACCGGGGCCGGGGCGCCGCCCCGGCGGCCGCCGCCCCCGACGCGGAGGAGGCACCGGCCGGCCGCATCACCCGCAGCCGAACCGCCTGGGCGCTCGCCGTCTACTTCGCGCTCCAGTCGACCGGCGCGTACATCACGATGGGCTGGCTGCCGCAGATCTTCCGCGACGCGGGGGTCTCCGCCGCCACCGCGGGTGTGCTGCTCGCCGTGACCATGGTGATGGGCGTGCCGCTCTCCTTCGTGCTGCCCGCGCTCGCCGGGCGGATGCGGCACCAGGGCGGACTGGCCGTCGGCCTCGGCCTGTTCGGGATCGCCGGCTACGGCGGTCTGTGGGCGGCACCGGCCGCCGCACCGTGGGTGTGGGCCCTGCTGCTCGGCATCTCCAACTGCTCGTTCCCGCTCGCGCTCACCATGATCGGAATGCGTTCGCGCACCGGCGCCGGAGTGGTGCGGCTGTCGGCCTTCACGCAGTGCACCGGCTACCTGCTCTCCATTCCCGGGCCGATCCTCGTCGGGGCCCTCTACCAGCACTCCGGCGGCTGGGACCTGCCCGTGGCCTTCATGCTCGCCCTGCTGCTGCCGCAGATCGCCGCGGGCGTGGTCGCCGGCCGTGACCGGGCCGTGGAGGACGAGCTCTGACCGCCCTCGCGCGCGGGTCCGGCCACCCGGGTACGCGACGGCGGACGCCGGATGCGAGACTGGGCGGCATGCCCGTGCTCGAGCCCAACCCCCCGCAGCCGCAGAAGAAGCTTCTGATCATCTTCGGCCTCATGCTGGCCGTGCCCGCCCTCGTCGCGGTGATCGCCATCATCGGCGCCAAGTTCGGCTGATCCGCCACCCCGAGACCCGGGGTAGGGAGAACCCCACCTCCCCTAGGGGGCCAGGGTCAGGGTCCAGTGGGTGGGCCACCGGATGGGACCGCCGGCCGCGTTTCCGTAGCGTCGTGACGCAAGGCCGGGCACCACTCCGGCATCCCGGCTGACCCACGGAGGCGTCCCGTGTCCATGCAGGCTGTTCCCTCGCGTACCCCGCGATCCCGCATCGCCCGCCCGGCGGTCGGCCGGGGCACGCAGACGCGCCTGCCGTGGTGGGCGCTCGCCCTGCCCGCGCTCGCCTTCGCGGCGCTGCTCGCCCTGGTCGCGGGCCCGGGAGCCGCCGACGCGTCGGCCGCGGAGCCCGTGGGACGGCTCCTCCACGCGATCGGCGAAGGCCTCCCGGGAGTCCTCCAGCACCTGCTGTGAACCCCCGCGGCGAACCGTGAACCGTCCCGCAGCACGCGCCTGGCGGACGGATTTCTGGAAAGCTGAGGGTCATGAGCGCAGCTGCATCGCCCCGCCGGATCGTCCTGCTCCGGCACGCCAAAGCCGACTGGCCGGACGTCCCCGATCACGAGCGACCGCTGGCGGAACGCGGCCGCAAGGAGGCGCCCGTCGCCGGCCGCAGGCTCGCCGAGCTGGGGATCCCGTTCGATCTGACTCTCTGCTCCTCGGCCGTCCGCACCCGTGAGACATGGAAGCTCGCCGCCCACGAACTCCCGCACCGCCCCCGCACGGTCTACGAGGAGCGGCTCTACGACGCCACCCTCGGGGACCTGCTCGCCCTGCTCAACGAGACCCCCGACGACATTGACGACCTGCTGCTGGTGGGCCATAACCCCGCCATCCAGGCCCTCGCCGACGCCCTGGCGGGGGAGAGCGACGGGGACACCCTGGCGCGGCTGCACCGCACCGGATTCCCGACCGCGGCCATCGCCGTGATCACCTTCTCCGGCCCCTGGAAGACGGTCGAGCACGGTGTCGGCCGCCTCGTCGACTTCTGGTCGCCGCACGACTGAGCCGCATCCGGGCCGGGCCCTCACCGCATCCGTCCGCGCCGCACCGGTCAGGTCGCGGCGGCGGCGCCGTCCCCGGCGTCGGCCGCCTCGACCTCCTCGCGCGTGATGCCCAGCAGATAGAGCACGGTGTCCAGGAAGGGCACGGTGACCGCCGCGTCCGCCGCCCGCCGCACCACCGGCTTGGCGTTGAAGGCGACCCCGAGGCCCGCCGCGTTGAGCATGTCCAGGTCGTTGGCCCCGTCACCGATGGCGACGGTCTGGCTCAGCGGGACTCCGGCCTCCGTCGCGAAGCGCCGCAGCAGCTGCGCCTTGCCCGCCCGGTCCACGATCTCGCCGGTCACCCGGCCGGTCAGCTTGCCGTCCACGATCTCCAGGGTGTTGGCCGCCGCGAAGTCCAGCCCCAGGCGTTCCTTGAGGTCGTCGGTGACCTGCGTGAAGCCCCCGGAGACCACACCCACCTGGTAGCCCAGCCGCTTGAGCGTGCGGATCAGCGTGCGGGCCCCGGCCGTCAGCCGCACCTCCTGCCGGACCTTGTCCACCACGGACTCGTCCAGCCCCTCCAGCAGCGCGACCCGCGCGTGCAGCGACTGCTCGAAGTCGAGCTCGCCGCGCATCGCCCGCGCCGTCACCTCGGCGACCTCGTCCTCGCAGCCCGCGTGCGCCGCGAAGAGCTCGATCACCTCGTCCTGGATCACGGTGGAGTCCACGTCCATGACGACCAGGCGCTGCGCCCGGCGGTGCAGGCCCGCCGACACCACGGCCACGTCCACGCCGCGCTCGTGGGCCTCCAGGGCGAGCGCCGGGCGCAGCGTGTCGGTGGCGACACCGGACACCGCGAACTCCACCGCCGTCACCGGGTACTTCGCGAGCCTGAAGATGCGGTCGATGTTGCCGCCGGCCCCGGTGATCCTGGCCGCTATGGCCGCCGTGGACTCCGCCGTCAGCGGATGCCCGAGGACCGTCACATGGGAGCGGCCCTCGCCGCGCGGCCGGTTGTCGCCGATACCGGAGATGATCTCCGCCTGCAGCCGCATCGACTCGGCCCACGAATGCACCGTCGCGCGCAGCTCACCCTCCACGGACCGGCCCGCGGGCGCGGTCACCAGGGCGCAGAGCACGATGCGACCCCGGGTGACGACCTGCTCGATGTCGATGACGTTCACCTGGAAGCCGGCCAGCATCTCGAAGAGCCCGGCGGTGATCCCCGGCCGGTCCTTGCCGAAGATCTTGACCAGCAGCGTCGGCACATTGACGGCGGTGGCAGCGGTCGCCTGCGATGCGTCGTTCATGGTGACTCCACCGTATCGGGCACCGGGCCCGGCACGGACATGTGTTCCGCCTGGCGGACACCGCCCGGGGTCAGCGGCGGCCCCCGGGCGCGCCGGGCGGCGGCGGGCCCTCGTGCGGCGGGCCGGGCCGCGGGGCGGGGGGCGGGCCCGGCGGCGGGGGCAGCGGCACCCCGGCGACCGTCCGCGCCGAATGCGGCGCCTCGCCCGTCGGGGGCTGCAGGTAGGGGTTGGGGCCGACGTCCGGCGGCCCGTAGCCGGGACTCGGGATGTAGGGCCCGGGCTGGTACGCGATGCCCGGATAGGTACGGGCGACGTTCTCCCCGGCCGCCGCCTCGGCCGTACGCTGCAGCGCGTACGGCGACACCCGGCGCCCCGCGGTGCCCGTCGCCAGCGCCAGCAGCGCCCCCGCGCCACCGGCCACCGCGCCCCAGGCCGCTCCCAGCAGCAGCGCCAGGGGCAGGCTGCCGTGCAGGTCGACGCCGGCACTGACGGCGTCGAAGCCGAAGACCGAGATGCCCGCGTTCACCGAGACACCGGTCAGCCACACCAGCAGCGGGAAGGCGACGGCCGTGACCACCCCGAGCCGCACGGCGCACCGCCCCGCGAAGCCCGCCCGCGTCGACCCCCACTGCGGGGTGCGGGCCGCCGCCAGCGCGCCCGCCGCCAGCATCATCAGCGCCGCGGCGACGGTCAGCAGCCACACCCGCTGGTCGTACCCGGCCAGCCGGGCGGGCGTCACCGGCTCGGCGACGTTCGTCGACAGCAGCCGGTCCAGCGGATCCGGCAGCATCTTCGCCAGCTCCCCGGTGGCGGTGCCCCGCCAGGACACGAACAGCCCGAGCGGCACCGCCAGCCACACCCCGTTGGGCGCCCCCAGCAGCGCCGCCCCGGCGATCCGACCCGGCTCGTCGCCCGTCGCCGCCGCGTACCCGGCCGCCGCGCAGCCCGCGACCACGGCCAGCAGCAGCACCCAGCGCAGCGCCGACGCGGCCGGCCGGACCACCCGGTGCAGCGCCGCCAGGGCAGGAGGCAGCGGCGTACGGCGCGAGGTCAGCAGCGCCATCAGCAGGACGGCCGCCACCCACAGCAGCCCGCCGAGCAGGGAACGGCCGGTGGCCACGTGGAAGCTCACCGAGGCCTTGGCGTCGATCAGGTCCTGCAGCCCGTCGCCGAGCCCCCCGCCGATGTCGCCGATGCCCGGCAACCGGTCCACCAGGCCCCCGCCGCCCTTGTCCGCGCCCAGCGCGGCGCCGTCGATGGCGATGGTGTCCTCCCCGGCCCACGCCAGCGCGCCGAGCAGCGCCACGAAGAGCACCACCACCGCCCCCGCGCGGGCGGCGAGTTCCCCCGCCGGGATCGTCAACCCGGCCCGGCGCAGCGACCGCAGGAACACCCAGGCCAGCAGCAACGCCCCCACCAGGCCCACGCCCAGCGGCATGAGGTCGAGCCGGCCCGCCCCGCCCGCCCCGTCCAGCCCGAACACGGCGACATCGCCGGAGGGGACGACCTTTCCGCCCACCGCCATCGCGACCACCGCCGCCGTCATCGGCCCCAACGAGCCCGCGGTGTCCGCGCCGAGCAGATGCAGGCCCAGCGCGGCGGTGCCCACCATCCCCAGATACGCCCAGCTCACCGCGGCGACCGCGGACAGCAGCACACCGCCCCAGGGGACCGGGCGCCCCGGGCGGCGCGCGGGCGCCGTGGATGGTGTGGAGGTGTACGCGGTCATGCCCGCCCCCGAGATCTCGCGTCCGAACCGCCTGTGATGCGTGGTGCCCTGATCCGTCATGATCCGCACGGTTCGAGGGCGGTTACCACTCTCCGGTGGTGTTTCGGCGCCGTCAACGGCTTCCGGGAAGAGGGTTCATATCACTCTTACGTGGAAGCTTCCTGACGGGTGGCCGTGCCTGGAATAGTTCCGCCCGATGTTCGCAATCCCTAGACTCCCCTCATGGGGGACAACCCGGGGGACAACTTTGTGGGGCTTGGGGTGCCTGAACTCGTACTCGAACTGAACGGACAGACCTGGGCGCTGGATCCGGCCAGGTCGTACAGCCTCGGCCGGGATCCGCAGTCGGACGTCGTCCTCGACGACGCGCGGATCTCCTGGCGGCACGCCACCATCCGCCGGGCCGAACGCGGTTGGGTCATCGAGGACCTCGGCAGCACCAACGGCACCTACGTACAGGGCCAGCGGGTCCACGCCTACGACGTCGCCGCCGGTGCCACCGTCAACCTCGGCAACGCCACCGACGGCCCACGACTGAGCTTCAGCGGCGGCGCCGCGGCCGGCGGTGACCTCTACAGCGCCGAGACCGCGCTGGCGCAGCCGCAGCAGGCCCGACAGTCCGGGCCCGCGGCGCAGGCCTCGCCGAGCCCGGTCGCCCCGCCGCGGCAGGGCGGCTGGGGGAACGGGTCGTCCGGCCCGTATGTGCCGCAGCCCTCACAGGCGCCGCAGCCGGACAACCGGCAGGCGCCGCAGGCGCACATCCCGTCCCCGCACGGGCCGTCCGGCGCCGCCGGCGCGCCGCCCGTCTACGGCGACCGCAGCCCGACCACCTTCCACCACCTCGTCCTCGGCCGCGTGATGAAGATCGGCCGCGCCCTGGAGAACGACCTCGTCGTCTCCGACCTGCAGGTCTCCCGTTTCCACGCGGAGTTCCGGGCGCACCCCGACGGCCGCTACGAGATCGCCGACCTCGGCAGCCACAACGGCACATACGTCAACGGCCAGCCGATCCAGCGTCACCTGCTCGGCCCCAACGACATCGTGGGCGTCGGCCACTCCACCTTCCGGCTGGTCGGCGACCAGCTCGAGGAGTTCGTCGACACCGGCGAGATCTCCTTCTCCGCCCGCCGGCTCACCGTGCGCGTGCCGCAGGGCAGCGGCACCAAGACCATCCTCAACGACGTGTCCTTCGGCGTCCCCGAGAAGTCGGTGATCGCCGTCATCGGCCCGTCCGGCTCCGGCAAGTCGACGCTGCTGCGCGCCCTGACCGGCTACCGTCCGGCCGACGAGGGCGAGGTGCTGTACGACAGCCGCAACCTGTACAAGCAGTTCGCCGAACTGCGCCAGCGCATCGGCCTGGTCCCGCAGGACGACATCCTCCACAAGGAGCTGACGATCCGCAGAGCCCTGCGCTACGCGGCCAAGCTCCGCTTCCCCGGCGACACCAAGGCCGCCGAGCGCGAGGCCCGGATCGACGAGGTGCTGCGCGAGCTCAAGCTCGACGTCCACGCCGACAAGCGCGTCACGTCGCTCTCCGGCGGCCAGCGCAAGCGCGTCTCCGTCGCCCTGGAGCTGCTCACCAAGCCCTCGCTGATCTTCCTGGACGAGCCCACCTCGGGCCTCGACCCGGGCATGGACCGCGACGTCATGAAGCTGCTGCGCGGCCTCGCCGACGACGGCCGCACCGTCCTCGTCGTCACCCACTCGGTGGCCGAACTGGCCCTGTGCGACAAGCTGCTGGTGATGGCGCCGGGCGGCTCCGTCGCCTACTTCGGCCCGCCCGAGGAGGCGCTGAACTTCTTCGGCTACGACACCTGGGCCGACGTCTTCTCCGCCTTCGAGAACTACCGCGACTACGACTGGTCCGGTCGCTGGCGCGGCTCCCAGCACTACCAGATCTACGCCGCGGACCTGGACGCGGTCGCCCCGCAGTCCGTAGGCGCGGCCCCGCAGCGGTCGAAGCCGCCCAAGCCGCAGAGCTGGCCGTCGCAGTTCGTCACCCTCGTCCGCCGCTACCTGGCGGTGATCGCCTCCGACAAGGGCTTCATGGGGCTGATGGCGATCCTTCCGGCCGTCCTCGGCCTGGTGAGCGTGGTCATCCCGGCGAAGTTCGGCCTGGCGCCACCCGGCCAGGCGAACAAGTTCAACACCGACGCGGGCACCATCATGCTGATCGTCGCCGTGGGCGCCTGCTTCTCGGGCGCCGCCAACTCGGTGCGCGAGCTGATCAAGGAACGGGTGATCTACGAACGGGAACGGGCCACCGGCCTGTCCCGCTCGGCGTACCTGCTCTCCAAGGTCTTCGTCCTCGGCCTGATCAGCGCCCTGCAGGGCGTCATCATCTGCACCATCGGCCTGTCGGTGCGCAAGCTGCCCGAGGAGGGCCTGATCATCAAGAGCTTCCCGGCCGCGGAGCTCACCCTGGTGATCATCGCGCTGGGCTTCACCTCGATGATGTTCGGCCTGGTCATCTCCTCGCTGGTGAAGACCGCCGAGAAGACCATGCCGCTGCTGGTGATGTTCGCGATCGTCCAGGTCGTGTTCACCGGCGTCCTGTTCCAGATCTTCGGCACCGTCGGCCTGGAGCAGGTCGCCTGGCTCATGCCCTCCCGCTGGGCCATCGGCGCCGCCGGCGCCACCCTCGACCTCGGCCACCTCATGCCGCCGTGGGACCAGGCCAAGCCCGACAACCTGGACCCGCTGTGGGAGCACTCGGCGAGCCAGTGGGGCTTCGACATGGCGATACTGCTCGGCATCGCCCTCGTCTGCGGTGTCCTCGTCCTGCGGCTGCTGCGCCGCCACGAGCCCGAGGTCATGCGCAAGTAACGGCCCCTGCCGCAGCGAGCGCGAACGGAGGGCGGCGGTTCCCCGGACCGGGGAACCGCCGCCTTCCGCACGTCCCTGCCCGGCCTGCGCCGGCCGGCTCAGTACCAGTGGTTGGCCTGCCAGAACGACCAGGCGCCGCAGGGGCTGCCGTAGCGCTCGTTCATGTAGTTCAGGCCCCACTTGATCTGGGTGGCCGGGTTGGTGCGCCAGTCGGCGCCCGCGGAGGCCATCTTGGAGCCGGGCAGCGCCTGGACCAGGCCGTACGCGCCGGAGGAGGCGTTGACCGCGTACGGGTTCCAGGTGCTCTCGTGCATCACGATGTTGGCGAAGCACTGGAACTGGGCCGCGTCGCCGATGATCTGCTGCGCCATCTGCTGCGGGGTGCCGGACGGGGCCGCCGGGGCCTTCGGGGCGGCCGCTCGGGGCGCCGCCGGACGCGAGGTCTCGTACCGCTGCTGCGGGACGAGGGCCTTGCGCTCGTGGCTCCGGTTGGCCGCCTGCTGCTGCCGCCGGTGGGCCTGGTGCGCCAGGTGCGCGGCGTGGCGCTTGCGCTCCTCGGCCTGCTGCCTGCGCTCCACGGCCTGGTGGGCGACGTGGGCGGCGTGCTGCTTCGCGACCGCCTTCCGGTGGGCGACATGGGCGACGTGCGCGGCGTGCTGCTCGGCCGCGGCGGACCGCGCCTGTCCGGCGGCGGTCTCCGGCGTCGTGCCGGAAGCCTGCGCCGTCCCGCTGGTCCCCGCCACACCGGTGATGGCCAGGACGCCCACACCGGCCGCGGCGATGCCTGCGGCGGAGTACTTGTGGGTCTTGGTCAGACGGTCGAGCATCGGGATCGTCGGGAGCTGCATGGGGGAGTGACCTCTTCCATTCGGCTGCGCTCCGCTCTGCCCTCGGGCAAGGAGAAGCGCCGCGTGTCGAACGCGGCGCGGAGCGACCCGAGCATTCTTAGCCCCGGGAAATTTCCCGACCAAACCCACCTATTACTACCCGAAGTAGTAACGGCCGGATCGGCCGGGTCCGGCATTCGCCGCACACCCGGCCGATCCGGCCGTTCCACCCCCTACTACCGGGCTTCGTACGTGACGTACGTCCTATGTGCCGCCTCACAGACCGGTGGCGCACCGCGACCACGCGACGACGCCGGGTCGGTGCGGAGCCCGTTCAGGGCAGCAGCAGATTCACGTCCCCGAACTCGTGCCAGAGGTAACCCGCCCCCACGGCGCCGTCGTAGACCCGTTCCAGCAGCCGACGGCCGGCCACTGCCTCCAGCAACAGCAGATGCGACGCCGCCGGGTCGTGCAGCCCGGTGAGGAGGCCGTCCACGGCCCTCACGCCCCGCTCGGGCGTGACCACCAGGTCGGTCCAGCCGCCCGCCGCCGCGACCCTCCCCCGCGCGTCCGCCGCCGTCTCCAGGGCGCGCACCGCCGTGGTGCCCACCGCCACCACCCGCCCGCCGCCCGCCCGCGCGGCGTTCACCAGCCACGCGGTGCTCTCCGGCACAGAGAAGCGCTCCGGGTACGGCGGCTCGTGCGCCTCGCCCGAGGACACCCCGGTGTGCAGCACCACCGGCGCGACCTGCACCCCGCGGCTCACCAGCGCCGTGACCAGCCCGTCCGTGAAGGGACGCGCCGCGCTCGGCATCTCCGCCGAGCCCAGGCCGTCCGCCGACGGCACCGAGAACACCGTCTGATAGGCCGCGAGCGGCTGGTCCCGCTCGGTGTACGGGTAGCGGATCGGCCGCCCGTGCCGGTGCAGGTACGCCATCGCGTCCGCCACCGACGCCCGCGCCACCCACAGCCGCTCCCCGCACGGGCTCAGCGGCTCCTGCAGCACCAGCCGCTCTCCCGCCGGCAGCGCCACCGCCACCCCTGCCGGGCCACCCGCCCGCGGCCGGGTCGTGCCCCGCCCGTCAGGTGCCCGCAGCTCCACCATCCAGCGCCCGTCGTCCAGCAGCCCGGAGAAGTGCACCACCACCGCGGACTCCCCGAGCCCGCCGTCCACCGCCGCCGGCAGAGTCCGCGAGGTGTTCACCACCAGCACGTCCCCGGCCCGCAGCAGCCCCGGCAGTTCGCCGAAGGCGTGGTGCTTGACCTCCGCCGAGGCACGCCGCCCCACCAGGAGCCGCACCGCGTCCCGGCCTGCCGCCGCGCCCCCGCGCTGCTCCACCGGGACCCGCGCCGACAACTCCTCCGGCACCTTCAGCGCGTCCAGCCCGCCCAGCCCGCCCAGCGCGGTCACCGCCGGGCCTCCAGCAGCGCCGGCGCCACGTAGCGGCCACTGGCCGCGTCCTCGTCGAGCAGCCCCAGCACCGCCGGCACCACGGACTCGGGAGAGGGGCGCTCGTCCGCGTCGGGGTCGTCTGGGACGGCCGCCGTGTACAGCGCCGTCCGCATGTCGCCCGGGTCCAGCCACCACACCCGCAGCTCCGGCTCCTCCACCGCCAGCACCGCCGACAGCTGTTCGAGTGCCGCTTTGCTCGCGCCGTACCCTCCCCACGTGGGGTACGCCTCGACGGCGGCGTCCGAGCTGATGTTGAGCACCGCGCCACGTTGCCGGCGCAGAAGGGGCAGCCCCTCCTGCACCAGTCCCAGCGCGGCCACCACATTGGTCTCCAGCGCCGTCCGCAGCCCCTCCAGCGGATGCCCGGACAGCGGCGTCAGCGGCTCCGCGCCCAGCGCGCCGGCGTTGTTCACGAGCAGATCGAGCCCCCCGAACTCCCAAGCCGCCGAGACCAGTTCCACCCGGTGCCCCGGATCGGCGACGTCGCCGTGCAGCGCGGTCACCCGCGTCCGGTCCGCCAGTTCCGCCTTGGCCCGCTTCAGCGCGTCGGCGGACCGCGCGTCGATCACCAGGTCCCAGCCCCGCTCGGCGAGCGCCCCGGCGAGGGCCCGTCCCAGACCCCGCGACGCCCCCGTGATGATTGCCACCGGCATGACGTGTCCTCCCACCCGCCGCCCGGCCCGCTGCCCGGCGGTTGCCCCCACCGTAGGAACGGCCCGCCCCGGGCGCCTCGGCCGCCCGCAGCACCGGGGCACCGAACTTCGGCCTAGGTCCAGGGACCCGGGCCGCTCCGTCACCCGGCCGATCCCCGAGCCCGCACCCCGCCGGTACGGTGATGACATGTCCAGCCGATCGTCCCGACGCGGCCTCGAGGCGGTGAGCGCGGCCGTCCTCGCGATGAGCCGGCACCTGGAGGTGCGCGAGGTCCTGCAGACGATCGTCGCGTCCGCCCGCGAACTGCTCGACGCCGAGTACGCCGCGCTGGGCGTGCCGGACGACCACGGCGGCTTCGCCCAGTTCGTGGTCGACGGCGTCAGCGACGGTCAGTGGAAGGCGATCGGCCCGCTGCCCCGGCAGCACGGCGTCCTCGCGGCGATGCTCCACGAGGCCACCCCGCAGCGCCTCCCCGACGTCAAGGCGGACCCCCGCTTCGGCGGCTGGCCCTCCGCGCACCCCGACATGGCCGACTTCCTCGGCATGCCGGTGGTCGACGGCGACGAGATCCTGGGCGCCCTCTTCCTCGCCAACAAGCGCGGCGCCCCCCGCCCGGCCGACGGCGGCTGCGCCTTCACCGAGGAGGACGAGGAACTGCTGCGCACCCTGGCCGCGCACGCCGCCATCGCCCTCACCAACGCCCGCCTGTACGAGCGCAGCCGTGAGCTGACGCTCGCCGGGGAACGGGCCCGCATCGCCCACGAGTTGCACGACGCCGTCTCGCAGAAGCTGTTCTCGCTGCGGCTGACCGCCCAGGCCGCCTCCGCCCTGGTGGACCGCGATCCGGCCCGTGCCCGCGAGGAGTTGAAGCAGGTCGCGGTGCTCGCCGCCGAGGCCGCCGACGAACTGCGCGCGGTCGTGGTGGAGCTGCGGCCCGCCGCGCTGGACGAGGACGGCCTGCTCGCCACCCTGCGTACCCAGGTCGACGTCCTCGGCCGGGCGCACCCGGCGCGGATCTCCTTCAGCCACTGCCATGTCCGCGCCCTGCCCGCCGCCCAGGAGGAGGCGGTGCTCCGGGTCGCCCAAGAGGCGCTGCACAACGCGCTGCGACACGCGGAGGCCACCTCGGTGGCGGTGCGGCTGGAGGGCCGGGGCAGAGGAGCGGTGCTCACGGTGACCGACGACGGGCGCGGCTTCGACCCGTCCGCGGTGCGCCGTGCCGGCCGCCACCTCGGACTCGTCTCCATGCGGGACCGGGCCGACGGGGTGGGCGGCGGTCTGACGGTGGACTCGGCGCCCGGCAAGGGCACCGTGATCGAGATGGAGGTGCCCGGTGGCTGACGGACCCATTCGCGTCCTGCTGGTCGACGACCACCAGGTGGTCCGCCGCGGCCTGCGGACCTTCCTCGAAGTGCAGCCCGACATCGAGGTGGTGGGCGAGGCCGGCGACGGCGAGGAGGGCGTTCTGCGCGCCGGTGAACTCGCCCCCGACGTGATCCTGATGGACGTCAGGATGCCGGGCACCGACGGCATCGAGGCACTGCGCCGGCTGCGCGACAACGGCAGCAAGGCCCGCGTCCTGGTCGTCACCAGCTTCACCGAGCGGCGCACCGTGGTCCCCGCCCTGCGCGCGGGCGCGGCCGGCTACGTCTACAAGGACGTGGACCCCGACGCGCTGGCCGGCGCCATCCGATCGGTGCACGCCGGGCACGTGCTGCTGCAGGCGGAGGTGGCCGACGCCCTGCTCTCCCAGGAGGACAACGGCCCCGGGCAGGGCCGCGGCGGCACCCTCACCGACCGCGAGCGCGAGGTGCTCTCGCTGATCGCCGAGGGCCGCTCCAACCGGGAGATCGCCCGCGCCCTGGTGCTGTCCGAGAAGACCGTCAAGACCCACGTGTCGAACATCCTGATGAAGCTGGACCTCTCCGACCGTACCCAGGCCGCGCTGTGGGCGGTGCGGCACGGCGTCGGCGGCTGACACGGCGGGGGAGCGGACGGACAGCGGACGGAGCCCGGTGGCGGCCCGTAGCGGTAGGACAAGCGGATCGTCGCGCTCCGGACCGAGATTCATACCGTCGGGTGTATGTCGCCCGGATGGCGCAACCTGGTCGCGTCCGCCCCGTTTTCCATGGCGTGCTGCGGCGCCTGCCGCGGTACCCATGCAAGGAGGGTCAAGAACGTGAAGAACCTGCACAAGGCCGCCGCCGTCACCATGGTCGCCGGAAGCCTCGCCCTGGTCGGCGCGGGTGCCGCCTCCGCCCACAGCGGTGGCGCCCACGCCAACGGTGGTGCGACGCACAGCCCGGGCGTGGTCTCCGGCAACGTGATCCAGGTGCCGGTGCACATCCCGGTGAACGTCTGCGGCAACACCATCAGCGTCGTCGGTGTCCTCAACCCGGCCGTCGGCAACGTCTGCGTCAACCACTGACCCAGGACGCCACCCCACGGCCCGGCCGTGACCACCGGCCCCGGAGCGCTCCGCCGCCCCGGGGCCGGTCCCTTCGAGCGGCGCGGGGGTCCCGCCGGCACGACACCCGGTACGACACGCAGATTCCGCCGTACGGAGGTTTCCGCCGCCCTCCCCGTGTCACCGCCCCGTGCTCCGCGTTCCTCAAAGTGCGGCTCCTCGACCGGGGTCGTGTCATCACAGGAGGAACAGCTTCATGAACAGCGCCAAGAAGGCCGCCCTGATCATCGCCGCCGCCGGTGCGGCCGCCGCCGGTTCGGCCGCTACCGCGCTCGCCGACTCCCACGCGGGCGCCGTGGCCGCCGGATCGCCCGGTGCGTTCTCCGGCAACGTGACCCAGGTCCCGGTGAACACGCCGGTCAACCTGTGCGGCAACACCCACAACTTCTTCGCCGCACTGAACCCCGCGATCGGGAACACCTGCGCAAACATCGACGGCAAAAGCCACGGCTCCTACGGCCACTGAGCCATTGAGAGGGCCCCGCGGACAGCGCCGTCCGCGGGGCCTTCCCCTTGTCCCCCGTCCCCTGACCCCGGGCGCCGCTCAGCCGCGGCGCCGCTCGGCCTCCTCGACGTACGCGTTGTACGCCGCCACCTGCGCCCGCCGCGCCGTACGCTCCACCGGCCGCAGCAGCTCCGCCCGCGCGGCGATCTCCGAGGCGCTGACCGCCGCCCCGTGCTCGGCCTGGGCCCCGGTGGCGATCCCGACCAGCGCGCCCACCCGCTGCGCCAGTTCGAGCACCCGTACGGCCCGCGGCGGATACCCCGGCGCGAGTACCTCACGACCCCGCGCCGCCCGTGCCCGGTACGCCTCCAGCGCCGCCTGGGCCGCCGGGCCCGCGCCGGCGACGTCCAGCCGCGCCAGGGCCTCCGTGGCGTCCCGCAGCGCCTCCGCGAGCTCCCGCTCCGCCTCGCCCAGCGAGGGCACGTCCGCCGGCGGCGCGTCCCGTACCTCCAGGCACTGCCATTCGACCGTCACGTGCACGTCCCCCCGCGGCCCGGCCTCCGTCACCTCGGGCACCAGACCGAGCGCGGGGCCGCCGACGGCGATGACCGCCTCGCCCGCCGCCAGCGCCCGCGCGTTGAACTCCGGAGGCCCGCTGAGCCCCAGCGGGTGCCCGGGCACCGGCAGCGCGATCCGCAGCCCGGACACGCCGAGCGCGCGCAGTCGCCCCAGGCCCAGGGTCAGGCCCACCGGGCCGTCCTCCCCGGGAAGTCCGGAGATCCGGTGGACCGAATCGTCTGCGAGCACTTCCTGGGCGGCGTCGTCCGGCGCGGCAAGTCCGGCAATCAGGGCATTTCCCCAAGCCGCCAGCCGTCCTGAGCGTGGTTCGTCGAGCATCCCCCCAGCCTAAGGACTGGGGTGCCCCGGGCGTGGCGTAGATTTCCTGGGGGCGGTGCCTACAGGTGCTCGCGACAGCAGACATGCGATCGGGAAATGGGAGACAACACGCTCATGAGCGATGTTCTGGAGCTGGTGGACGTATCCGTGGTCCGAGACGGCCGGGCTCTGGTGGACCAGGTCTCCTGGTCGGTCGCCGAGGGTGAGCGCTGGGTGATCCTCGGTCCCAACGGCGCCGGCAAGACGACCCTGCTCAACATCGCGTCGAGCTACCTCTTCCCGACCTCCGGCACCGTCCAGATCCTCGGCGAGAAGATGGGCGGCGTCGACGTCTTCGAACTGCGCCCCCGCATCGGCATCGCGGGCGTCGCCCTGGCCGAGAAGCTGCCGCGCAAGCAGACCGTCCTGGAGACCGTCCTCACCGCCGCGTACGGCATGACCGCGCACTGGCAGGAGAGCTACGAGCAGGTCGACGAGGACCGTGCCCGCGCCTTCCTCGACCGGCTCGGCATGAGCGACTACCTCGACCGCAAGTTCGGCACCCTCTCGGAGGGCGAGCGCAAGCGCACCCTCATCGCCCGCGCCATGATGACCGACCCCGAGCTGCTGCTGCTCGACGAGCCCGCCGCCGGCCTCGACCTGGGCGGCCGCGAGGACCTCGTCCGCCGCCTCGGCCGGCTCGCCCGCGACCCGATCGCCCCCTCCATGGTCATGGTCACCCACCACGTCGAGGAGATCGCCCCCGGCTTCACCCACGTCCTGATGATCCGTCAGGGCAAGGTCGTCGCCGCCGGCCCCATGGAGACCGAACTCACCTCCCGCAACCTGTCCCTGTGCTTCGGCCTCCCGCTCGTCGTCGAGCGCCGCGGCGACCGCTGGACCGCCAACGGCCTGCCCCTGAAGTAACCCGCTCCCAAAGCCTCGGGCAGAGCCGTCGCACCCTGTCACAGATCCACTCCGGAGCCCTACGATGGACGCGTGGACGACTGGTTGTGGTGGCTGATTGCCGCCGTGGGGCTGGGTATTCCGCTTGTGGTGACCGCGATGCCCGAGTTCGGGATGTTCGCGGTCGGAGCCGTCGCCGCCGCGATCGCGGCCGGCCTCGGTCTCGGCATCACGCCGCAGGTGCTGATCTTCGTCATCGTCTCGGTCGCGGGCATCGCCGTCGTACGCCCGCTGGCCAACCGCAGCCGCTCGCAGCGCCCGGAGTTGCGCAGCGGCATCGACGCGCTCAAGGGCCGCCAGGCCGTCGTCCTCGAGAGAGTCGACGGGCACGGCGGCCGGATCAAGCTCAACGGCGAGGTCTGGTCGGCCCGCGCACTCGAAACGGGACGGGCCTTCGAGCCCGGCGAGAGCGTGGACGTCGTCGAGATCGAGGGCGCGACGGCCGTCGTGATGTGATCCCGCGCGCCCCCGCACCCGGCAGCGGCACGGGAATTCGCCGAACCCGGCCCGTCTCCCCGCGGGGTCTGCCAGACTTGATCATGTCTTCGTACAGGTAGCCACAGGCAATCGGCGTGGGAGTGGACGTGCAGCCGATCATCATCGTCCTGATCATCCTGGTGGTGCTCGTCTTCATCGCGCTCATCAAGACGGTCCAGGTCATCCCGCAGGCCAGCGCCGCGATCGTCGAGCGCTTCGGCCGCTACACCAGGACACTGAGCGCGGGGCTCAACATCGTGGTGCCGTTCATCGACACCATCCGCAACCGCATCGACCTGCGCGAGCAGGTCGTGCCCTTCCCGCCGCAGCCGGTGATCACGCAGGACAACCTGGTCGTCAACATCGACACGGTCATCTACTACCAGGTCACCGACGCGCGGGCCGCCACCTATGAGGTCGCCAGCTACATCCAGGCGATCGAGCAGCTCACCGTCACCACGCTCCGCAACATCATCGGCGGCATGGACCTGGAGCGGACCCTGACCTCCCGCGAGGAGATCAACGCGGCCCTGCGCGGCGTCCTCGACGAGGCCACCGGCAAGTGGGGCATCCGCGTCAACCGCGTCGAGCTCAAGGCCATCGAGCCGCCCACCTCCATCCAGGACTCGATGGAGAAGCAGATGCGCGCCGACCGCGACAAGCGCGCCGCCATCCTCACCGCCGAGGGCATCCGGCAGTCCCAGATCCTCACCGCCGAGGGCGAGAAGCAGTCCGCGATCCTGCGCGCCGAGGGTGAGGCCAAGGCCGCCGCCCTCAAGGCCGAGGGCGAGGCCCAGGCCATCCGCACGGTCTTCGAGTCCATCCACGCCGGCGACCCCGACCAGAAGCTGCTGGCCTACCAGTACCTCCAGATGCTCCCCAAGATCGCCGAGGGCGAGTCCAACAAGCTCTGGATCATCCCCAGCGAACTCAACGACGCCCTCAAGGGCCTCGGCGGCATCGTCAACCTCCCCGGCGCCCCCGGCAGCGGCGGCAACAACGGCGAGGGCGGCACCCGGCGCGAGACCCCCCGGCTCGACAAGGACTGAGACGCGCGGCAGCCGCCGCAAAAGCGTGTGACATGATCCGTGCGCTCCGGCTCCCCCCCGGCCTCAAGGGCGGGGAGGGCCCGCACCGATCATGGAGACGCCTATGACCTTCTGGGAAGCCCTGGCCGTGTTCACGGCCGGAATCGGGGCCGGCACCATCAACACCGTCGTCGGCTCCGGAACGCTCATCACCTTCCCCGTCCTGCTGGCCGTCGGCCTGCCGCCCGTCACCGCGAACGTGTCCAACACCCTCGGCCTCGTCCCCGGATCCCTCAGCGGCGCCATCGGCTACCGGCGTGAACTGACCGGACAGCGCGGCCGCATCCTGCGCCTGGGCACCGTGGCCCTCGGCGGCGGCCTCACCGGAGCCGTCCTGCTGCTGGCGCTGCCCTCCGAGGCCTTCGACACGATCGTCCCGGTCCTCATCGGCCTCGCCCTCGTCCTCGTCGTCATCCAGCCCCGGCTCTCCCGCGCCCTCCAGGCCCGCCGCGCCGGCAACGGCACGCACGCCCCCGAGCACGGCGGCCCGCTCCTCCTCGGCAGCCTCTTCCTCGCCAGCATGTACGGCGGCTACTTCGGGGCCGCCCAGGGAGTCGTCTACCTCTCCCTGATGGGCGTCCTCCTGGAGGAGTCCTGGCAGCGGATCAACGCCGTGAAAAACGTCCTCGCGCTGATCGTCAACGGCGTGGCCGCGCTCTTCTTCCTCTTCGTCGCCGACTTCGACTGGGCGGCCGTGGGCCTGATCGCCGTCGGAGCCGCGCTCGGCGGCGTCCTCGGCGCCCGCATCGGCCGCCGCCTGCCGCCCACCGCCCTGCGGGGCGTCATCGTCGTCGTGGGCCTCGTGGCGATCGCCCAACTGCTCCTGAAGTAGCCGGGCGACCGCCTCGGGGCCCGGCACTCAGGCCGGCAGCGCGAGCCAGTCCGGTACGCCCTCACGGTCCTTCAGACCCAGGGCCAGCAGCAGCGAGTCCGCCGGGGTCGGCTCGAACGGCTGCGTCAGCAGCCGCATCCCCGCCTGCTCCGGCGTACGGTCCGCCTTGCGGTGGTTGTCCTCCGCGCACGACGCCACGGTGTTCAGCCAGGTGTCCCCGCCACCGCGCGACCGCGGCACCACGTGGTCGACCGTCGTCGCCCTCCGGCCGCAGTACGCGCACCGGTGCCGGTCCCTGACCAGCACACCCCGCCGCGACCACGGCGCCCGTTGTCGGAACGGCACCCGTACGTACCGGCAGAGCCTGATCACCTGCGGCACCGGCACCTCCACCGCCGCCGCACGGATCCTCAGCCCGGGGTGCGCGTGCTCGACCACGGCCTTGTCCTGCATCACCAGCACCACGGCACGCCGCAGCGACACCGTCGACAGCGGCTCGAAGGTCGCGTTCAGCACCAGCGTCTCACGCATGTCGCCCACCCCTCGGGTCCATCCCCGCCCCGCGGCGAGGTGGCTCCACTGTGACCGGGCGATACCCGCGCGGACAACGCAATTTCCGCACGTCAAAGCGAACAGGAGGAAACGGGGAACGGAACAGGGAGCAGAACGGGGAACCCGGGTGGCCGGCCACCCCGGGCGCCCTGGGCCCTACGGGGGAGGGCGCCCGGAGCGCGGCGATCGGCGTGGACGCCCGGGCGCATGACCGGGCTCCGGCGGACGGCCGGCATGTCGCGCGGCGAGAACCGCACAGCGCAACGCCCCGCCGCCCCCGCCACTGCGGTGCCGACCCCCGGTGACGGTTGGATCACCAGGCAGACACCACAGTGCGATGCGGGAGCGCCGGGGCGCAACGGAATTTACGGCCCCGACCAACGGCCGGGGGCGGCACGGCTACTCCGGGTTCTCGTACTCGCCGATCAGGTTCCCCCGCGCGATCGCGTGGAAGCGCAGGTTGAAGCCGACGACGGCGGGCGACACATCCCCGTCCGGCCCCAGCTTCTCCTGGTCCACCGCGTACACGGTGAACACATACCGGTGCGGACCGTCCCCGGGCGGCGGCGCGGCGCCGCCGAAGTCCTTGCTCCCGTAATCGTTGCGCACGTGCACCGCACCCTCGGGCAGCCCCTTGAAGCCGTCGCTGCCGGCGCCCGCGGGCAACTCGGTCACCGACACCGGGATGTCGAAGAGCACCCAGTGCCAGAAACCGCTGCCCGTGGGCGCGTCCGGGTCGTAGCACGTGACGGCGAAGCTCTTGGTTTCCTCGGGGAAGCCCTCCCACCGCAGCTGCGGCGAGACGTTCCCCTGGGCGTAGACCTGGGAGTCCTTCAGCGTGCCACCGGGCTCGATGTCGTCGCTCACCACCGTGAACGACGGCACCTCGGGATGGAAATCGTGGGGGAGCGGCCGCCGCTTCTGCTCGGTCACCTCGGTACCTCCTGCTGATCGCGAAACGCGCTTCCGCCCGCCGATCCTAGAACCAGTTGCGCTTCCCGCCGACCTCGGCCAGCCACTGGTTGAGGTAACCCGCCCAGTCGGTCGCGTGGAAGTTGTTCAGGTCCACGGTGAACGAGCGGAACGCGTCGCTGCCCTCGCTGAACAGGCCCGGCTTCTTGTCCATCTCCAGGATGACGTCCATCTCGTGGCCGTCGGCGACGAAGCTGAGCTCCACCTGGTTCAGCCCGCGGTACTGCTGGGGCGCGAAGAACTCGATCTCCTGGTAGAACGGCAGCCGCTGCCGCGTGCCGCGGATGTGGCCGCGCTCCAGGTCGGCGTTCTTGAAGCCGAAGCCCAGCTGGCCGAACGCGTCGAGGATCGCCTGCTGCGCCGGCACCGGGTGCACGTTGATCGGGTCGAGGTCACCGGAGTCCACCGCACGGGCGATCGCCAGCTCCGTCGTCACCCCGACGTTCATCCCCGTCAGGTGACGGCCGAGGAAGGTCGTGATCGGGGTCTCCCACGGGATCTCCAGACCGAACGGCACCACGTGCACCGCGCCGGGCTGCACCTCGAAGGCCCCGCCAAGCTGCTGCCGGTGGAACTCGATGTCCTGCTTGTACTCGGCGTCCTGGCCCTCGACCTCGACACGGGCCTGCAGACCGACCGACAGCCCCTCGATCTGCTGCGGCACCGAGCCGCCCTGGATCCGCACCTCGCCCTGGACAACACCGCCCGGGACCACATTCGGCTCGTTGAGCACCGTCTCGACCGACGCGCCCCCGGCGCCCAAGCTCGCAAGCAGCTTCTTGAAGCCCACGATGTCCCTCTCCCTTTACTGGCGGTTGCCTCGGTCATTACGAACGCGGCCCCACCCCGAACGGTTCCATTACTCTCGTACCGCATGATCGCCCCTCCCGAAAGCACCCCCTTGCCCAGGTCCTTCTTCGACCGCCCGGTGCTGGAGGTCGCCCCCGACCTCCTGGGACGAACGCTCGTACGCAGGACGGACGACGGGCCCGTAGCGCTGCGCCTCACCGAGGTCGAGGCCTACGCGGGCCCCCTCGACCCCGGCTCCCACGCCTACCGGGGACGCACCGACCGCAACGCGGTCATGTTCGGCCCGCCCGGCCACGCGTACATCTACTTCACCTATGGCATGTGGCACTGCATGAACATCGTCTGCGGCCCCGAGGGCAACCCCAGCGGGATCCTGCTGCGCGGCGGCGACATCATCGAGGGCGCCGACCTGGCCCGGCAGCGCCGGGTCACCTCCCGGAGACTCCACGACCTCGCCCAGGGGCCCGCCCGCCTCGCCACCGCCCTCGACATCGACCGCGCCCTCAACGGCGCCGACGTCTGCCCCGACGACCCTGCAGCCTCGCCCTTCCGCGTCCTCACCGGCACCCCGCCGGACCCCGCCGCCGTCCGCACCGGCCCGCGCACCGGCGTCGGCGGCGACGGCGCAGCCCACCCCTGGCGCTTCTGGATCGACGGCGACCCCACTGTCAGCCCCTATCGCGCCCACACACCGCGCCGTCGCGCCCCAGGGGGCGCAAAAGGAGTCGAGCGGAACGCGTAGTCTCGGAAAGACTCCGTACGAACGGGTACGAGGCACCGACCGACACTAGGAGACACGAGAACCGTGACGGACATCGTCGACGAGCTGCGGTGGCGAGGGCTGATCGCCGTTTCCACCGACGAGGACGCACTGCGCAAGGCGTTCGCGGACGGCCCGGTCACGGTCTATTGCGGCTTCGACCCGACCGCGCCCAGCCTCCACCTCGGCAACCTGGTCCAGATCCTCACCATCCGCCGGCTCCAGCAGGCCGGCAACCGGCCGCTCGCCCTCGTCGGCGGCGCCACGGGCCTGATCGGTGACCCCAAGCCCACCGCCGAGCGGACGCTGAACGACGCCGACGTCGTCGCCGGCTGGGTCGAGCGGATCCGCGCCCAGATCGAGCCCTTCCTCTCCTTCGAGGGCCCGACCGCCGCCGTGATGGTCAACAACCTCGACTGGACCTCGGGTCTGTCGGCCATCGAGTTCCTGCGCGACATGGGCAAGTACTTCCGGGTCAACAAGATGATCGCCAAGGAGGCCGTCGCCCGCCGGCTCAACTCCGAGGCCGGCATCAGCTACACCGAGTTCAGCTACCAGATCCTCCAGGGCATGGACTTCCTGGAGCTCTACCGCCGGTACGGCTGCACCATGCAGACCGGCGGCAGCGACCAGTGGGGCAACCTGACGGCAGGCATCGACCTGATCGGACGCGTCGAGGGCACCTCCGTGCACGCCCTCGCCACGCCGCTGATCACCAAGGCCGACGGCACGAAGTTCGGCAAGACGGAGTCCGGCACGGTCTGGCTCGACCCCGAGATGACCACGCCGTACGCCTTCTACCAGTTCTGGCTGAACGCCGACGACCGCGACGTGTCCAAGTTCCTGCGCATCTTCAGCTTCAAGTCGATGGCGGAGATCGAGGAGCTGGAGCGGCTCACCGAGGAGCGCCCCCAGGCCCGCGCGGCCCAGCGTGCCCTCGCCGAGGAACTCACCACTCTCGTCCACGGCGCCGACCAGTGCGCCGCGGTGACCGCCGCGTCCAAGGCGCTTTTCGGCCAAGGCGAACTCACCGGACTCGACGCACGGACCCTCGCCGCGGCGCTCGGCGAACTGCCGCACGCCAAGGTCGCCGAGCTGGCCCCGGTCGCCGACCTCTTCGCCGAGGTCGGGCTCGTGGCCAGCAAGTCCGCGGCCCGCCGCACCATCAAGGAGGGCGGCGCGTACGTGAACAACGTCAAGATCGGCGACGAGGACGCGGCTCCCGTGCCCGCCGACCTGCTGCACGGTCGCTGGCTCGTGCTGCGTCGCGGCAAGAAGAGCCTGGCGGCCGTCGAGGTCGCCGGCGACTGACGTCGGCTGGTTATCCACGTTTGAGCGGCGGCAGAGCTTGACTCTGCCGTCGCTCTTGCGTAACGTAGCCCGAGCCGCTTGAGACGGTGCGTCCGGTTCGTCCGGATCCTTCGATCGGCGGTCACTCACCACGACGACAACACCCCGAAGATTCGGGTGCACTTCCGTGCGCCTCGAATTCCATTGGCGTGGAATCGCATGGAGAGTGGGGGATGAATTCGCGAGACGCGAAGGAATCCGCTAACGTAGTGAATGTCGCCGAGGCGGAAACGCCGAAAGCGAAACCCCCTCCAGAGGGTGGCAGAGAAGGAAATCGGATCTGCTAAGCTGGAGACAACGAAGGGAAAGCCCGGAGGGGCCGGTGAGACGGTCTCGAAGGAAGCTTCCGTTCCTTGAGAACTCAACAGCGTGCCAAAAGTCAACGCCAGATATGTTGATACCCCGTCCATCTCGGACGAGGT